>NC_013441.1:4902213-5208602 GCF_000024785.1 Gordonia bronchialis DSM 43247 | reverse complement strand
TTGAGCCCGGTCTCTCAGTAGTCTCGACTGGTCATCCAGGTTGCGGATTTGCGCGGCCGCCGCGATGGGATCGGTCGAGAGATCGCCGGTTCCGCCGAGGTCGGCCGACCGATACCACCGACATCAGTTCGGCACCGCTCCCGGATCAACAGACCAACCAGAAAGACGTGGTTCCACGGCGCAAGCCGCCGGGGTCACGCACGGAGCACAAGGAGTCACCGTGGCCAAGGGCAAGCGGACCTTCCAGCCGAACAACCGTCGTCGTGCACGCGTGCACGGTTTCCGGTTGCGTATGCGTACGCGCGCCGGTCGCGCGATCGTGAACAGCCGTCGCACCAAGGGCCGCGCAAAGCTCACGGCCTGATCGTCGGCCCGACAACCGAGTCCGTCATGTGGCTCGGTTCGCTGATCGATGACTGCGCCCCGCCATCGGATCTCACGTGGATCCGACTTTTCCCGCACGCTCCGCACGGGCGTGCGGGTTTCGGCGCGTGATTTTGTCCTGCACGCGTCACCGGTTCCGCCGGTCTGGCCCGATGACAGCCGCATCCGACGAGACGTCGCGCTGCACGGCGGTCCGTGGCTGGGGCTGATCGTCAGCAAGGCCGTCGGCCCGGCGGTCACCCGCCACGCGGTGGCCCGTCGACTCCGCGCCGCGTTCACCGCCACCATGGATAGCTGTCCATCGCCGGAGACCTACGTGGTGGTGCGGGCGCACCGGAGTGCGGCGCAGCGCAGCAGCGTCGAACTCGCCGAGCAGCTCGAGGCGGCCTGGCGGCATCCGCGACTGGCAGCCGGTGCCCGACGATGAGCGGGCCGGTGACGAACAGCGTGTCCAGCGCCGAGGCCGGCGAGCAGACGACCCGGTCGCGGGTGCTGACCACGGTCCGACTACTCCCCCGGCGCACACTCATCTTTGTCATCGAGCTCTATCGCACCTGGATCTCGCCGATGCGTCTGCCGACGTGCCGGTTCGAGCCGACCTGTTCCGGCTACGCCGTCGAAGCGCTGGAACGACACGGATTTCGCTACGGCGGGTGGCTGTCGGTCATTCGCCTGCTCAAATGTGGACCTTGGCACAAACCTGGTTACGACCCGGTACCCGAAGACGGGTTCCGTTGGCGTAGACCACCGACGGAAGTGAGGGGCAACTAACCCGTGCTCAACTTCATCTACTACCCGGTCTCCGGGATCATGTGGGTCTGGCATTGGCTGTTCGACCACATCCTGCCCAACTCACCCGGCGGTGACGGTGTCGCCTGGGCGCTCTCGGTGGTCTTCCTGGTCTTCACGCTGCGCGCGATCCTCTACAAGCCCTTCGTGAAGCAGATCCGCACCACGAAGAAGATGCAGGAGATCAACCCCGAACTCCAGGCGATCCGCAAGAAGTACGCCAAGGATCGGGTCAAGATGACCGAGGAGATGCAGAAGCTGCAGAAGGAGCACGGGTTCAACCCACTCCTCGGCTGCCTGCCGATGCTGCTGCAGATCCCCGTCTTCATCGGCTTGTTCCACGTGCTCCGGTCGTTCAACCGGACGGCCACCGGTATGGGACAGCTGGGCATGTCCCCCACCGAGACGCGCAACACACCGAACTACTTCTTCAGTGTCGACCAGGTGCAGAACTTCCTCGACGCCCGACTCTTCGGTGTGCCGCTGTCGTCGTTCATCACGCAGCCGGTGACCGAGTGGCAGGCCTTCGTGAACCCGGGCGAGCCAATCGACTTCACCCGTGTCCAGATCGCGATTGTCGTCGTCCCGATGATGATCATCGCCTCCATCGCGACGCACATGAACTCACGGGCCTCGGTGGCACGGCAGCCCGAGGCGGCACTGGAGAATCCGCAGACCCGCATGATGAACATGCTGGCGCTGTACATCTTCCCGCTCGGCATCCTGGTGACCGGACCGTTCTTCCCCGTCGCCATCCTCCTGTACTGGATGAGTAACAACATCTGGACCTACGGACAGCAGCATCTCGTCTTCGGGCGCATCGCCAAGGAAGAGGAAGAGGCCAAGCTCGCCAAGCAGGAGAAGCTGAAGGCCAACGCCCCCAAACCCGGTGTGCGGCCGGATCGGTTGAAGAAGAAGAGCTCCCCGGCGGTTGCTGCTGCCGGTGATGGCGAGACCACCGAGGTCGTCGACACGACAGGCGATTCCGATGAGACCGGCAAGGTCGTGATGGACAAAGCCGGCAGTGGCACGAGCGGCAGTGGCAAGACGGGGGTGGACTCGCCGTCGGAACCGGAAATCGGCAGCACGCCCAAACCGGGTCAGAAACCCACCCGTCCCAAAGCTGGTTCCGGGCCGGGCTCCAAGAAGCAGAACACCGGCAACCGCGGCGGAAAGAACGCCGGGAAACGCAGCGGCAATCGTCGCGGCGGCCGACGATGACCGGGCACTGCCCCGGCATACCCCAGAGACCTGTTGGTGAACGACACACCGTCGTGGAAGTACTGAAGTTAGGTGATGTGAGATGACAGCGGAAACAGCGACCCAGGGTGACCGCGACACCGAGAATCCGGATGTCGAGGTAGTCGGCGATGCCGACGGTCTCGGTGCATCGGTTGAGGGTGAAGCGGACGTGAGTGCGGTTGCGGAGGTCAGTGACACCGACGACGACGCGGCCGACAGTGCAGTGGCCGACGCCGACGCCGACGCCGGCGATGATGACGATGACGCCGACGATGATGACGATGACGCCGACGATGATGTGGATGAGGAAGACCGCCTCGTCGAAGAGGGCGAGATCGCCGGCGACTATCTCGAGCAGCTGCTCGACGTGCTCGACTTCGATGGCGACATCGACCTCGACGTCGATGGCGATCGGGCGGTCGTGAGCATCGATGGTGGTGATGATCTGACCAAGCTCGTCGGCCGTAAGGGCGAGGTCCTCGACGCGCTCCAGGAACTGACCCGCCTCGCGGTGCAGCAGGCCACCGGCGACCGCAGCCGGCTGATGCTCGACATCGCGCGGTGGCGTGCCGACCGTCGGGACCGCCTGGCACGTCTCGGTAAGGAGGTCGCCGAGCGCGTCCTCAAGTCGGGTGAGAAGGAAGCGCTTGACCCGATGACGCCGTTCGAGCGGAAGATCGTGCACGACGCGGTTGCGGTCGTGGACGGTGTGGTCAGTGAGAGCGAGGGTGCCGAGCCCAAGCGGCGGGTGGTCGTTCTACCCAACGCGTGACCGGAACATCGACGATAGGGCCCCGACATGGTCGGGGCCCTATCTGTATCCGGAGAAGGAATTACACGAGTGTGGTTTCACGTGAAACGGGAAAGTGCGTTCCGACATGTTTCACGTGAAACAGTGCGGGTTGCCACGCACACAATGGGCCCGCGTACGGGGCAACCAGTATCGTCGGGCGTCCCTGGGGACAACTTCTACCCCGCCACAGTGATCCGCGTTTCACGTGAAACACTGAGACCAACAAGCTTCGACCCGAAGGGGGCAGAGTGTCAGACCGACCGTCCGACGATCACGGCGACGCGGATGACGCGACAAACCTACAACCGGCACCAGTCTCCGCCCGAGCAGTCTTTGGAGATCGTCTGGAAATGGCCGAGGTCTATCACCGCATCCTGGCGACCGATGGAATCGAGCACGGACTGCTGGGGCCACGAGAGGTCCCACGGCTGTGGGATCGACACATTCTGAACTGCGCGGTGATCGGCGAAGTCATCGACGACGGTGAGTCCGTGGTGGACATTGGGAGCGGTGCCGGTTTGCCGGGTGTTGCCCTCGCGATCGCTCGCCCGGATCTCGACGTCGTCCTACTCGAACCCCTCCTTCGGCGAAGCGCCTTCCTCGAACGGGCCGTCGCAGAGCTCGGCTTGTCGTCGGTGACCGTAGTGCGCGGTCGCGCAGAGGAGAAGTCGATCCGGACCGCGGTCGGCCAATGTGACGTCGCGACGTCGAGGGCGGTGGCACCTCTTCAACGACTCTGCACCTGGTCGGCTCCGTTGATTCGGTCGGGCGGTCGACTGGTGGCTATCAAGGGAGCGTCGGCGGGCGATGAGATCGCACGGGATCGGGTTGCTGCCGGACGCGTCGGACTCACTGATCTGCGTGTTGAGACCGTCGGTGGCGAGGTACTCCCCTCCCCCACAACGGTCGTGATCGGGACAAGAACTGAGAGTGGCGGACGCAAGCGCGGTCGCGGAAAGAAGCGGTGAGCAGAGTGGTGTGGACTCCACGGAGAGCGCAGAATAGAAGGCGGTCTGCCGAGAATGCGAACGGTGGCCAGGAGCAGATCTCGGCCGGCACATCCGGCGAGACAGGTATCAGCGGCTATCAGGTCGGGCAAAGGAGTCAACGCGTGGTCGACCAGGACCCGAGTGTTTCACGTGAAACAGCGGCACAGCCGTACGCTGACACCCCCATCGCTGCCGCCGCCGAACGCGCCAGTCAGGTCCTGACCCCGGGAGGCGCGGGCCAGCTCCCCCGCCCGGCGCAGATGCGGATCATGACGGTCGCCAACCAGAAGGGCGGCGTCGGCAAGACCACCACCGCGGTGAACCTCGCCGCGGGACTCGCCCTACACGGACTTCGTGTCCTTGTCGTGGATCTTGATCCGCAGGGCAACGCCAGCACCGCACTCGGTATCGATCACCGAGCGCAGGACATCGCGTCGGTCTACGAACTCCTGCTCGGTGAAGTGACTCTTCGCGAGGCCATGCAGCAGAGCCCGAGTCAGGAGGGCTTGTTCTGTGTGCCGGCAACCCTCGATCTCGCCGGTGCCGAGATCGAGTTGGTATCGCTGGTCGCCCGTGAGAACCGACTGCGCAACGCGTTGTCGGACGAGACGCTCACCGAGTTCGGGATCGACTATGTCTTCATCGACTGCCCGCCCTCGCTCGGACTGCTCACCGTCAACGCGATGGTGGCTGCCCGTGAGGTCCTCATCCCGATCCAGTGCGAGTACTACGCCCTCGAGGGCGTGGGCCAGCTCCTGCGAAACATCGAGCTCGTGCAAGCACATCTGAATCCCGCGCTGCATGTCTCCACCATCGTGCTCACCATGTACGACGGCCGGACCAAACTCGCCGACCAGGTGGCCGACGAGGTTCGACGACACTTCGGCGACAAGGTGCTGAGCGCGATCATTCCGCGCAGCGTGAAGGTGTCGGAAGCACCTGGCTACGCGATGACGATCATCGAATACGACCCGGGTTCACGTGGAGCAATGAGCTATCTCGACGCGGCCCGCGAGCTGGCCATGCGCGCACGAACAGCTGAGCCAACCGCCGAGTCAAGTACATCCTGATGCCCAAAGCCGCTTCAGTCGGACCGCGACACCAGCAACCTCGCACACTCTGTCATCACCACCTGCCGGGAGGACACCAATGAGCCCCAAGGATTCCGCTCCGGGAAAGACCGCTCCCAAGCCTGTCACCAAGCCCGCGGCACAGCGCCGGGGTGGTCTCGGTCGAGGCCTGGCGGCCCTCATTCCGACCGGGCCCAGCGACGATCAGGCGACCGGCGCTCCGCGCATGGGCTCGGCCGCCGCCGACGTCGTCATCGGTAAGTCATCGGCCGCTGGCTCTGCCCCTGCCACCGGCTCTGCCCCTGCCACGGGTTCGGTACCGAGCGCCGGTCCGGACGGTACCTCGGTTCACTCATCGGAGACCGGAACCGGAACTGCGACCGCGACGATCCCGGCGCCGGCCACCACTCCCCTCCCGCACGATGAGGTCGGTGCCGTCTACCGCGAGATCCCGCCCGCGCAGATCGAACCCAACCCGAATCAGCCCCGTACCGTCTTCGACGAAGACGCGCTTGCCGAGCTGGTCCACTCGATCACCGAGTTCGGACTGATGCAGCCGATCGTCGTCCGTGAGCTTCCCGAACCCACACCCGAGGGCGTGCGGTTCCAACTGGTGATGGGTGAGCGTCGCTGGCGGGCCAGCCAGGAAGCGGGTCTCGAGGCGATCCCGGCGATCGTCCGGGAGACTCCCGACGGCGATATGCTGCGTGACGCGCTGCTGGAGAACATCCACCGGGCACAGCTCAACCCGCTGGAGGAGGCGGCAGCCTATCAGCAGTTGCTCGACGAGTTCGGTGTCACGCATGAAGAGCTCGCCGCTCGGCTCGGACGCTCGCGGCCGCTGATCTCCAACATGATCCGGTTGCTGAAGCTACCGATTCCCGTGCAACGACGCGTGGCCGCGGGAGTGCTGTCGGCCGGTCACGCACGCGCTCTGCTCTCGCTCGAGACGGGTAGTGACGCCCAGGAGGCGCTCGCCGCGCGGATCGTCGCCGAGGGCCTGTCGGTACGTGCCACCGAGGAGGCGGTCACTCTTGCGAACCGCGATGACGGATCCGGTGGCCGGTCCCCCGCGTCGCCGAAGCGCCGGCAGATGCAGATGCCGGGCCTCCAGGATCTCGCCGAGCGACTTTCCGACCGACTCGACACGAGGGTTACAGTCGGATTGGGCAAACGAAAGGGCAAGATCGTGGTCGAGTTCGGATCGGTGGAGGACCTCGAGCGAATCGTCGGGGTCATCGATCCCACGAAGTGATTCGGCGACGAGAATCCCCCTACCGGGTACCCACGGAAGAAATGTCACAGTGACGCCAGACGAAGTCGAATCCCCGCCGACCAGCGAGATGAGTTGCTACAGAACACATCTCGAGTTTCGTCCGACGCCCGGACAGGTGTGGTGACGTGAGTATTGGAATTGTGCGTCTCGATCTCGACTCGTTCGAGTCGCTCCCCCTGCACACCCGTCGCTGCGTCTTCTGGGAAGTGGATCCGGCGAACTCCAACCGGTCGTCGGCCGACGCCGTCTTCGCCGATCTGGGAAGTTTCGAGAGCGAGTTCGACAAGGAGGCTTGGATCTCCGGGCTGCTGCTGGAGTGGGGTACCTGCGGTCAGGTCGCCATCGACTCGACGACCAAGACTGTCGTTGGCACCGCGTTCTACGCCCCGCCGAATCGGGTACCGCGTTCCGTCGCCTTCCCCACCTCCCCGGTCAGCCACGACGCGGTCCTGCTCACCAGCATCCGCACCGAGCCCGGACACGAGGAGGCGGCGACACTGCTCCTCGATGCCGTGCTCGCCGACCTGATCAGACGCGGGGTGCGCGCCGTCGAAGCCTTCGGACTCGTCCGCGGAGGTTCGCCGACGCCGGACCAGCAGTCGTCGGAGGCACGCAGGGCACCTGAGGAGTTGCCGAGCGCACTCGAGCTCGAGGCGTGGACCGATCAGTCCATCGTCGACGTCGCCCGCGAGATCCTCGACGGACCGATGGACGGTCTGTGTACGGCGTGCATGATCGACGCTGGATTCCTCAAGGACTCCGCCTTCGACGTCGTCTCCAGCCATCCGCGGTTCCCCCGGTTCCGTCTGGAGCTCGACGAAGGACTCGGCTGGAAGTTCGAGGTGGAGAGTGCGCTGGAGAAGCTCGTCGTGATGGCGGCGATCGACCTTGCTGGGCGGGAACGCACCGCAGTGCCGGTGGGATGAGTGCGGTTCACGCCCGGCCGCAGCGATGCTGAAGCCGCCGGGGATCTCTCAGCGGGAGATCTCTTCGGCGGCAAGCAATTCGGCGAAGGTGTAGCTACCGGTGGGCCGGTCGTCCTGGCCGAGCAGATAGAGCCGCTTCACCGCGACTAGGATGGCCTCGGCGATGACGTTGCGATAGTCCGAATCCGATAGCGTCGCTGCGTCGTCCGGATTGGTGATGTATCCGACGTCGATGAGCGCCACCGGCATTCTGGTGAGGCGCAACAGATCCCACGTGCGCTCGTGTGTCCGACAGTCGGCAAGTGGTGTCCGAGCAGCGATTTCACGCTGGATGAAGCCGGCCAGGTTGCGTCCGATGGTCGAGAACGAGCCATGGCTGTTACCGAAATAGAACGATGCGACGCCGTGCGCCAGCGGATTCGGATAGTAGCCGCAGCGCAGTGAGATCATCAGATCTGCGTCCATCAGGTTGGCGACGCGAGCGCGTTCTTCATCGGTTGGGCGCCCGCGGCCGTCGTGGGACAGGAAGGTCTCCATGCCCGCGGCGGTCATCCGACCTTCGAGCCGGTGCGCGAGATCCCAGAGCAACCGGGATTCGGTCTCGGCGATCTCCCCCACCGAAAGTGGGTGTAGCCCACCGGTTCCCGGATCGATGAGGATCCTCTTACCGGTCAGTCGCGGACCCGAGCGACGAACGTGCTCTTCTTCGCGGATCGCGTGCGGGGATCCACCGGTGACCCGGGTCCCGAGGCGTTCGAGCGAGCGCAGCGTGGCCGGCCCGCAAATGCCGTCGGAGGACAGTCCATACTCACTCTGGTACAGGCGTACCGCATTGTCGGTACTCTCGCCGAAGACGCCGTCGACGAGCGACGTGTAGTAGCCCAGGTTCTGCAGGCGACTCTGCAGGGTGGCGACGTCGTCGCCCACCATGGGTGCCGAGAACCGGAAGGCCAGAACACGGGTGCCCAGCTTGTAAGAGGCCTCACGTAGCGCGCGGTATGTGGCGGGCCCGACGATGCCGTCGACGATGAGGCCGCGTTCCTGCTGGAAGGCACGGACCGCGTGGTCGGTCTCGGCATCGAAGATGTCCTCGGGTGCGGTCCACCCGTCGGCGCTGCGGGTGCCATTGGTCAGGCCGGTGGGCTGGGACGACGGAGCGGAGAGCAGGCCCCGACCGGCCAGGATGGACCGGATCTCGGCGACCGCCGATCCGTGATCCCCCAGGCGGAACAATGGCATCTCGCACACTCCTCGTCTTCGTCAGGCTGCATTCTCTCAGGTGGCCTCGGCACCGCCAAATGTTGGCGATGCCGAGGCCTTGACCTGCGACGATACGACCTGGCCTGCCCAGGGCGGTAGGTGAAGACGTCAGGCGGAGGTACCGACCACCGCGTCGAGTTCACGCAGCAGCGCGGCTTTGCCCTTGGCGCCGACGATGGTCTTGGTCGGCTGACCGTTCTCGAACAGGATCATCGTCGGGATCGACATGATCTGGAAGTCGCGGGCGGTCGCGGGGCTCTCGTCGACGTCGAGCTTGGCGATGGTGAGCTTGTCCGCGTGGTCACCGGCGATCTCTTCGAGGACCGGTGCGACCATGCGGCACGGGCCGCACCAGGTTGCCCAGAAGTCGACGAGTACCGGCTTGTCGGAGCCGAGCACGGTGTCCTTGAACGTGGTGTCGTTGACGGCGACGGTGTTTGCACCCATGGTGGTGTCCTCCTCGGTGGACGTGAGAGTTGGGGTCGGTCGGGGGTTGTGCGCGCTCAGGCGCCGGCGTCGACGGTTACGTCGGCCACGACGGTCAGATCGGCCGCCTCGCCCTGTTCGGCGAGCCAGCGTTCGGCGTCGATCGAGGCGGCACATCCGCTGCCCGCCGCGGTGATGGCCTGACGGTAGGTGTGATCGACGAGGTCACCGGCGGCGAACACCCCGGGAATCGAGGTGTAGGTGGTGCGGCCCTGCACCTGGACGTAGCCTTCGCTGTCCAGGTCGACCTGGCCGCGGACCAGTTCGCTGCGCGGGTCGTGACCGATGGCGACGAACATGCCGGTAACGTCGAGGTTGCGGGTCTCGCCGGTCCGGGTGTCTTCGAGTTCGAGTCCACTGACCGACCCGTCGCCGATGACCTTGCGGACGGTGGCGTTGGTGATGAACCGGATCTTGTCGTTGGCCTTTGCGCGTTCGAGCATGATCTTCGACGAACGGAACTCGTCACGACGATGGACCAGCGTGACGCTGCGGGCGAACTTGGTGAGGAAGGTGGCCTCCTCCATGGCCGAGTCACCGCCGCCGATGACGGCGATGTCCTGGTCCTTGAAGAAGAAGCCGTCACAGGTGGCACAGGCCGAAACACCGCGGCCGAGCAGGGACTGCTCCCCCTCGACACCGAGGTAGCGGGCCGCGGCACCCATGGCCAGGATCACTGCACGGGCGCGGTAAACCTCGCCGGCGACCTCGACCTCTTTGACCTCACCGGTCAGGCGCACCGCGTCGACGTCCTCCATGCGCAGGTCGGCACCGAAGCGCAACGCCTGTTCCCGCATCTCGTCCATGAGCGCGGGGCCCTGGATGCCGTTCTGGAAGCCGGGGAAGTTCTCCACCTCGGTGGTGGTCATCAGCGCGCCACCGAACTGGGTGCCTTCGAAGACGATCGGCGCCAGATCGGCGCGCGCGGCGTAGACCGCCGCGGTGTACCCGGCAGGTCCCGATCCGATGATGATCAGGTCGTGGATCTGCTGCGTGTCTGTCTGGCTCATCCATCCTCCGTGCTCGACGTCGGACGCCTCTCCCCTGCTTGTGGGAGCGGCGTCACGGCTGCTTCAACACAAGGGTAAGCGGAGATGTTCCCGGTTCGGTGGGTGGCGACCGCGGTGTATGTCCGTCGGCGGATTCTCAGCCCGCGCCGATGACCGTCCGTGACACGGTGGCCGGGTTGTTGGTGTCACAGTCGAGCCCGACGACGAGGGCCTCGAATCGGCCCGCGACACCCGTGGACAACAGGATGACGGCCGCGGGGCGCCCGCCGACGGTGATCGGTCCGGAACCCACGGTCGCGGTCTGCGCGGGCACGCCGTTGGCGGAGGTGCACCGACGAAGCGCATTGATGGAGACGAACGGTGCACCGTCGGTCCGGCCGAGAACCGAGAGGGCGGACACCTGCTCGGCACCGTCGAGCGTGTGCGTGGTGGTCGGTTCGGCAACGGGTGGCGTCGACTCATCGTCGGAGGGGCGAAGGATGGCGATGGAGACCGCGAGCGCTGCGATCACCACGGCGGCGGCCGCGAGCACCGTGACGAGAGTGCGTCGTCGCACCGCCCTGGTCGGGTCCGACGCCGGAGTGGACGGTGTCCTGAGGCCGGCGAGTGTTGCCGCCACCGACGCCTCGACATCGCGGGGTGGGGCGACCGGATCGACCGGCGCGTTGTGCAGCTGATCCCGGGTGTCCTCAAGTGCGCGCAGAATCCGTTGCGCCGCAGGGTCGTCGGCGATCCTGGCGTATAGGTGGGCGGACAGCTCGTCGGTCAACACACCGGCGTGCAGATCGGCGATCAGCTCAGGGGGATACGGCGGATCGGGAAACCCCTGGCCTCTGTCGCCCGGGCCGTCGGAGGGTGCATCGTGGTCTGCTCCCGGCGGGATCATCGTCTCTGGTTCCATTCATCTGATGTCATCGGCGTGCCGCGGTCGTGTGCGGCTTGTGTACTTGGACGCACCCGCCCCGTCTTCGGTTCCCTGGGTTGTGTGGATCACTCACTCCGAAGGTGCCCGAGGGTTTCGGCCAGGCGCAACCGGCCTCGTGCGCAGCGGCTTTTGATGGTTCCTTCCGGGACGCCGAGGAGGGTGGCGGCCTCGGCGACGGAGTAGCCCTCGATGTCGACGGCGACGATGGCGGCGCGTTGTCCGTCGGTGAGGGTGGTCAGGGCGTCGCCGATGGACATCGAGAGGTCAACGGCCACAGTGTGATCGGTGGTGTCGGCCATTTCGGGGACCTCCCAGGTGGGTAGCGGGATGGTCGGGCGCGCTCGGGAGCGGCGGTAGGAATCGAGGCAGGAGTTGACCAGGATGCGGTGCAGCCAACTTTGCACCTTTGCATCGGCACGGAAGTTGGGTGCCGAGCGGTGGGCGCTGAGCAACGCATCTTGGAGTGCGTCGGCCGCGTCGTCGTGGTTACCGGTGGTGCGCAGGGCCACGGACCACAGGTAGGGCAGGTGGCGGTGGATCAGGGTGGTGAACGCGTCCGGGTCGCCGGTGGTGTGGGCGGTGAGGAGTTGTTCGTCGGTGCGGGTGTCGGCGTCGTCGGAGGTGACGCTTCGTAATGCACGTCTCCCCCGGGTCATGGGGTGAGCGTAATGGACGGTGCTTGTCACAGTGGCGGCCAAATCGGGTTGTGCACAGGTCGGCCGGACCCGTCCGATCAGTCCACCTGATGGCCAGGGACGTCGAACCGAGATCGGAACCGGCCGCACCCGGCGGCCGTGCTGAACTCGTCGATGGAGGCGGACTGAACGGTCGTCTCCGACCAGACCCGGCCTTCGGCACTCAACTCGCCGCGAGAGTCGCGGCGATCACCCACCGCGCGGCGCCGACGGCATCTGTTCGCGGAGCCCCGGTGCCGGCTTCGGCGTCGGGTCGGACGATGCCAATCCAGTCCATGGGGTGAGCCTATTCAGATGATCGGAGAACGGCTGTGCGGCAGAGGGTGCGGCCATGCGACGTTCGGTACGGTTTGCATGTGGATGGGAGGGGTGGCGACACGCGCGGGGAGGGTGCCGGTGGCAGGCGGATCGGGACGACGCCGCTGAGCAACCCCGCACTCGCGGCCTTGAGCGGACCGCAGGCTCATCTCGCCGAGCGTCGGGGATCGGCCATGCGGTACCCGTCCTCGATGAGTCCCATCGCGGCGTTGCCCACCGACCCTTCCCCACCGGATTGGGCGAATGCGCGAGACCTCGTCGGTCCCGGCGGATCGTTGTTCTTGCCCGTCGTCGAGGTGGATGCTCCCTCCGGGTGGACGACCACGATGTCGTTGCCGGGCGTGCAGATGGTCGACGACGGTCTCGATGCAATGCCCGACGACGAGGCGGTGATCCTCACCTCCGACGATGTACCCGAGATGCTGGACCTCGTGCGGCGCACCAGACCCGGGCCGTTCGCGCAACGCACCGTCGAGCTGGGGACCTACCTCGGTATCCGCCGTGATGGCCGGCTGGTCGCGATGGGCGGTGAGCGGATGCGGCCGCCCGGCTGGACCGAGATCAGTGCTGTCTGTACCGATCCCGCCTATCGGGGGCACGGACTGGCCGCGCGGATCGTGCGCGCGCTCGGCCATGGGATTCGTGCTCGCGGCGACACGCCGTTCCTGCACGCCGACGGCACCAACGTCAATGCGATCCGGCTCTACGAGTCCCTCGGATTCGTCCTGGCGGCGCAGGTCATGTTCACCGTTCTCCTCGCGCCCGAGTGACCGAGCGGATCATACGAGCGGCCGACCGAGCCGTTCCCGCGCCCGGACATCCCACAGCAGGATTCGGAAACTCAACTGGGACAACCACAGTGGTTTACGGCGTTCACGGGCGACCTGTGCGGCGATGTACTCGTCAAACCACCGCTGATCGGCCGGCGTCCAGTCCACCCGCAGTGCTTCGCGGAAGGGCTCCGGTAGGTAGCCGATGGTGCGGCGATACTTGACCGGCCCGTACCGCTTCTGTACCCAGGTCGGTGCGTAGCCGAAATGTGCTATGCCGAGCAGGAATTCGCGTACCTCGTCGTCGATGCGCAGGCGGATGGTCTGCTCGTTCCAGTAGGTCGTGAACGCATCGCGATCGGCCGGCCAGAGTTCGGCCGGCATCTGCAGCGTGGTTCCGCACACCTTGCCCTGCTGGTAAAACTTCTCACGTCGCGCCCCGGACAGCGGCCCGTGCACTCGCGTGTAGATGTCCTCCCAGCCCATGTACAGGCAGGCTGCTACCCACAGCTGCAACCCGGGGTCCATCGCGTTGTACTCGACCGGACTGTCCGCATCCGAACGAACCTGTGCGTGTTGACGATTCACCGCCTGACGAAAACGGCGGCGGTCGTCGGCGTTGCCCATGGCGGCCACCGCGAGGTACGACGCGGTGGTGCGGGCGCGTTTGACCGTATGACGGTCGAGCCGCCCGCTTTCCACGGTGCTCCGTGCGACGCCGTAGCCGATGGCCGGGTTGGCGAGTTGCATGATCACGTTCGCGGTGCTCATCGTCTGTCCCATCGACAGCAGCGACCGTGCGAACAGGGTGCTGTCGATATGGTCCATCTTGGCCCGTGACATGCGAGTCCCGTATGTCATCGCGCGTCCCCTATCTGAATACGACCGTTATCAGAATGGGGCTCGGTGCGGGCCTGCGCAATGGTTGGTCTACGACGATCAGCTTGCCGCCACGCGGAGCGCACGCTCGCGGACGAGGAAGAAGAACGGGATCGCGGTGGCGATACCGACACCGAACGTCAGGATCACCGACGCGATCCACCAGCGCAGGATCCCGAGATTCTTGGCCTCCACGACGGCCCACAGGTGGAAGGCCACCACGACATAGGTGAGGTCGACCATGGCGAAACGGCCGGGTGTGGTCTTGAGGATGTCGCCACCGAAAAAGTCTGCGACCGAACGCCATCCGTTCTCCCGCACGTAGGGGATGGCGATGGCGTTCTGGGTGACGAAGGCGGCGAGGAACACTGCGAGCAGCGAGCGTTCCCGAATCGGCGACGGCGAATGCGAGGTCTGCGGGAGTTGGGTGGTCATATCGTCATGGTGCCAGCCAGCGTGCATAGGCGTCGGTGAACAGTTCGACGCTGACGTCGAGAATCGCGTCCAGGTCGAACAGCGACTCGTCGGCCGAGTCGTCGGAACCGAGGCCCTGGGTGTGGCTGGTGTACCAGTCGACGAGCAGCTGGGTGACGGCACCGACGAGGGCGATGGACGCCAGTCGCTCTGCGCGACCACTGCGCTCCTCACCGCGCGCCAGCATCAGGATCAGGTCCGCCCAGCCGTGAATAGCGGTGAGCCGTAGGCGTTCCAGATCCTGATCGACGCCGACGACCTCGACCAGCATCACCCGCGCGCGACGGGGGTTCTCGGCGAGTGCGCCGATGAACGCGCCCAGCGCGGCGCGGGCCACCGCAGGGACGTCGTCGGCGGCCACGCCACTCCCCTCGCTTCCCCCCGCCGATCCCGCCGCGTTCAGTACCGCGGATCGGGCGAAGGCCACACAGTCCTCGTAGACACCGGCGAGGAGGGCAGACCGGTCGGCGAAGGACTCATAGAAATAGCGCTGGGTGAGGCCGGCGTGGTCGCAGACCTTCTTCACCGAGACGGCGCGAAACCCCTCGGTACCGAACAACTCCAGCCCGGACGCGATGAGTTCGGCGCGCCGCCGCTCGCGTCGTAGGTCGGCGTCGGCCCCGGCGTAGCGGCGACCCTCCGGTTCGCTCACGATCCTCCTCGTCCCCGGCGTGTACCTCGGTCACAGATCTGGACCACACGCATCTGACATGCTACCGTGTCAGAAATTCGCAATCTGACTCGAAGTCGTGTCAGATGACGTGAGGAGAGGACATGCTGGACTTCCTGCCGGAGGCCATGCGGGAGCCCACGGTGCTGGCCATCCCGTTCTTCGTCGTCATGCTCACCCTGGAATGGCTGGCCGCGTGGAAGCTGGAGCACACCGAGACCGAGCGTCCCTCCCAGCGTGAGGTACGCGCGTCGTCGGAGCCGGGGACCTACAACTGGCGCGATTCGCGGGCGAGTCTCTCGATGGGTCTCGTGTCGATCGCCACCAGCGCCGGCTGGAAGCTCCTCGGCCTGCTCGCCTACACCGCACTCTTCGCGTACGTCGCACCCTGGCATCTGCCCGCGGGCGCGTGGTGGACGTGGCTCATCGCCTTTGTGGCACTGGATTTCCTGTTCTACTGGGAGCACCGGTTGGCTCATCGTGTCCGGTTGGTCTGGGCCACTCATCAGGCACACCACTCCAGTGAGTACTTCAACTTCACCACCGCACTGCGGCAGAAGTGGAACAACAGTGCGGGACTGGTGATGTGGCTGCCACTCCCCCTGCTGGGCGTCCCGCCGGCCGTCGTGTTCGCGGTCTACTCAGCCAATCTCGTCTACCAGTTCTGGATTCACACCGAGCGGGTGGGAAAACTCTGGGCGCCTATCGAATTCGTCTTCAACACACCGTCGCACCATCGGGTGCATCACGGCAGTGACACCGAGTACCTCGACCGCAACTATGGCGGCACCTTCATCGTCTGGGACCGCATGTTCGGGACGTTCACCGCGGAGGCAAAGCGCCCCACCTACGGCCTCACCAAGCCGGTCGATACTTACAACATCTGGCGGCTGCAAACCCACGAGTACGTCGCAATCGCGCGAGATGTGCGCGCCGCGAGAGGTTTTCGCAACCGCATGGGCTACCTGTTCGGTCCGCCCGGCTGGTCGGCCACCCCCTCCCCGGCGCCCATATCGCGGAGGCAGACCGAGTCGGTGAGCCTCCTCGACGACGCGAGTCCCACCACCGCCGCCTGAGCTGAGAATCGCTCCAGCCGTACAACACCATCTGGGGAAAGGACTTCGCAGTCGCCGCGGCACTGCACGGAGTAATCTCACGACGGTGAGCATCGGTCCGGACACGCGTGCCGGATTGCTCGCTGTCCTCACCGTGGCCGGCCTGCTCACCGCCTGTGCTCCCGACGCCGGAGCGCCGCTCGGACATCCGTCGTCGGCGCCAGTCCACCGGGCGGACAACGGACCGCTCGCAGCCGCAGACGAGCGAGAGGTCAATGGGTACACGGTCACCCGGATCCACTACCCCACCCGCCGTACCGGCGACCCCGCCCAGAACGTCGCCGATCTCTACCTCCCGACGGGTACCGACACGTCGGATCGGTTGCGCGTAATCGTGCTGGTGCACGGCGGTTCCTGGAAGTCGGCAATCGATCTGACGATGATGCATCCCTTCGCCATCGACCTCGTGCACCGGGGATTCGCCGTGTACAACATAGAGTATCGCCGCGTCGGATCGGGTGGCGGCTGGCCGACCACCTTCACCGATGTCGCCGATGCTGTCGACCATCTCGTCGACCTCGCCCACTCGGATCGCCGACTCGACCTCGCCACCGCACTTGTCCTCGGATACAGTTCCGGCGGACAACTCGCAGCCTGGCTCGGTGGCCGTGGTCGCCGAGCCGCGGTGGAGATCGGTGGCAAGCCGCGGTTCTCGCCGTCGCGGGTGGTCACGGTCGCCGGACCCCTGGACATGACGTATGCGGCCGTGCACGGGAACAACCGCATCGTCGCCGTACTCGGTGGCACTCCCACCGAGGTCCCGGATCGCTACCGAGCGGTGGATCCGATGGCGCTGATCAACCCGCGGTTACCCGTCGTGGCCATCCACGGTGACCGGGATCGTCTTGTACCCGTCGATCTTTCGGCACGATACATCGATGCGGTCCACCGGGCCGGCGGGGCCGGACAACTCGTCGTGGCGCCCGGTGCCAATCACGGATCGGTCGCCCAACCGGGCACCGCCGCTTACGTACAGATCCTCGACATCGTCACCCGCTTCTCCCGCAAGTCTCTGGAGGAAGTCCGGACCCACTGGCCGCGGTAGTGGTGGCGAGGCAAATGCTGTTGGTCAGGAGGTCATGCTGACCTGGGCCACCTCGGCCTGGTAGCGGCCCGACGGATTGGCTGTCGGCGGTAGCGAGGTGATCCACACCATGACGAAGCGGCTCGCCTGGGGGTTGGCGACGGTCAGTGTGGTGACCGGCTGATCGACTGTGCCGGAGGCGACTTCGGTGGTCTGGGTGAACAACGGGTTCGCGCCCGGCGCGGTCCTGATGGACACCGAGTAGCCCGGAGTCGAGGTGCGGATCGTCACCGTCTTGACGGCCTGCTGGGTGCCGAGGTCGAACATCAACCCCAGTCCGTCCTTGAGGCCGCCGAAGTTGGGTGTCCGGTCGTAGGGATCGGTACGCCACGCCGGCGGTGCGCCGCTGATGACATTGCCGACGTTCGCCGACGGATCCGGTGGCTGGCTGGAGAAGTCCTTGACCGTCACCGAACGCAGTGCGACCGGTGTACCCGCTTGTGGTGCAGCGGTTCCCGGCGGTGCAGGGGTCGACGGCGGGGCGCTGCTGGTGATGATCGAATCGATGTCCGAGGATCCGTCGTCACCGCCGAAGATGTTCGACGCCCACACCACCAGCGCGATGACGAGGAACACTGCCAGCAACCCGGCGCCGACCAGCAGCCCGACGTTGCGGCGCTTGCGCGGATCCTCGCCGGTGTCGGAGCGGGTGGTGACCGACACCGGCGGGTCGTCGTCGCGTCCGATGGCCGGCAGCATGTCGGTGTTGAGATCGAGCACCGTTGCCTGATCCAGTACGTGCTGCACGGTGGCGGCAGTACGGATACCGCGCGTTCCGTCGAGCGCCCGAGCGGCGACAGCAGAGATCTCGAAAGGAATGTCGGAGTTGGCTTCCCGGGGTTCGATGGGTGCCCCGTCGGCGCCCGGACGGGCGATCGGCAATCCGCCGACCGGCTCGGTGGTGTCGTCGGTGGTGACCAGCCGGGACCCGGACGGACCATCCAACGGCCAGCGGTTGAGCAGCAGTGCGTAGAGCACCGCACCGAGGCCGCGGACGTCAGAGGCCTTGTCGTCACCGGCGAGGGTGCCAGGGAAAGCGAGGACGGCGTTGCCGTCGTTGCTGATGCGGATGCGATCGGGATGATCGATCGACAGGGCGCCACCAGAACGGTGTGCGATCTCCGCGGCCGCGGCGAGCGAGCGGACCGCCCGTGCGGCACCGATCGGCGAGGGCCCGGATGCGGCGACGTCGGCCAACGAGGAACCCTCGACCCATTCGGTGACGACGATGCCACCCGACGAGCCGCGCACCACGTCGAGCACTCGGGCCACGCCGTCGGAATTCACCTGTCCCAGAAGCAGAGTGCGCGACAAAACCGCCTGCGGACCCTGATCGGAGGTCTTGACCGCGACGCCGCGCTCCGGCGGTGGGGCGAGCTGATCGGCGTCGACGAAGGTGAGCGCGACGTTGCGGTCCAGGTTGACGTCGAGCGCACGCCAGAACTGCAGTCCGCGTGTGCCGCCGTGGTGATCGAGCAATCGGTAGCGTCCGCCGGCGACGGCGGCACCGGGCACCAGGCGCGGTCCACGCGGCCGCCGCGGACCGGGGGCCGATGGGGTGGTATCCGGTGGGGTGGGGGCGGCGTCGCGGCCGGCGGCTCCCGATGTGGCGGTGGGAGAGGCAGATTCGGTGTGATCGGCCGAGGGCGGTTCCGGGGTGGTGGGATCGGGGGACGGCGATGTGGTGTCGACCTCGCTCTCGCTCACGCGTCGAACTCCTTTCCTCCGATAGCGCATGTCACGGGGCGGCGCCGGGGGGCGCGGAACGGCGTGCAGCCGCGGCGCGTCCCGGTTACCGGCGGCCCCGCCGGAGTGCACCGAATAGGACTGCCAGGTGGCGGTGCCCCGGTCAAACCGGCGCAGCACCTGCACCTGACCAGAGTACGGGAGCGACTCGTCGTCGGTGACGCGCGGGAACTGAACCGTGATCGTTGCGGAACGCTCTGGTTGCGGATCGGGAGGCGGTGCGAGCGCCGGGATGAACCGACCGAGCAGGCGGCGCACCGTGTTCCCGATGGACACCACATCCGGCACGCCCAGCGCGGCGAGCAGTGCGTAGATCACGCCGAGCGTCACCGCCGCGGTCAGCACCAGGTAGGCCAGTGACCCGATCTTGCCGGCCTCGTCGACGAGGTGATGCAACCCGGACAGCTCGGATGCCGTCCACACCACCGCGGCCACCGCCACCGACACCGCGATGGTGAGCAGCATCGTGCGCGTCACGTGCAGCAGGCTCCGATAACCCAGACGCTTGCGCAGCAGGTAATGCCCGACGACGGCGCCCACCAGATAGCCGAGGCCGTTGGACAGGGCGACCCAGCGCACCACGAGGTCGGGGTCGTCGAACAGCACCGGACCCAGATACGACGACACCACCTTGACCGCGGTGATGCCCAGCACCATCAGCGTCGGCGTCCAGGCGTCCTCCCGCGCGTAGAACACGCGCAGCTGAACCAGGGTCATCGAGTAGGGAATGAGGGTGAACGCACCCCAGGCCAGCACCGAACCGAGCTGGTCGGCGGTGGTGGCGTCGAAGCGGCCGAAGTTGAACACCGCGATCGCCAGGGCCGGGCCGAAGAACGTCATGAACGCGACCACCGGCACCAGCGCGACGGTGGTGAGGCGAGTGGCCAGCGACAGATCGTCGACCACGGCCTTGGTGTCGTCGGCGGCTGCGTTGCGCGAGAGCCTCGGCATGATGGCGGTGAGGATGGTGACCCCGAGCACCCCGTAGGGCAGTTGCAGCAACTGCCAGTGGGTGAAGTAGATGCTGATACCGGAATCCGAGGCGGCCGACGCGATCCGGTAGGTGATGACCAACCCCACCTGCAGGACCGCGACGTAGCAGACCACGGCCAGCGCCATGTTGCCGAACTTGCGCAGACGCGCATCCAGGCCCCACTCGAAACGCAGCCGGACACCCGCGCGACGCAGGAAGGGCAGCAGGATGACGGCCTGCATCACCACACCCAGCGCGCAGCCGACGCCGATCACCAGCAACTGGGGATCGGTCATCCGCACCGGGTTGAGGGTGAGTTCGCCGGGCATCAGCGAGTAGGTGATCAGCGCGGAGATCTGGATGACGTTGTTGAGCACCGGTGCCCAGGCACCCGGCTTGAAGTAGCCGCGCAGGTTGAGGATCGCGATGAACAGGGCGGTCAGCCCGTAGAAGAGAATCTCGACAAGCAGGAAGTACGCGAGCCCGGTGGCCAGCGGCCGCAATGCGTCGTTGTCGACGTTCAGTGAGGTCAGCAGCGGTGCCGCGGCGATCGCGACCACGGTCCCGATACCGAGGACCACGACGGTCAGCGTGAAGATCTTGTTGATGAACGACGCGCCCTGGTCGGCGTCCTCGGCTTCCGCGCGCGCCAGCAGCGGGATGACGATGGCGGTGAGGACCGCGCCGAGCAGCACCTCGGCGATCATGTTCGGCAGGACGTCGGCGGCCTGGAATGCGGAGGCCACCGTCGCGCCGAGCAGCGCCAGGATGAGGACCGTGCGGACGAATCCGGTGATGCGGCTGAACAGGGTCGCCAGCGCGATGGAACCGCTGGTCCGCAGAATGCTCGAATCGGAGTCGCGGGCGAGTCCGGTGGAGGATTCTTCGTCGTCGGTGACGGTGGGCCCGGGCCGTTCGGGGATCACCTGTTGGGCGGGCCGGGCCGGGTGGGCCGCGGAGGGGACGCGCGTCTGCCGCGGTGGCCCGGAACGAGCACCGGACGGACGTGGCAGTTGCCCGGGCCCGGGGGGGCGACCCGAGAGGGGCGGCTGGGCGCCCACCGGCCCGGCCAGGGGAGTGGCCCCGCGAACCGGTCCGCGCGGTGGGATCCGACGCGGGAGGGCCCGATCAGGGTCGTGCCGGTCCTGATCCGGTACCGCACGATCGGGCACCCCAGAATTTGGTACCGCACGATTTGGTACCGCCCGACCCGCAGACGGCGGTTGCCGTCGGCCACGGTCGCGCGGGTCGTCGTGCATGTCCGAAGTCCTGTTCCGATCGCTCATCGCGGACCGGCCGTCCCGCTCGTGGTGTCGCCGGAGTCGCCGGTGTCGGTGACCGATTCGGCGGCCACCCCGGTGTCCGCGTGGGGGTCCGGCGGGTCGTCGAACAGTCGTTCCTCCTCGTGTTGCAGGGTACGGCGTCGTTCCTGATAGCTGCTGCCGGCGAGGAGTCGTTCCAGCTCGTCGGGCTCCGGGCGGTCGAGGTCGGCCGGGTCGGGCTCACCGCGGAACCGGTGCCACAGCCGGCGCGCGGTGAGCAGCACCAGCGCGACACCCGCCACGATGGTGACGATGAACAGCACCCGGCCGTAGGCATTGGACCGCAGCGAGAGCGTGATCGGCTCACCCAGCGGCAGGCCGGTCACCGTCGACAAGGTGATCACCACCGATGTCGCCTCGGAAGACTCTGCGCGCGTAGGCAATTGGATCTGCCGGGTGCCGTTGGCGGGGATCTCGACGACGCCCACGTCACCGACGTCCAGATCAGCCGGACCGGTCGTGGCGATCTTCACCCGCACCGGCAGATCGAGGTCGTTGCGCACCACCAGCAGCAGCGGGCTGCGTTCGGACGCCAGGGTGTAGCGGCCACCCGGATCCAGGATCGTCACCTGTGAGCGCATGCCCTGCAGCGTCGATGACACCGCGGACACCCGTTGACTCTGCTGCCCGGTGAGGTAGGCGCGTGCCGGCTCACCGGCGACATCCGGGCTGCGCATCGCCCGCAGCAGATCCTCGCGCAACGGGGAGAGATAGCGTTCGGGCGTGGCGTCGACGTCGGCGGAGGACACCAGCGACCCCTGCAACTGCCAGCTCGTCTCGGCGTCGTCGCGGATGGCGGCGGTGGTCGTCGGCGTCAGTACCGAACTCAGCCGCGAGATCGGACCGACGCCGGGTGGGTTGCGTAATCGTGCGGGGGTACGGGCCCGCTCTACCGCCTCGACGAGCGACGGGAACGACTCCGCGCTCGCCGCACCGGCATCCACCAGCAGGCGGGCGGTGTCGAAGAGAGCGTCGGCGTCGGCGACGGTCGGTGACCAGTACGTCGGCGGCACGATGAGCGCTCCGCGGCCGGCTACCGGTGTCGCGGCATCGTCGTCGGACGACGGTGACCCGGGGCGCGGGCTCAGCGGCGCGGAGATCGCCGGGTAGGCCAGCGCGGCGAGGGCGGCCTGACGACGGCTGAGGTCGGACTCCGCGGCCAGGTCGACGACCTGATCGGCCGGTGTGATGGTGGGGATCGAGGGGGAGGTGCCCAGGCCGCCGAGCGCGGCCGTGATGGGGGCCTCGTAGGTGGCCACACCCAGACCGTCGAGGCGGTAGAGCCCGCCGTCGTCGGGTTGTGATTGCGGCCGGATCGAACCGGTGCTCACCGCGACCCCGGGTACTCGCGCGCCGGTCAGGACGCCCGCGCCGTCCGCGTCGATGGCGCCCACCGCCGGGACGGCCAGATTCCGGATGCTGCGGACACCGAGGATCGCGTCGACGACGTCGGCCGGGGAGGTGAGGGCGGCCGCACTCAGGGCGGTGTTGCCGACGCGGGCCAGCGAGGTGAGATCGACCTGGGCGAACGGCAGCGCGACGACACACAGCTTCGACGCGACCCGGCGCAGCTCGGCCAGCCAGCGCGTCGCGGTGTCACTGCCGGTGCCCTCGACCGTCGACGAGCGAGGGTCGCCCGGATCGGTCGACACCACGTATCCGAGCGACATCGCCCGCACCGTGACGAGCAGATCGGAATCGATGGCCAGACACAGCCCGCCCGCCAGCGGGGCAGCGGCCGGTGGCGGCTGAGGGGAGTTGGGTTCGCTGCTGTCCGACCCGGAGTCCCCGGTGGACTCCGACGTTCCGCTGGTGCCCGGCGGCGGGCTTCCGACGACCGCACTCAGCGCGGCCAGCAGGTTCGCCAGCCGGCCACCGTCACCCAGGGAACGGGCCAGGTCCTCGCTGATCAGACGCACCGGCTCGGTACCCGCACCCAGCACTCCCGCGGCGAGTTGCGGGGGAGCGGCCAGCGGCCACAGCATCGTCATCCGCGCGGGGCTCGACAGATTCGCCGACACCGAGCCGTCCGGTCCCAGGCCGGGGATGTCATCGTCGGTGGTGCCGGAGTCCTCCGTCGCCGGTTGGACATAGCCACTCGCCCGATCGGCGTCGGGTGGCAGTGACAGCACCGGAAGCAGCGTGCGCGACCCGGCGACCTGTGCGGTGCTGCCGTAATCCGGGACGCCGTTGACGTTGACCTGCAGTGGATACACGCCGGGCCGCGAGATCTGCAGACCGTCGGCGGTCGAGAGCGGCATCGTGATGGTGAAGTCGGCCCGCCCACCCGGTGCCAGGGTGTCGGTGAGACGCCGGAACCCGCCCGCAGCAGCGACAGGCGGATGATCGACGGCCAGGCTGCTGCGCAATCCGGCGGCCGAGGTCACCGCGGCACCGCGTTCGAGCCGGATCGTCAGGTCTCGGACGGTGCGGTCACTGGTGTTGTCGACGTGACCGGCCACCGTCACCACCGGGGCGCTGGTGGTGGTCACGATCGTCGGGGTCAGGGTATCGACGACGATCCGCGCGAAGGAGATCCGCTCGTCGGTGCCGGCGGGTTGCGCGGTGCTCGGCGCCGCGATCAGCGCGGTCAGCAGAAGCGCTGCGAGCAGGGCGACACCACGCCCGGGCGCACGGGTGCGTCGTCGTCGCTGCAGCCGCCCGAGGCCGTCAGCCATCGCCCGCCGACGGCCTGCGCGAACGGCGTCGCCGACGACGAGACCGGACCGGTGGCGGCGTCTCGTTACGGCGCTGATTGCGCGCGGCTGCGGCTTTCTCATAGGCGTTGGGTTCGGTGCGGATACTGTCGGCCTCCGACTTGGCCAGGCGGTGCGGGTCTGCGGCGAGATCGGCGATCACGCCGCGGGCCATCCGGGCCAGTCGCCGCTCGTCAGAGTACGTGAGCCGACGTGGCAGCTCGTGCAACGGCACCCACGCGACCTCGCTGACCTCGTAGTCGGCGTCGGACAATTCGCCGCCGACGCTGCGCAGTAGATAGTGGTGCACCGTCTTGTGGATACGGCGGCCTTCACTGACGAACCAATAGTCAATCTTGCCGAGCGGGGCCACCACGGTGCCGTGGATGCCGGTTTCCTCGGCCACCTCGCGGATGGCGGTTTGCTCGGCGGTCTCCCCGGTTTCGATGTGGCCCTTCGGCAACGACCACATCATCCGACCGCGCCGGTCCACCCGGCCGATCAGGGCGGCGGACAGCTCGTCGACGGGAAGGTCGAGGTCAGAGATCACCAACCCACCCGCCGAGGTTTCCCGCACGGTCCGCAGCCGCTCGCCGTTCGGCCGTTCCGGGCGAGGCGGACGCCGACGCTTCTTCCCCGACGGTTTGGCCGCCGCGGTCAGGCCGGTCTTGGTGATCGTCGCCGTCACCGACACCAGGTCCGACGGTTTGGGCGGGGTGACGCGCGGCCGCGGACGGTCGGGATCCACCGGGAGACGATCCACCGAGGCCGCCACGCGATCAGGGTCGGGCACCGGCGTCGCACCGCGTCGTCGACCACGGGCCAGATCGTTGGGCGTCGGAACCGAGTCGGGTCGCTGCGCGGCGTCGGGTGTGGTCCCCGCGGAGGTCGCCCCGGCCGGTCCCGCCGGCGGGCGCGTCGGGGAGGGCGGGGCCGAATCCGATGGCGGTGCCGTGGTCGGCGTGGTGGGCAGGCCGGCGCGCTGGGGGCTGTCCGGCGGCTGCCGCTCGGGAGTGCGTGCTTCGCCCTTACGTCCGCCGCGCCGACGACGGCCGCGGCGGTTGCGGTTGCGGCCGGCACCGGGCTGTTGACCCGGGTGGGCCGGCGTGGTGGCGGTGTCCTCGGGCTGACCTGCCGCCCGACCACCCCGGACGACGTCGCGACTGACGTCTGAAGGGTTGGTCGAGGGATCGGTGGACACAGTCACGATGCTAGCTGCTGGTCACCTGCTGTTTGCCCGGAGTCCGGCGCGTGTGGACGCCCAGATGACTCGGCGGTCACGGCCCGGCCGGTCGGCGACGGTAGGGTGGCAAGCCGTGACAGACTCCACCGCGCCCGGATCGCCAGCGACGGATCCGGACCGCAGAACCCGCCTGCTCGCCGCCGGCGCGGTGACCCTGCGGGGGCTCGGGGACGTCCTCGGACCGCTCGGTGCGCTCTTCACCGACGCCGGTCACGAGCTCTATCTGGTGGGCGGATCGGTCCGCGACGCGATCCTGGGCCGACTCGGCAACGACCTGGACTTCACCACCGATGCGCGCCCGGAACAGATCCTCGAACTCGTCGGCGGATGGGCCGACGCGATCTGGGACGTGGGTATCGAATTCGGTACCGTCGGCGTCCGCAAGGGCGAAGCCATGATCGAGATCACCACCTTCCGTGCCGACGCCTACGACCGGGTCGGACGCAATCCCGAGGTCACCTTCGGGGACACGCTCGACGGTGATCTCGTCCGGCGCGACTTCACCATCAACGCCATGGCGGTGCGTGTCGACGCCGACGGCGCGCAGGACCTGCTCGATCCGCTCGATGGGGTGACCGCGCTGCTCGCCGGCGTCATCGACACCCCGGCGGCCCCGGAGGACTCCTTCGGCGACGACCCGCTGCGCATGCTGCGCGCGGTGCGCTTCATCTCGCAGCTCGGCTTCCGGCTCGCCCCGCGCGTCGCCGACGCCATCACCCGGATGGCCGATCAGATCGAGCGCATCACCGCCGAGCGGGTCCGAATGGAACTCGACAAGCTGATCTGCGGTGAGTACCCGATCGATGCCATCGACGCCATGGTGGAGACCGGGCTCGCCCAGCACGTCCTGCCCGAGGTTCCCGGGATGAAACTCACCATCGACGAACATCACCAGCACAAGGACGTCTACCAGCATTCGCTGACGGTGTTGCGGCAGGCCATCGACCTCGAAGAGGGCGACCCCGACCTCGTGCTGCGATGGGCGGCACTCCTGCACGACATCGGTAAACCGGCCACGCGCCGCCACGAGCCCGGCGGCGGGGTGAGCTTCCATCATCACGAGGTCGTCGGCGCCAAGATGGTCCGCAAGCGGATGCGGGCACTGAAGTATCCGAAGGCGGTCGTCTCCGACGTGGCCGATCTGGTCTACCTGCACCTGCGCTTCCACGGATACGGCGACGGCACCTGGACCGACTCGGCGGTCCGCCGCTATGTCACCGACGCCGGACCCCTACTCGGACGTCTGCACAAACTCGTCCGCGCGGACTGCACGACGCGCAACAAGAGACGCGCCCGGCGACTGCAACAGAACTACGACCACCTCGAGCAGCGCATCGCCGACCTCGCGGCGGCCGAGGATCTTGATCGCGTCCGGCCCGACCTCGACGGCAACGCCATCATGGAACTGCTCGGGCTACCGCCGGGCCCGCTGGTCGGGGAGGCCTGGCGGTACCTGAAAGAGCTTCGCCTGGACCGCGGACCACTCAGCCACGAAGAAGCGGAGGACGCGCTGCGTGAGTGGTGGGCGGCACGACAGGGCTGAGCTGATGCTTCCCCTTGCTGGGGGCTACGTGACAGCTGGTCGAGCCGCGACGGCGAGGAACGAGCCGCCGCGCGTCGAACGTCCACTCGCAACCCGACAACGTCCGCGACCACCAGAGCGCACCCCCGGGGGTGCGTATCGAAGCCGACCCCGCGCCATGTCACCGCGCGGTCAGTGCCTCGGGACAAACACCTCGACGGCGTCGGGCACCGCCTCGAAGACCGCCGGCAGCATCCCGACGAGGTCACCGTCAACCGACACCAGGGCGGGCGGATCGCAGTACAGCTCCACCTCACGACCGCGCATCGTGAGCACCGTCGGATGGGTGATGTGCTTGCCGGAGAACACCTTCGGGAACACACGGGCCATCGTTGCCCGGGCGAACCGCGCGGGCCGGTGGGCCAGGGTCACGTCGAGCAGGCCGTCGGCGATCGATGCGTTCGGCGTGATCTGCATGCCGCCGCCGTAGGAGGTGGTGTTGCCGACCGCCGCGAACACGACGTCACCCTCGACACGCTCGTCGTCCACGCGCACCTGGTAGTACCGGGACCGGAGTTCGGCGAGTTCGCGCATCGCGGCGATCGTGTACCGCGCCTGACCGCGTGGCCAGGACATCCCGATCGCGCGTTCGGTGACCGAGGCGTCGAAACCGGTGGCGGCGACGGTGGTGAACAGGGCGCTGCGACCGTCGGGGAAGGTCACCCGGCCCAGATCCATCTGTCGGCGATGACCACCGACGATCACCTCGGCGGCCGCCCGCGGATCGCCGAGGGGGATACCGAGGGTGCGAGCGACGTCGTTGCCGCTGCCGGCCGGGATCACCGCGAGTGGGGTGCCGGTGCCGATGGTGGCCTCGACCGCGAGCCGGACGGTGCCGTCACCACCGACCACAGCCAGCGCGTCGCTGCTGCCGCGGGCAGCCTTGCCGGCCAGGTCGGCGGCCTCCACCGCGTCGTGGCCGACGAGCACGTCGATGTGCACACCGGCGTCGCGCAACGCGCGAGCAGCGTCTTCGGCGACCCGGGCGCCGGCCCCGTGACGGGCGGACGGGTTGACCAGGAGCGTCACATGTTCGGGCGCGGCCGGTCTCATGGCCGGCACCGCCGTTGTCTCGACGGGGAGATCATGCGTTACAGTGTTACACATCATGTCAATCCGTAACGAGGAGATCGGCGATCTCGTCCTCGACGCCGCCCGACGTTGTCTGATCCGGAGCGCGGGTCGTCGGGTAACGGTCTCCGAGGTCGCCCGCGAGGCCGGGGTCAGCCGTCCGACCGTCTATCGACGGTGGCTCGACATCACCGGAATCGTCCGGACGCTGTTGACCCGCGAGGTGCTCGGCACCGTAGAGGGGGTCGTCGGCGGCCGACTCACCGACTCGTCGGCCGGACCCGGCATCGACGACCTACCCGGCGCGATCGTCGAGGTGGTCGCCGCCCTGCGCGCCAATCAGCTCATCTCGTCGTTGTGGCAGGAGCAGCGAGACTTCATGGCGCCCTATATGTTCGAGCGTCTCGGCACCAGCCAGCAGGGCGTGCTCGCGCTGCTGGCCGATCTGCTCGCGCAGGCCCAGACCCGTGCTCTGGTGCGTCCCGGCGACACCAAACAGATGGCTGCCATGGTGCTGTTGATCGCGCAGTCGTTCCTGCAGTCGGGTGCATTGGTCTCCGACATCCTCGCCGACGACTGGCGACCAGAACTGCGCCACGTCATCGCCGGTTATCTCCAGACTCCGGATAGCGTTGCCGCCGTATCTGTTCCGGAGGATGGCGAACCGGCGTGAGCGCACTGACCGCCCTCCGACGGGGAGCCGATCTGCGCCGGCTCGCCGACCGGCGCGAGCCGCTGGATGTCCTCGTCATCGGCGGCGGGATCACCGGCGTCGGAGCAGCTCTCGACGCCGCAACCCGCGGCCTGCAGGTTGCGCTGGTGGACGCCGGCGACCTGGCCTCGGGCACCTCGCGATGGAGCAGCAAACTTGTCCACGGCGGATTGCGCTACCTGGCGACCGGCCAGCTGGGCATCGCTCGCGAAAGCGCGGTGGAGCGCCATCATCTGATGACGACCATTGCCCCGCATCTCATCCGGCCGCTGCGGCAGGTCATTCCCGACGCCGGCCCGCGTCGATCCACCGCGCTGATGCGCGCGGGGTTCCGGGCGGGAGACCTGTTGCGCCGCAACGCCGGCACCCCGTCGTCGGTGCTCCCACCGCCGGCCGCGATGTCGGCGATGGAAGTACTCGGCCGGTGCCCGACAGTGCGCCGCACCGGATTGCGGGGCGGGATCTCGTCCACCGATGGGCAACTCGTCGACGACGCCCGACTCGTCGTCGCGGCGGCACGCACCGCAGCCGCCTTCGGTGCGACCATCTGTACCTTCACCCGGGCCACCGCCGTCGACGGCCGGGGTGCCACGCTCACCGATGTCCGCACCGGCGAAAGCTTCGAGGTGCGAGCCCGCACGGTCATCAACGCGACCGGCGTCTGGGCTCCGGATGTGGACCGGACGATCTCCGTACGGCCCAGTCGCGGCACGCATCTGGTATTCGACGCGGAACGGCTCGGGTATCCGAGTGCGGCGCTGACCGTCCCCGTATCGGGATCGGTGTCGCGCTTCGTGTTCGCCCTGCCCGCACAACTCGGGCGCGTGTACGTCGGGGTGACCGACGTCGACGCGCCGGGCCCGGTCTCCGATCAGCCCCAACCCGACGGCGCCGAGATCGATTTCCTGCTCGAGACGATCAACGGCGCTCTGCAACAACCACTCTCACGCGCCGACATCATCGGCACCTTCGCCGGCCTGCGGCCGCTGATCGGTGACCCGGTCGCGGGCGCGCACGGTGAGCTGGCCGACGTGTCACGCCGGCACCGTGTGCAGATCACCGACGACACGCTGATCAGCGTCATCGGCGGCAAGCTCACCACCTATCGGCGGATGGCCCAGGACGCCGTGGACACCGCCGTCGCGACCGGCCGCCTGTCCGCCGGCGACTGCATCACCACGGTGACGCCGCTCGTCGGCGCCGTCGGAACTCGGGAGGTCGCCGGTCTGCCGGCCTCCCTGGTGGAGCGCTTCGGTGCGGAGGCGCCGACCGTCATCGAGAAGGCCCGATTGCCGCGGCCGCTCGATCCGGTCGTCGACGGCATCGACGTCACCCGTGCCGAGATCGAGTTCGCCCTGACCCACGAGGGCGCCCTGGACACCGACGACATCATCCACCGCCGCACCAGGATCGGACTCGTCGACACCGACGCGAAGGCGGCATGGGGAGCCGTCAGCGAGATCGTGGGCGAGGTTGCCGCGGATCGTTGATCCGCCCGCCGGCCTGCGGGCCGCCCTTGTGCTGGTTGAGCCGTCGCGCCCCGCAACCCGACGATGCCGCACCCACGACGGTGCTCGGGTCAGTACCCCATGGTGCGCAGGGCGTCGGCGACCCGGTCGAGGTCCTCGCGCCGAAGGTCGAGGTGCGGGCTGAGACGAAGCACCGCCTGTTCGGTCGCCAGCGGCGCGCGCCAGGGTTCGGCGGCGGTCACCAGGATGCCGAGCGAGAGCAGCTTGTCCCGGGCGGCGATCAGGTCCTCGGCCTGCCAACCGGGCGGCGGGGCGAGGGTGACGATGGCCGACGGTTCATCGATCGGCTCGAGGACCTCCCAGCTGGCGATGCCGTGGAGTCGTTCGCGGGTGGCTTGTCCGATCGCGGCGAGTTCGCGGAACACCCGCTGCTGTCCGATCGCGAGGACCTCGCGTACCGCGACGCCGAGTCCGAGGCGGCCGGCCACAAAGGCCTCCGAGCTGTCGATCTCCACCGGGCGCAACGAGTCCCGCCGGACGGCCACGAAGCCGACGCCGCGCGGTCCGGTCAGCCACTTGCGGCTGGTGCCGTAGACCACGTCCGCCCCGGTCACGGTGGGTACGTGCCCGGCTGCCTGCGCCATGTCCACCACCACCGGTACGCCGGCGTCGTGGGCGATCTCGACGATCCTCGAGACCGGTTGCACCACACCGGACATCGAGCCGATGTGACAGATGTGCAAGAAGTCGGGCTGCTCGAACTGCAGCATGTTCTCGAGCGCGTCGACGTCCACGTGGCCGTAGACGTCGGCGTCGGGCAACGTGCGCACGGCGAAGCCCCGCCGCTCGAATTCGACGAGGTTGGGACCGAACTCGTTCTTGGCCACCCAGACCGTCGACGCGATGGGCAGCTGCCAGTGGGTGAGCAGCGCACGCAGCGCGGCGCGGGCACTCTCCCGGAATGCGAGCTCACCGGTGGCGTGCCCGATCAGCGACGCCAGATCGCGTTTGTCGCGCGCGATCTCGTCGGCCACCTCCTCGGCGGCGATGTAGGAGCCACGTGCGGATTCACGCCAGAGATGCGCGGAGATCGCCTCGATCACGGCGTCCGACGACCTGCCCGCGGCCGCGGAGTCCAGGTGAGCGAAGGCCGGCTGCACCCGGGCCGCGTGCCATTGTTCGCCGAGTTCGCTCACGTACATAGGCCCTGAACCTACCCGGTGGCCGGCGCGCGGGACCCACCCGGTGCGGGATTGCGGGCGAGCCGAGGGAACCGAACCGGCGCGCGCTGCGTCGAACCCTGCATGGACCCGGTGATCGAGTACCTCTTCGGGCCCGGCGACGGGTCCACCACCACCTGGACCTCGGTGGCCGACGCCGACCTGAACCACGACGGGATTCCGGACGCCGTGCTCCTCGACTTCGACGGTGACGGCCGTCGTGACGATGCGATGTGGGACACCGACGGCGACGGCGTCGCCGATGTCAGCGTCCTCGACCTCGACGACGACGGCGAGTACGACGCATTCTTTCGGGACGGTGGAAAAGGCTTGTGGGACAGTCGCGTCGAGCGCGAGGGGCTGGACACCGGCCCCCGGCAACCCCCACCGCGCCACCCACCACCCGGGCAACCGCCACCGTCATCGCCGGACACCGGTGCCGATCTCGACATCGACGGCGACGGACAGGTCGACGCCCGACTCGAGGGACCCGCTGGCAGCGGACGGATCACACCGGATCGCCTATACGTCGACGTCGACGGTGACGGTCATTTCGACCACGTCCTCGTCGATCTCGACGGCGACGGCCGCGCCGACGCCTGCTACGACAGCCGTGATCCCCGCTTCCGGCCGTGACCGCGATCGGCCGGCGACCAGGTGTGGCCTCCCTAGCGCGCCACGGCCGGCGCGGGCACCGGCCGGTGACGATGCAGAACCGCGACCACCACGATCCCGGCCAGGTAGAGCAGCACGCCGAAGACGACCAGCCAGGTGGCGCGTCCGTCGGGCGGGATGACCAGCGCCGCGATCGCCACCGCCCCCACGTAGGCGATGTTGAACACGGCGTCCTGCACGGAAAACACCTGCCCGCGGACCGTGTCGTCGATGTCGACCTGCATGGCCACGTCTCCGCACAGTTTGGCCACCTGGCCGATCAGTCCGAGGACGAGTGCGGCAGCGCAGATGATCGCGAAGTCGAAGGACAGGACGGTGAGTTCTGCGCACGCACCCACGGCGAGAGCCGCGATGAGCGTGGTCCGCCGACCGAACCGCGCGACCACGACCGGCGTAAGGACTGCCGCGACGAGGGCCCCGGCACCGGTGAAGCCGACCACCAGGCTGAGTCTGTCCACACCGTCACCCGATCCGATGTGTCGCGCGATCACCAGGATCATCAGGGTGTTCATCCCGAACACCAGCCGGTGCGCGCCGATTGCCGACAACGCGGCGGCCGCCGGCCGGCAGTGTGCGACGGCCCGCGCACCGTGCAGCAGACCCACCGACACAGCGTGAAAGGCCGATCGTCCCGGGTCGTCGGGTTGGTCGGGGCCGAGTTGCAGCGGCGCGAACCGATGCGCCAGACCGCCGGCGACGATGGCCATCACCACCCCGGACGCCATCGTCCACGCGCTGCCGGAGTTGTCGTCGCCGAAGATGGCGCGCAACCCCAGGGTCACACCGAGCCCCACGGTCAGCATCGCCCCGCCCAGGGTGGTGAACAACGCGTTGATCGCCACGATCACCTCACGATGGGCCACATGCGGAAGTCCCGCGGACAGGCCGGCGGCGACAAAGCGGCTCGCTCCGGTGACCGCGAGCGCTCCGACCAGCACCACCGTGTCCGGGGCGCCCGCCGCGATGGCGGTCGCCACCAGGACGATGATGGCCGCGCGCAGCAGGTTCGCGTACATCAGGACATTGCGCCGGTCCCAGTGATCAAGCAGGGCACCGGCGAACGGACCGATCAGCGAATACGGCAGCAGCAGCACCGCGAGACCACCGGCCACCGCGAGCGGATCGGCGTGCCGTTCGGGGTTGAACAGGATGCCGCCGACGAGCGCGGCCTGGAAGATCCCGTCGGTGATCTGACTGGACAGCCGGACCGCGAGCAGCCGGCCGAGACCTGGGGAGTGACGCAGCGAATCGACGAATATGCGCCAGCCCCGAGAGTGCCGGGACCGGGAGGAGATCACCGATCCAGAGTACCGACCCACACGGGTGCCGGCGTGCGATGATGGACGGGTGGCCGGCGCCGACGACGCAGACGATCCCACCCCCGACTCCCGCGACGACACCCACCCGGCCGGGACGGGCGGGGGTGGTCGCATGTCCGGCGCCGCGCGGGAACGTGAATCGGCACATCGGGTACGACCGGGGACCGTGCTGCTGGCGTCGACGGATCTGATCGAGCCGACCTTCGCACGCAGCGTCGTCTACATCATCGAGCACAACGACGCCGGAAGCCTCGGTGTGGTTATCAATCGGATGAGCCAGACCGCGGTGCACAATCTGCTGCCGCAATGGACCGATCTCGCCGCTTCGCCACGCGCGCTGTACGTGGGTGGTCCGGTCAAACAGGACGCCGCGCTGTGCCTCGGCATCGCGCGGCCGGGCGCCGACATCACCGGATTCCCGGCGCTGCGTCCCGTCGACGGCCGGGTGGTTCTCGTCGACCTCGACGCCGACCCCGACGACCTCACCGACGTTCTGGAAGGCGTCCGCATCTTCGCCGGGTACGCCGGCTGGGGGATCGGCCAGCTCGACGGCGAGCTCGAGCGGGACAGCTGGCTGCTCGCCTCGGCGTTACCGCGCGATGTGCTGGCCCCACCGGCCGTCGATGTCTGGTCGGACATCCTGCGCCGCCAGCCGTGGCCGACCCCGCTGCTGGCCACCCACCCCATCGACGTCACCGTCAACTGACCGCCGCGACCCCGCGTGGCGCGGTCGGACCAGGGCTTGCGCTGTGACGCCGGACACGCGTAGCGTACCCGCCAGTAACAAATCGATATCGGGGGTGTGGGGATTTTCCGGATCAGATTGTTGGTCGGCGCGTTGCTGTCGATCGGGGTGCTCGTCGCCGGCAGTGGGGCGATCGCCACGGCCGACCCGACCGGCGGACCCGCGGCGGCGCGTTGGGTGGCGAGCCACGATGGACCCCAACCGTACGCGGGCGTCAACGTCACGTGGGACGTCCCGATCCGGATGAGTGACGGAACCTTCCTGCGCGCCAACGTCTATCGGCCGGCGAACGCAGCCGGTCGGGCCACGACCACCACGACGCCGGTGATCGTGAACATGACGCCCTACACCAAGCTCATCACCGCGCTGGGCACGGCGGTGACCCAGCATCCGGTGCTCGGTCCGTTCCTGACGCAGCTGGCGACCGCGGTCGGCCAGATCTCGGCACCCATCCGCGGTGTCGCGGACCTCTCCCAGCTCACGAACACCCTGCGGGACCAGGGAGCGCGCACGTTCCTGGTGGACCAGAACCTGGTGCGCAGCGGGTACACGCAGGTCGTCGTCGATGTCCGCGGCACCGGCTTCTCCCAGGGCAAGTGGGATGTCTTCCAGAATCGCGAACAGCGCGACACCCTCGAGGTCATCGATTGGGCTGCCAAACAGCGCTGGTCCAACGGCAAGATCGGGATGTCCGGTGTCTCGTACTCGGCGATCAATCAGATCCAGGCGGCCAACAAGCGTCCGCCAGCGTTGAAGGCGATCTTCCCGGTCGAACCCGGGGGCGACCTGATCCGTGACATCGTCGCACCCGGTGGCGCGCTGGGCGTCGGATTCCTGCCGATGTGGCTGACCCTGGTCAACACCACGAAGATGGTGCCGAACGTGGCGTCGATGCTCAACGGGACCTTCGACTGGCGCTGGCTGGCCGACCGGATCTCGGATCCGCTCACGTTCTACCCGCAACTCTTCGCAGCCCTGCTCACCCCCGACATCCCTTCGGTGCCACCGGAATTGCGTGAGCTCCTGGTCAACAACTCCGAGCCCCGCCAGGCGTGGCAGGACAAAGCCGAACGCATCCAGACACCCACCTTCATCTACGGCGGCTGGTTCGACCTGTTCACCAACAGCGAGGTGCGGATGTACAACAAGATCCCGCTGCCGCCGGGCCAGAAGCAGCTGATCATGGGCGACGGCTATCACCTCACCATCGGTGGCGGTCAGACCGGCCGCGCCGGCACACCGCCGCGGCTCGACGTCCTGCAGAAGGCCTGGTTCGACAAATGGCTCAAGGGCAAGGACAACGGCATCGACTCCTACGGTCCCGTGCAGCTCAAGCAGGTCGGTGACTCCTGGATCACCGCCCAGCAGTTCCCCCGCGCGGGGATGACACGGCAGCGGCTCTATCTGAGCGACCGGCGCAGCGGTACCGCCCCGCATGCCGTCCGCGACGGCTCGCTCACCACCGCGAAGTCCAATTCCCGTGGTCGACTGACGATTTCACCCGGGGTGCTCACCGCCTGCTCGCGTGACTCGGCACAGCAGATGGCGGGCGCGCTCGCTCTTTTCCCGTTCTGCGCCAACGATGCCCGCATCTCCGAACGCAACGTGCTGACCTTCACCACCGCGCCGATGACGACTACCCGCAGTGTGTCCGGGTATGCGAACCTGCGGGTCAACGCGGTGATGGACGCCACCGATGGCTACTGGACGGCAACACTCAATGATGTTGCGCCAGACGGTACTTCCAAGGTCATCAGTTCCGGTCAGGTGATGGCGTCACTGCGGGCGATCGATCCCGCGCGCTCACAGTTCGCCTCCAACGGCGACGTCATCGACCCCTTCTACAAGCTGACGCTGGCATCGCGGCAGCGCACGGTCCCCGGACGTCCCGTCTCGATCGACATCGGGTTGCTACCGACCGAGGCACTGATCCGGCCCGGCCACCGCCTGCGAATCGACGTCTTCGCGATGAATCTCATGCGGGGACTGCCGCTGCGACCGCTGCTCAACGAGTCCGGACTCAAACCGGAGCACATCCAGCTCGACCCGAACCGGCCCAGCTTCGTGAATCTACCGCTGTCCCAGCCGATTCCCTGAGGCACCGTACCCCGTGCCTCGATGGGCCGGTGAGACAACAGCTTTGGTGACCCCAGTCACGAGTTCTGGGAACGGCGGGCTCAACCAGGTGCTGCAGCCTCCCGCCCATACCGGGTCGCGAGCCACGAGCACAGGATCAGCTGGATCTGGTGGAAGATCATGAGCGGCAACACCACGAGCCCGACGACGGATCCGGCGAAGAGCACCGTCGCCATCGGCAGACCGGTGGCAAGGCTCTTCTTGGTGCCGCAGAACTGGATTGCGATCACGTCCTCGCGGGAGAAGCCGAGCCGTTGCGGAACCCAGCGGGTGACCGCGAGCATCACCAGCACGAAGATCAGCGAGATGAGGGTCACCAGGAGAACCTGGCTCACACTGACAGCCGACCAGATGCCTTCACGCACACCCTCACTGAAGGCCGAGTAGACCACCAGGACGATGGATCCGCGGTCGGCGAACTTGGTGGCCGCGGCGTGCCGGGTGAAGAACGGGCCCACCCAGGGGCGGGCGAGTTGCCCGAGGAGGAACGGCACCAGGATCTGCGCGACGATCTTGAGTACCGACGTCGCGTCGATGTGCACCCCGCTCGTGGTGGTCAGGAGCGCGACCACCAGCAGCGGAGTGAGGAACACGCCCAGGATGTTCGACGCGGAGGCGCTGACAATCGCCCCGGGGACGTTGCCGCGGGCGATGGAGGTGAACGCGATCGAGGACTGCACCGTCGAGGGCACCAGGCACAGGAACAGCAGTCCGGTGTACAGATCATCACCGATGAGGGGTTCCACCAGGGGCCGCAACGCGAGACCGATGAGCGGGAACGCCACAAACGTGAACGCCAGGATCGTCAGATGCAGTCGCCAGTGCTTGAGACCTTCGAGTGCCTCGCGTGGGTGCAGACGCGTGCCGTACAGAAAGAACAGTGCGGCGATGGCAGCCGCGACGACCGCGTCGAGAACATCCGCGGCGTCGCCCCGCGCGGGCAGGAAGGCGGCCACCACGACGGCGGCGATGATGGCGAGGATGAATCCGTCGACGGGGGAGTGGCTCCACCATCGGCGCAGGGTCGACTGAACAGACATCGTCGGCTGGCTCCGGTCAGGCCTGGGCGGGCTCGTTGCCGCACAGACCCCGCAACGAGCACGAGCCGCAGCTCGCGGTTCCGCAGTCGGCGGCCGGACTGTCGCCCGCCGGATTGTCGCCGGCGGTGCCAGACTGTTCAGGCGAATCAGAGCAACAGCCGCAGCCGGTGTCGTCGGGCGCCGGCAGGGTCTGCGCCGCCCGAACGCCCAGCGCGCTGACCAGGCCGACGACGAACAGACCGGCGACGAGCCCGACGACACCGAAGGTCACCGACCACGCGCTGTCCACGCCGATCGTCAGGACCGCACCCATCACCAGGATCACCGCGGCACCGATCTGACCGGGCCCGGCGACGCGGTTGGCCAGCGCAAATGCTTCTTCGGAGCGCATGGTCGCCTCGGCCCGGACACCGAGCCACCGGTTGCGCTTCAACCGCCCGGCGAGGCCCAGTACGCCGGTCGCCGCCCAGACAGCGGCCAGTACCAGCAGCACCACGGCAACAACGACGGACACGACACTCACGGTGACCACCATACGACCGGGCGTCGTAGACATCGAATCGCACCGGATTTCTGCCGCGCGGTGCGTACGATTTACGCTGGTCGGGTGACTTCAGACTCTGTGGGCGCGGACATTCCTCAACCCGCCGGCTACCGCTACACCGCCGCGATGGCCGGCGACATCGAGCGACGGTGGCAGCAGTTGTGGTCGGAGCGGCACGCCTACGAGGCTCCCAATCCGGTCGGACCGCTCGCCGGCGACCTGAGCGCCTTCGACGGCGGGGGACCGCAGGCCGCCGACAAGCTGTTCGTGCAGGACATGTTCCCGTACCCGTCCGGCGCCGGCCTGCATGTTGGTCACCCGCTCGGCTTCATCGCCAGCGACGTCTTCGCCCGCTACCAGCGCATGACGGGTCGTAACGTGCTGCACACGATGGGCTTCGACTCCTTCGGCTTGCCGGCCGAGCAGTATGCCGTGCAGACCGGCACCCACCCACGGACCACGACCGAGGCCAACATCGAGCGGTACCTGGCCCAGATCCGCCAGCTCGGACTCGGCCACGACGAACGCCGCCGCGTGGCCACCACCGACGTCGAGTTCTATCGTTGGACGCAGTGGATCTTCCTGCAGATCTACAACGCCTGGTACGACGACGCCCAGGGCAAGGCCCGGCGGATCGGCGAGTTGGTCGACGAATTCACTTCGGGCGCACGCAGTCTCGAGGACGGCAGGGCTTGGGCGGATCTGACGCCGACCGAACGTAACGAGGTCATCGACGGCTATCGCCTGGTGTACCAGAGTGATTCGCTGGTGAACTGGTGTCCGGGCCTGGGTACGGTTCTGGCCAATGAGGAGGTCACCGCCGACGGTCGCAGCGACCGCGGCAACTTCCCGGTGTTCCGCAAACACCTTCGGCAGTGGATGATGCGCATCACCGCCTACTCCGACCGCCTGCTCGACGACCTCGACCTGCTGGACTGGCCGGAGAAGGTCAAAACCATGCAGCGCAACTGGATCGGGCGCTCGCGCGGTGCTCAGGTGGCGTTCCCCGTGCCGGGTACCGATCATCTCATCGAGGTGTTCACCACCCGCCCCGACACCCTCTTCGGCGCCACCTACATGGTGCTCTCGCCCGAGCATCCACTGGTCGACGACCTGACCGCCGCGGCCTGGCCCGACGGTGTGGACAGCCGGTGGACCGCGGGAGCGACGAGCCCGGCCGACGCGGTCAAGGCCTACCGGGCCGCGATCGCCGCGAAGTCGGATCTCGAGCGGCAGGAGAACAAGCAGAAGACCGGTGTCTTCACGGGCACCTACGCCACCAATCCGGTTAACGGCGAACAGATTCCGGTGTTCATCGCCGACTACGTGCTGATGGGCTACGGCACCGGCGCCATCATGGCGGTGCCCGCCCACGACGGACGTGACTACGAGTTCGCGACCGTCTTCGGGTTGCCCATCGTCGAGGTCATCGGATCCGAGCAGGGCGTCGCGACCGAGGCGTTCACCGGCGATGGTCCGCTGGTCAACTCGTCCTTCCTCGACGGCCTCGCCGTCGACGATGCCAAGGCGCGCATCATCTCCTGGCTCGAGGAGCAGGGCAAGGGCACCGGCACCGTGCAGTACAAGCTGCGTGACTGGCTCTTTGCGCGGCAGCGCTACTGGGGCGAACCCTTCCCGATCGTCTACGACGCCGATGGCAACGCCCACGCGCTGCCGGAATCGATGCTGCCGGTAGAGCTTCCGGAGGTCGACGACTATGCACCGGTCTCGTTTGACCCCGACGACGCCGACAGTGACCCGTCGCCGCCGCTGGCCAAGGCCACCGACTGGATGACCGTCGAACTCGACCTCGGGGACGGCGTGCAGACCTACACCCGCGATGCGAATGTCATGCCGCAGTGGGCCGGCAGCTCGTGGTATCAGCTGCGCTACATCGACCCGACCAACGCAGAAGAGTTCTGCGCCAAGGAGAACGAGGCCTACTGGATGGGCCCGCGGCCGGCGCTGCACGGCCCGGACGACCCGGGCGGTCTCGATCTGTACATCGGCGGTGTGGAGCACGCGGTGCTGCACTTGCTGTACTCCCGCTTCTGGCACAAGGTCCTCTTTGACCTGGGGTACGTCACCAGCCGTGAACCGTACCGAAAGCTGTTCAACCAGGGCATGATCCAGGCATATGCCTACACCGACAGCCGGGGCATCTACGTGCCCGCCGACGAGGTCACCGAACGCGACGGGGCCTACTTCCACAATGGCGAACCAGTGCGCCAGGAGTACGGCAAGATGGGCAAGTCGCTCAAGAATTCCGTTGCCCCCGATGATATCTGCCGCGACTACGGCGCCGACACCCTGCGCGTCTACGAGATGTTCATGGGTCCGCTCGACCAGTCCCGGCCGTGGGCCACCAAAGACGTCGTCGGCTCACAGCGATTCCTGCAACGCATCTGGCGGCTCGTCGTCGACGAGGAGACCGGTGCCCTCCGGGTGTCCGAGGCCGAACCCGACGATGAGACAAAGCGGGTGCTGCACAAGACGATTGCCGGTGTCCGCGAGGATTACGACGCACTGCGCAACAACACCGCGGTGGCGAAGCTGACCGTGCTCACCAACCATCTCACCAAGAACTTCGAGTCGACCGGTGCCCCGCGGGCTGCTGTCGAACCTCTGGTGATCATGCTGGCCCCGCTGGCGCCGCATATCGCCGAGGAGCTCTGGGGTCGGCTGGGCCACGGTGAGATGCTCGTGCGCGGGCCGTTCCCCGACCCCGATCCGCAATGGCTCCTCGAGGACACCATCGAGATCCCGATCCAGGTGAAAGGCAAGGTACGCAGCCGGATTCAGGTGGCCGCCGACGCCGACGAGGCCACGATTCGTGAGGCCGCGCTGGCCGACGAGAAGATCGCCGCGCTGCTCGACGGCGAACCGCGCAAGGTGATCGTGGTGCCGGGCCGGATGGTCAACGTCGTCCCCTGACCGGGGCATGCCGACCTGCTGCGGCGGCGGGCCGAGACCGCTACTTGGTCTTGGGCGGAAGGTTGCGTGCGTAGTCCGCGCCGATGGAAACCCAACGGCTCAGGGCACGTTCGCCGGCGATGCCTTCGTCGGAGACCCGTAACCAGCCCCGCGTCTCACGTCCCGACATGATCATCGGCTCGGTGTGCGGATATTCGAGCAGGCCCTCGGTGTCTTCGGGTTTCACGCGCACCATCAGGCCGCCGCGTCCGCTCGCGGCGACTGCCATGTTGCCGTTGATGAGGAAGGCGAGCCCGCCGAACATCGTCTTCTCGTCGACTCCGCCCTCCGTCGCCAGTAGGGCGCGGATCCGGTAGGCGAGGTCCTCGTCGTAGGGCACGGGTCAGAGCCTACTGACTCCTGCCCCGCGTGGCGCCGGTTGACGGTGAATCGTTGGCGGGTCGTTACTCTCAGAAACCATGGCTGAAAACTGTGTGTTCTGCGGCATCGTGGCCGGCGAGATCCCGGCCACGGTGGTCGCGCAGACAGAGACGACATACGCGTTCATGGACATCAATCCCGCCTCCGACGGCCACCTGCTGGTGATTCCGCGTCGGCACAGCAAGGACCTCCTGGAGATCCCGGCCGACGACCTCACCGCGGTCACGCTGGAAGCGCAACGCGTCGCCCGCGCGGTGGCCACAGAACTCGGCGCCGACGGTGTGAACCTGCTCAACTGCTGTGGCGCCGACGCGTGGCAGACCGAGTTCCACTTCCACCTGCACGTCATTCCGCGGTACCGGGACAAGACCAAAGATCGGCTGACTCTCCCCTGGCGTCCGGGCCAGGGTGGCGACGCCGACCTCCGGGCCGACCTGGGTGGACGCCTGGAGGCAGTGTTGGAGGACTAGTTTTCCGAGACAGACCACTGGCGACGGGGCACGCTTGGCAACGAACTTACCGCGGAGTAAGGTAGGCCCATGGCGATCAACCTGGAGCTCCCGAAGAAGTTCGATTCGACGGTCGAGCGCACCCACCTCGCGGCCGAACACATCTTCCGGCCCATCACCCGCAAGTACGACAAGGCCGAGCATGAGTATCCCGTCGAGCTCGATGAACTGGGGAAACTGGCCAAACAGAATCGTGGTGCCGAGAAGTCCGCGGACGGCAAGAAGGCCGCAGACGACGCCCCGTCGGTCAACGGCGCCAACCTGCGGTCGCTGATCGCCGCACGCGAGATGAGCTGGGGTGACGTCGGGCTCTTCTTGACCATCCCCGGCCAGGGACTGGGGAACGCGGCGATTGCGGCCGTCGCCAACGACGAACAACTCGAGCGGTTCGGTGATGTGTGGGCGGCGATGGCGATCACCGAACCCAGTTTCGGGTCGGATTCCGCGGCAGTCTCGACCACCGCGACCGCCGACGGTGACGACTACCTGATCAACGGCGAGAAGATCTTCGTCACCGCAGGCTCACGCGCCGATCACGTCGTGGTGTGGGCGACTCTCGACAAGAGCCTGGGCCGCGCGGCGATCAAGAGCTTCGTCGTACCGATGGACACCGAGGGCGTGACCGTGGCGCGGCTCGAGCACAAACTCGGCATCAAGGCGTCGGACACCGCGGTAGTGCGCTTCGAGAATGCGCGCGTTCCCAAAGAGAACCTCCTCGGCTCGCCGGAGATCGACACCAAGAAGGCTTTCGGCGGTGTCATGCAGACCTTCGACAACACGCGTCCCGTCGTGGCCGCGATGGCCGTCGGACTCGGACGGGCCTCGCTCGAGGAGCTGCGTCGGATCCTCGAGGACGCCGGTCACACCATCGACTACGACAAGCCGGCCGCGGCACAGCATGCCTCGGTATGCGAGTTCATCCGCATCGAGTCGGATTGGGAAGCTTCGTGGTTGCACACCCTGCGTGCGGCGTGGATGGCCGACAACAAGCAACCGAACTCAGCCGAGGCGTCGATGTCGAAGGCCAAAGCCGGACGCATGGTCACCGAGCTCACCAACAAGGCAGTGGAAGTCGGTGGCACAGCAGGCTTCTCGGAGACATCGCTGCTGGAGAAGTGGGCCCGTGACGCCAAGATCCTCGACATCTTCGAGGGAACCCAGCAGATCCAGCAACTGATCATCGCGCGCCGCGTCCTCGGGAAGTCGAGCGCCGACCTCAAGTAGGGCAGCTCACCGCAACAGCCGCTCGCGCAGGCGCTCCTCTCGCACCAGCCGCTCGCTGTCGCGTCGACGGCGCTCGGCCATCACCGCACACAGCACCGCCTCGTCGGGGGCGGGTGGCGGAGCAGGTGCGACGAACGGTGCGACGTCGAAGATGAGTTGGCGCGCAAGGCGTTCGCGCGGTTCGGGTCGCATCGCTTCGCGTCGGCCGAGGAATCGGCGGATCATGATGGCGAGCGGATCGGGAAGCGTGGCGATGTCGGCAGCCCCGGCCCACGCCGCGAGCTGCGGCGGCATGTCGACTGGTGCGGGAACTTCGAGCCGCCGGCGATCGCGGATGACGTAGGTGCCCGCGAGCATGTCGCCGAGGCGTTTGCTCTTCTGTGAGGTGGCAGCGGTGAAGAGCGCCGGGAACCCGAAGCACGAGTAGATCTCGACGACCCCCAGCAGCGCGCGTGACAGCGCATGCCGGAATCCGATGGGGCCGGCATCGTCACGAACCGTGCGTAGACCCACGATGAGATGACCGAGACTCTTGCCCTTGCTCGCCGTCTCCACGGTGGTCGGGACGACGACCACGGCCGTCACCAGGCACAGCACCCCGAGGGCTGCGGTCAACGCCGCATCGACGTCAAAGAACACCTTGTCCAGTAGCCAGCCGAGACCCCAGAGAATCCCGAGGCTCAGCACCACATCGATGAGCCCGGACAGGATGCGGAGACCCAGATTCGCGGGCGGGAGATCGAGGGCCACCGCTTCACCCGACACGAGATCGTCACGACCGACGCCGACCGTCGCGCTACGTCGCCCCCAGGCCAGCGATCCGGGGGCCGGCCCCAATTGGGGCGGAAGGACGGGACCGTACATAGCGATCAACCCTAGTGGCCCGCGTCGTGTCCCATACGGCCCGTGCTCCGACGGTGTCGATTGGTTGACTGATCGGTGGGGAGCGTCTCGAAGTCGACGTATCGCCACCGGCCCACCCCGCTCCCTGAGGTGCGCGAGGCGCAGCCGAGCGCCTCGAAGGTTCTGGCGAGACTGTAATCACGAGCGCAGCTGGTTGGTGAGTCCGAGGTGGGTTTCGAGGAGTGCGGCGAGCCGGTTCTCCACACCGGAATCGGGGTTGATGGTCTGGCGGAGTTGGAGGCGGGCCAGTTCGCGAACTTGCTCGTCGATCGCAGCCCGATCGGCAGGCAGGGCCGACGGCCCGACGATGCTGCCGGTGGTGTCATCAGTGCCGGGGCGTGGGTCATCGCCAGGTGGGCCGTAGATCTCGGCCCGCACCTGTTCCAGGTGGCGGCGGTAGCCGGCGGCGATGTCGGGCCCGCGATTGACCCGTTCCGGATTCGGGGGTGCCCCGGGGTGAGTGTTCAGGCGCCACCCACACCGGCCGCGGTCGGGCCCATCACCGATCATGCGGGTGGTGTACTGCCCGGGATTGGGGCCCACCATCCGATTGTGTTTCGGACACGCCCCGGTCATGTCCACGATATCGGTGAGTCCGCCATCGGCCCAATCCAGTTGGGCGTGATGCATTTCCAGATATGCCGCCGCCTGATCACAACCGTGGGCCGAGCACACATGCCCGTCGGGGCGCGCGAAGTTCACCATGCGCTGGGCTTGGGTGGCAAACCGTTTGCCTTTCCCGAAAAACAACGGGACCGGCGTCGAGTCCTCGAACACGGCCAACCACGGCTGCACCTGCGCCGCCAATCGGATGACATCAGCCATGGGCAGCAGCGTGTTGGTGGCGCTCACCCCGAACCCGGCCTCGGCGATCAGGTCCGACAGGTCGGCTTTGATGATCAGCTGCACCGGCAGACCACGATGCGAGGTGCCCAACGTCCCGTCGGCAAACATGGCTTCCAGTGCCGCATTGAGGGCGTCGTGGTTGCGTTGGGTGGGGGTGCGCAGGTCGCGTTGCACCGCCTCGGCAAGCTGGTCGGCATCAGCGTGTTCATGCGCACCGGCCGGCGCGTCGGGGTCGTCGGGATTGTTCAACCCGGGTTGACCGAACACGGCCATCATCATCGACAGCCGCGCCGCCAATTCCGGAGTCACCGTCCCCGACAGGTGCGCGGTGCCATCCGCGCGGGTCTTACCGATCCAGATCCCGCGCCGCCGCGCCCGATCGGTCTCATCGGTCAGGGTGCCATCGGGGTCGAGATGCCCCAACAAACGCTGACCGGCGGTGCCGATCTCGTCGGGCGTGAACTCGGTGGCGATGTCGACCATCTGCCGTTCGGCGGCAACACGCTTGTCGTAGGGCACAGCCGCGGGAATCTGGTCCAGCACACTCAACACCGTGGTGATGTGCCCGGTCCCGACCGCCCCAGCGGCGAACGCCTCGGCCAGCACCGGGAACTTCGGCTCACAGCTATCACCCGTGAGTTGCCGCATCGAGGCCGTCGCGGCCAACTGGGTGCGGCGGCGCTGCGGATTCGAGATCCGCAGACGCTGGTTGAAGAAATTGGGCACCGACCGAAACCCCATCTGGCGGGGCAGATCACGCTCGGTGATCTCCACCAACTGACGATCCCCGGCAAAGGTCAGGCGGGTGATCGCACGTTCCTGGGCGGCGGCGACCTCGACCAGTTCCTCGTCGGAGCAGACGGCGAGGTCGACGGCCTGAAGTCGGTCGGTCAGGGCATGCAGCTGTGCGACCAGCTCAGCGGCCGGTGACTGTGGTTGGGTCTGGTCGCTCATCTGGTCACCCCCCTGGTGTCGAACTGGTGTTCGTCGAACGTGTTTTCGATAACAAGTCGATTCCTCGGGTCGCGCAACCCCTGATCTCGGGTCGATTTCGTGGGACTTCTCGCCAGAGGCTTCGTGGCTCGTCGACTTCGACACGCTCCTTGCTCGTTCCCCGCGAAGCTCGCAAGCTCGCACCTCAGGGCGGCGCCTCGCACGGTGCTCCTGCGCCCGGCCGCCGTCGCTTGTCACTCCTCGACCGGTCCTCAGCCGGCGTTTGGGCATGTCAGGCGCGAGTGGCAGCGACCGAATGACAGCGCCCGGCCGAACACAGCTCTGCCGCTAAGCTGTCCGAATGGATCTCGACGCCTATGTCAACGCACATCGTGCGACGTGGGAGCGGCTCGACGATCTGTCTCGCAGGCGAAACCTCTCGGGTGACGAAGCGGACGAGATCATCGACGCCTATCAGCGGGTGGCCACCCATCTGTCGGTGATCCGATCATCGGCGCCCGATGCGTCGCTGGTGGCCTATCTGTCGGCGTTGCTCGCTCGCGCCCGATCCCGTGCGGCAGGTAGCAAGGCGAGCACCTGGGCGGACATGGGCCGCTTTGTCGCACAGACGTTCCCGGCGGCGCTCTACCGTATGCGGTGGTGGTGGCTGACGGTGATGGGTGTGTCGATGGCGCTGGCTGTGACGATCACCTGGTGGCTGATCGAGCACCCGGCGATCGAGCAGTACCTGACAACCCCCGCGCAGGTGGACAAGCTCGTCAACAACGATTTCGAGGGCTACTACAGCGAATACGCGGCCACCTCGTTCGCCGCCCAGGTATGGACCAACAACTTCTGGCTGGCAGCACTATGTATTGCGTTGGGGGTCTTCGGGTTCCCCGTGGTCCTGATGCTCGTCTACAACGTGGCCAACCTCGCCATCGTCGCGTCGATCATGATTCGGCACGGTCGCGGTGACCTGTTCTTCGGGCTGATCCTGCCGCACGGCATGCTCGAGTTGACCTGCTTGTTCGTCGCCGGCGGCGTCGGCCTCCGGTTGTTCTGGGCGTGGGTGTCGCCCGGTCCACGCACCAGGGTGACCGCGCTCGGTGAGGAGGGACGATCGGCCATCGGTGTCGCGATCGGACTCGTGGTACTCCTCCTGATCAGTGGTGTGATCGAGGCATTCGTGACACCGTCGGGGTTGCCCACCTGGGCCCGCGTGGGTATCGGCATCACCGTGTGGATCGGCTTCCTCGCCTACGTTTTCACCCTCGGCCGCTGGGCGCACAACGCCGGGCAGACCGGCGACATCAGCGAAAGAGATCGCGGGTACGAGGTACCCGTCGCCGCGTGATGTGCACTCTCCTCAGAGGAGTCCGCGCGACTTGAGAGACAGGTAGTGGTCAGCGAGCGCGGCCGGCAGTCGTTCCGGGGGCGCATCCACCACGTCGACGCCGAGCCGTCCGAGTGCGGTGGCAGTCCGGTTGCGTAACAACGTGGTCCGGGCCGCGGCGGCAGCGTCGTAGATCTCTTCGAGGTCGTCGCGGTGTGTCATCATCTCACCGAGCGCCGGGTCGGCCACCGAGCCGATCACCACGCGATAACGCTGGGCCAGGACCGACAGCGGTGCCAGCAGCGACTCCTCGACCGCGGCGGGCTCGAGCGGTGTCAGCAACACCAGCAGCGCGCGCTGACGGCTGATCTTGGTGACCTCGGCACCCAGCAGCGGCCAATCCGCCTCCAGCAGAGCTGGTTCCAGTGTGGTCATCGCGTTCACCAGGGAACTGAGCAGACTCGATCCGGTCACGCCGACGACGCGGGTGTGCACCCGCCGGTCGCCGGCGATGAGGTCGACGCGATCGCCGGCATGTGTGGCCAATGCCGCGAGCAGCAGGGCGGCGTCCATGGCCGCGTCGAGGCGGGGGACATCTCCCACGCGACCGGCCGAGGTGCGCGAGGTGTCCAGCACGATGACAATGTGCCGGTCCTTCTCGGGCTGCCACGTTCGGACCACGACGGAGCGTCGTCGAGCTGTCGCCCGCCAATCGATGCTGCGAACATCGTCGCCTTCCACATAGTCACGCAGCGAATCGAATTCGATGCCCTGACCACGGATACGGACCGCGGATCGACCATCTAGCTGTCGAAGCCGAGCCAGGCGCGACGGCAGGTGGCGGCGTGAACCGAACGGGGGGAGTGCACGGACAAATCCCGGCATCGGGAGACTGTGCTGGCGGCCGGCAAGACCCAACGGTCCGCGACGACGGACGGTGACGCGCAACGCAAGGCGGTCGCCGCGTCGCGTGGGGGTGAGGCCGGTCCTGACCGCGACACGCTCCCCGCCCGGGATGTCCAGATCATGCCGGTTGCCGGTGGCCCCCGCCGACGGCTGCCAGGCGTCGCGAAGCCGCCCGCGGAAGCGACGGCCGCTGTTGTTCTCCACGATCAGTGTGCTGGACGTCGATTCGCCGAGCCGGATCGGGTCTGTCGGCCGTCGGACGATCCGCAGCGCCCCAGTCGAACCGGCGGCGAGGAAATCGACACCGGCCAGGACCAGGGCGCCGATAATCCACAGGGCCACAATGTAATACTCGGGCACGATGATGGTCGGCACCGCCCCGAGGAGTAGCAGTGCGACAAAACGTCCGGTCAGATACATCAGCGGGGCACGGGAACCGAGCGGATCGCCGTATCCAACACCGCGGCGACCGACACGCCCTCCAGCTCGGCCTCGGGTCGCAGCGAAAGGCGGTGGGCCAGCGTGGATTGTGCCAGTGCCTGCACGTCGTCGGGCGTCACGAAGTCGCGTCCGTTCATCCAGGCCCACGCGCGACTGGTACCCAGCAGAGCGGTGGCGCCGCGCGGGCTCACCCCGAGGGCCAGCGAGGGGGAAATCCTTGTCGCCCGGGCGATGTCGACGATATACGCCGCCACCTGTGGCGAGATGCTGACGCGTCGGACCTGGTCGGCGCCGGCTTCGATGTCGGCGCCGGAGGCCACGGCACGCAGGCCGGCGGCACCGAGATCGCGTGGGTCGAATCCGGCAGCGTGCCGGGTGAGCACGGTGATCTCGTCGTCCCGCGGCGGCAGGGGGAGCGTCACCTTGAGCAGGAACCTGTCGAGCTGGGCTTCCGGCAGCGGGTAGGTGCCCTCGTACTCCACCGGGTTCTGGGTGGCGGCCACCAGGAACGGCCGGGGCAGCGGCCGCGGCACACCGTCCACCGAGACCTGCCGCTCCTCCATCGCCTCGAGCAGCGATGCCTGCGTCTTGGGTGGGGTGCGGTTGATCTCGTCGGCGAGCAACAGGTTGGTGAACACCGGGCCCTCGCGGAAGGTGAACTCCGAAGTCGCGTTGTCGAAGACGAGGGAGCCGGTGATGTCGCCCGGCATCAGGTCCGGGGTGAACTGGACACGTTTGGTGTCCACGTCGAGTGTGGTGGCCACGGACCGTACCAGCAGCGTCTTGGCAACGCCCGGAACGCCTTCGAGCAGGATGTGGCCGCGGCACAACAGCGCGATGAGGATTCCGGCGACCGCGGGGTCCTGTCCGACAACGGCTTTGGCGACCTCCGCACGGACGGCGTTGAGCGCCGTACGAGCGGGGTTGTCCGAGGCCGGCCGGGCCGGGTTGTCGGTGGGCGCGGGTTTGGTGAACTGGTGCGTGGGGCCCGGCGGGAACGGTGGCTGCCCGGGATGTGCGGGTTGAGGGGACTCGAAACTCATGGTGTGCGGTGGACTTCCTTCTCGAGGGCGGTCAGTTCCGTGATGAACACGACGAGATCGTCGTCGTAGGTGGGTAGGGGGCCGACGAGCAAGGCGCTCACTTGCATCGGGTCGCGTCCGGTGGCGGCGGCCACGGCTTCGACGATGGCGCCGACAGTGGGCTCGGCAACCGTTGCGGGCGTAGCGGTGTCACGCACGTGGCCTGGTTGGGCGAGCGCTGCCAAGGCCGCGGCGGGATCGTAGGGCAGACCGAGGTAGCCGGCGAGTGAACTGAGGGTCTGGATGCGCAGCGTCGCGGCGGCGCGGCTACCGGCGCGTGCGCGACGATACATACGGGCGCGGGCCGCAGTGGTCTCGATCGCCTTCACCACCGCCGGGAGCGGCTCGCTCACCAGTGGTCCGAATCGTCTGCCACGCCAGAGCATCACGGCGAGTACCACGAACACCGACAGCGCGATCAGCGGACCCAGCGCACGCGGGATGTCCGGGGTCTGTCCCTCCTTCTTCGGGAGCTTTTCATAGCGCGCGACGTACCAGAGAACCTTGTCGGTCGACGCGATTGTGCTGATCGAGACACCGGCGTTGTCGTCGAGGCCGAGATGCTCGTTGCTGAGCATCTCACCGGACATGACCATGGTCTCCGGGCGTCCCGGCGTCGGGGGGAGTACGACGATGCCGGCCTGCCCCTGTTGCACGAAGCAGCCGACGGCGCCGGGACCGGTTGCGACGTAACTGTGTTCCACACCGCTCACCTGATCGGTTGGCGCGATGCCGGGCACGTCACAGCCCGCTTGCATCGGCTGCCCATCCGCGGGCAGCAGGCCGGTGGTCACGGGGAGCCCGAGGCTGTCGAGCCCGGGACCGGACGACCCGACGACGATCAACCGGCGCGCGTTGCGCACCCGGTCCAGCACGTGGGCGGCGGTGTCGGAGGTGAGTGTGTCGGCATTCGAGATGACGACGGTGGTGTCCGGCCCGGGGCGGTCCGCATCGTCCAACGCGTCGATCCCGCGCGTGATCTCGACGTCGACGCCGTGATCATCGATCACCGAGACCAGTGCCTTGGTCCCGACGGGGCCCGGATTCGCGGGATCGAGGGGGTCACCGGCGGATTGATCGGGGCGTCCGGCAAGGCCGATCGCGAGGAGCAGCAGAGCGATCAGGATGACGCCGACAACGACACCGAGGATCGTCCATCCGATCCACCGGCGTGAGGATCGGGGGGCGTGGGGAGGAGCGGCAGGCGGCGCCACCACAGGAGCGCTCATCGGGGAACCGCGAATCGACCGGCCTCGGCGTCGGTTCCGGTGGCGGGCTTTGCCGAGGAGATCTCGTCTTCGAGTTCGAGAACCGCGCGGGCCTGTTCGACGGTGGCGTGCCGATCCCCGTACACGATCGCGTCGAAAAGGTCCGTGCAACTGCGTAACTCATCCGCATGAGCCGGGAAGCGAGTGGTGAGACGGGAGGCCACCTCATGTGCGGTGAGCGACGGGGCATCGTCGAGCAAGCGGCGCTCGAAGGCGCGTCGGGTCAGGGCACGGGTCGCGGCGACCACACACCCGTCGAGATCTCCGGCCGCCAGCGCGGTGCGGGCCTGCTCCCGGAATTGCTTGGCGCTCGACGGCTTTCCGCCCAGCACGGACTGCTCGAAGTCCACCTCGGACGGTTTGCTGCGTGGGGTTCGACGCACGAATCGCGCGACGTAGATGATGATGGCGGTCACGACGGCGGCGACGAGGATCCAGAAGATGATCGTCAGCGGTTGGGAAACATCTCCGAGCCCGGAGAACGTGTCGGAGAACCAGTCCATCACCCGTTCCGCGGTACGGGTCAGCCAATTCGGTTCTTGCGGTTGATATTCGCGCTTGGACAGTTCGTCGCGCGCCCAGTCGCGGGCCTGCTCGTTATCCGGTGACAGTCCGGCAGCCACCGCGTGAACCGTGCTCATCGCAGGTAGCCCGCGGTGGAGTGCCGGGCGAGAGCCACGTCGAAGGCCTCGTCGCGCATGCGCGCATCCACGTGCAGCAGAGCGGGCAGGACCGCGAGGAATGGTGAGATCACCAGGGTGCCGATCACGGTGGCTGCCATGCTGAGCCACTGCGTGACCGCGGTTCCCACCACGAACGACGGGAAGGTGGCAGCCATCCCGAGAACCCCCTCGATCACGCCCGCGATGAGATTGAACAGGACGACGATCCCCAACGTGCGCCAGAAGCGGCCGGTGGTGAGCTGGAGCGACCGCCGGATCGCCGGACCGACGGACATGTCTTCGACGACCATCGCCGGCGCCACGAACAGCGACCGAATGTAGAGCCAGACAACGGGAACCGCCAGTGCGAAGAGCATCAGCAGCCCGACCACGATGAGGTCGGGCCGGATCTCGCCGGTGGACCAGAAGATCACCACGACGGCAGGCAACAGGATCACCACCATGAGGATCTCGAGTGCGAGAGCGAACCCGGTCAGCCGCAGCCCGTGCCGACGCGCAACCGCCAGCGTGTCGGCGAAGGTGGGTGTGCCACCGACCGACTGCTGCGCCACCGTGTGCGCAAAGATGCCGCTGAGCACCACCGCGATCACCGCCGACAGCAGCGGTGGTCCGGCGGAGTCTCCGATCGCGGTGAGGATAGCGTCGTCGGCGATGACCAGCATCAGGGAACCGATCACCACCGGCACGACGCCGATGACGACACAGACCACAAGCGTCATTCCGAAGTAGACGCCGGGTGCGCGCCGGACGGCCGACCACGTCGCCTGGAGCAGATCGCCGATGTCGAGCGGCCGCAGCGGGATGAGACCGGGTCGATGGGCGGTACCAGCCCAGACCGGTGCGAGGGTCGCATCCGCGTCGCCGATGCGGCTGCCCCACTGCGGCGCGGCAGGGACTGGGCCGGGGGAGGGCGGGACGGGCGATGCCCATTCAGCACGCGTCGCCCATTCATCACGCGGCGCCCATTCATCACGCGGCGCCCATTCATCACGCGGTGCCGGGTAGCCGTGGGGATCGCCGGCCGTCGGGCGTGCCCAGGGCGACCGCTCCGGGGGATCGTTCGGCGGTGGTGCGCCGGTCATCGGTCTCGCACGATCATCGTCGAACCCCGACCTTTCCCCCGGATGAGTTCGCCATAAGCCAGTTCGGTGAACCTATCAAATCGCCGCCGCTGAGGTCGGTGGCGTCGATCGTCCAATGGACCGGAGGTGACCCGGTCTGCGTGATACCGTCGAACTAGAACACGTTCTAATTCTGGAGGTATGTGCAGATGACCGTTGAGCAGACGAGCCTCGTCGACAAGATCGACGCCGCGGTGGAGTCCTACATCGAGTTCCTCAACACCGGGACGGCCGAGCAGATCGCCGATCTGTATGCGCCGAGCGCGACCGTCGAGGACCCGATCGGCGCCGACATCCGCGACACCCGCGACCAGCTCGTCGAGTTCTATTCGATCATCACCAACATGGAGGAGCGGACCGCGACGCTGAAGTGGAAGAAGATCGCCGGCGACACGGCGGTCTTCGAGTTCACCTTGGTGACCGGCACCTCCGGCATGCGATTCGAGATCACGCCGGTCGACATCATGGTCTTCGACGCCGACGGCAAGGTGTCCTCGATGCGTGCGGTATGGCAGCCGGAGGATCTCAAACAGCTCTGAGGAGCTACGCGCGCCCCGTCGGACGTAGCACGATCTCCTCCGGATGCGCGTCGGCGGGCGTGTGCACTGCATGCACCACCGCGGCGGCCACGCTCGCCGGACGCAGGAACTCACTGGGCTGGTATTCGCGTCCCTCGATGGCGACGAGGTCACGTTGCATGTCGGTGTCGATGCGACCGGGGAACACGGAGGTGACCCGTAGCGTCGGCTCCTCGGCGCGCAGCGCGTCCGCGAGCGCCCGAAGGCCGAATTTGCTTGCCGCATAGGGTGCCCAGCCCGCCTTCGCGTTGCGACCCGAACCAGAATTGATGAACACCACGTGCCCGCCCGCCGAGCGCAGCGCGGGTAGCAGCAGACGGGTCAGTTCGGCAGCGGCGACGAGGTTCACCTCGAGGACGCGGCGCCACTCCTCGACGGGGGTGTCGGCCACGTGCTCGAGGCTGGAACCGACACCGGCGTTGTGCACCAGGACGTCGAGTTCGGCGATGGGCTCCACCGCCCCGGCGACCTCCTCGTAGTCGGTGAGGTCCACCGGAAAGGTGCTCGCACCGTCGAGTTCGGTGGCGAGACGATCCAGCTCGGCCGACGGACGACCGCCGAGCAGCAGGTCGTGGGTGGGCGCGAGCTGGCGGGCGATCTCGGCTCCCAGTCCACGGCTGGCTCCGGTGATCAACGCAGTCGGCATGCATCCGACCCTACCGACGTGCCACTCGCGCAGCGCCACCGCTCACCGGGGTGCAGAATCTACGGGTGGCCCGGTATGGATTCACCCCGACGCAGTTGTCCGCGCGCGCGGCATACCTGCTGCGCGGCAACGATCTGGGGACGATGACCAGCGCGGCGCCCAAGCTGTACCCGCACATGTGGAGCTGGGACGCGGCATTCGTCACGGTCGGGCTCGCCCCGCTGTCGGTGGAGCGCGCGGTCATCGAGATGGACACGCTGCTCTCCGCGCAGTGGCACAACGGGATGATCCCGCACATCGTCTTCGCCAACGGACGTGACGGCTACTTCCCTGGGCCGGCACGCTGGGAGTGCGCGCGACTGGCCGAGTGCGCACCCGACTTCCCGGACACCTCGGGCATCACCCAGCCGCCTGTCCACGCCATCGCCGTGCAGCGCATCCTGGACCACTCGCGCCGGCACGGTCGCACCACCCGGGCCGTGGCCAATGAGTTCATCGACCGGCGGTGGGGGGCGCTCATGCGGTGGCATCGGTGGCTGGCCCACGCCCGCGATCCCGGCGGCCGCGGCCGCATCACCATCTTCCACGGCTGGGAATCGGGGATGGACAACTCCCCGCGTTGGGACCGGCCCTACGCGAATGTGGTTGCCGGCGAGGATCTCCCGCCCTACACGCGGGCCGATCTCGATCACGTCGGCGGCGACACGTCGATGCGTCCGAGCAATCTGGAGTACGACCGCTACATCTGGCTCGTCGAGCAGATGAAACGCGCGAACTACGACGACGAACTCCTCCCGAAGGTCATGGACTTCGCGGTGGAGGACGTCTTCGTCAGTGCGATCTTCTCGGTCGCGTGCGACGTGCTCGCCACCATCGGCGAGGACTACTCCAAACCGCGCTCCGACGTCCGTGATCTGCGGGCGTGGTCGGATCGGTTCCGCAACGGGGTGATCGCCGCCGCCAACGATCGCAACGGGGCGGCACGCGACTTCGACCTGAGCGCGGGCGCCTGGATCAACACCGAGACGATCGCGATGTTCTCGCCACTGTTGTGCGGCGGCCTCGCCCGCGAACAGGAGCGGGCCCTGCTGCGGCTCTTCGACGGTCCGCGCTTCTGCGGGCATCCCGACCTGCGCTACGCGGTTCCGCCGTCGACGTCGCCCATCTCGGCGGATTTCCGCCCCCGCGAATACTGGCGCGGCCCGGTCTGGCCGGTCATGACGTGGCTGTTCAGTTGGGCGTTCGCGCGTCGCGGTTGGACGGAACGCTCTGCCCGATTGCGCGACGAGGGGCTGCGTCAGGCCACCGACGGCTCCTTCGCCGAGTACTACGAACCGTTCACCGGAGAGCCGCTCGGCAGTATGCAGCAGAGCTGGACGGCCGCGTCGGTGTTGGACTGGCTGGATTGATCCCAGTGGTCAAGGGGCTCATGGCGAGCAGAGTGTTGTCCGATTGGCGCCTTTTGAACCAATTGTGACGCAGGTCTCACCTCAGTGAACTACTTTTCTCTGCAATAAACCAGCACGTCACACCTGCGAAACAAATACTGGGTTTCATAACAGGCAACGAAGTCCACTGTTATGAGTCATCCCGAGGAGCGTAGGAAATGAGCGTCGACAGCACCCAGGCAACCCGGTTCCGCGTGACCAGTGAGGCCTGGAAGGATCTGCCCGAGATGCCACCGGCGGAGTACCCGGGCACCAAGGGATTCATCGGCGACGTCTACGAGAATCCCGACGGCAGCCCCATGTGCAGTGGCTTCTTCGAACTGCACCACACCGACGCGCCGCTGTACTACGAGTACGCCTACGACGAGATGAAGGTCGTCCTCGAGGGCGAGTTCCTGCTCGAGAACAAGGAGACGGGGCAGACCACCGTCGCAAAAGCCAAGGACGCCATCTTCTTTCCCAAGGGCTCCAAGATCTACTTCAGCACCCCGAGCTACGCCCTGGCCTTCTACACCGGCCAGCGCGACGCCACTCTGCTCTGAGCACGGGGCATCGCATTGACGGATATGGCAGATGTCCCGACGCCGGTGGCCGACGCCGCCGGGGAGTCGCCGATCACCTTCTCCAGCATCCCGTTCTGGGCTCGCCCCGACGCGCTCAGCGCCGCCGCCGACCGGGTACCGACGGGCGCGTCGCATGTCCTGGTGGGCGTCGGCGAATCCGGTGCCGCACAGGTCAATCGGTGGGCCGAGGTCATCGGCCATGATGTGGCGGTCACCCGGGTCGTGCACGTCGACGCCGACGGAGCCGCAAGCGGTATGCGAGCGGCCATCTCGCGCAGCGTCGTCGGGGTCCGGGTGCTGGTGGCAGCGCCGGCCGGAAGCGCGCTGCGTCTGCGTGCCCTCGCCGTGACCGCCGGCCTCGAGGACGACGAGTTCGACATGGTCGTCGTCGACGCCGAACCCGGTGGCCGAACCATCGACGTCTTCTGTTCGCACTGTCGCACAACCAATCACGTCGACGCCGTCGTCGACGATGTCATCAGTTGCCGCGGCTGTGCGCGCAGTCTGCTCGTTTACCACCACGTGTCCCGCCGGACGGGCGCCTACCTCGGCTTCATGGTCGACGCCGAACTCCCGCGCGGCGATGACATCCCCCAGGAGTCCACCCGATGACGCTCGATGTCGCCAACCCGCCGGCCGAACCGGCCCCAGCCACACGTTCGGCAGCCACACGTTCCCCCGTGCCCGACCACCTGCAACTGATCGTCGCCCGGATCGAGAAGTCCAGCAGCACGAATCGTACCCTCACCTTCACCGCCCCGGACGGGTCGGCGCTCCCGGGATTCGTCCCCGGTAGCCATCTCGTCGTGCAGGCCGGAGGCCACTCCAACGCTTACAGCCTCACCTCCGACGGCACCCACCCCACCGCGTACTCGATCTCTGTCCTGCGGGTCGCCGACGGTGCCGGCGGGTCGCGGTGGCTCCACGATCAACTGCAGGTGGGCGACACGGTGCAGGTGCTGCCGCCCCGCAGCGCGTTCGCCCCGATCGCCCGCGCTGCCAAGCACCTCCTCGTCGCGGGTGGCATCGGTGTCACCCCGATCGTCTCGCATCTGCGGGCGGCGGGGCGCTGGGGACGCGATGTGCAGGTGCTCTACACCTTTCGTCCCGGCAACGGAGCGCACGTCGACGACATCGTCAGCCTGGCCGGACCGAAGGCCGAAATTTTCACCGCGCGAGCCGATTTCGCGGGGCGACTGAGGGCGGTCCTGACCGACCAGCCGGTCGGCACCCACCTCTACATCTGCGGGCCGGGGCCGCTCATCGACCACGTGGTCGCCGAGGCGGAGTCGTCGGGCTGGCCGGCATCACGCATTCACTTCGAGCGCTTCGGAATCGATGCGCTCGACGCCGGCGACCCCTTCCGGGTGCGACTCGGTAGTGGCCGCATCATCGACGTGCCGTCCGGAACCAGCATGCTCGAAGCACTTGAGGCCGAAGGGGTCTCGGCACCGAATCGCTGTCGGCAGGGCGTGTGTGGCGAATGCCGAATCCCACTGACGTCCGGGGTGCCGGTCCACCGCGACCTGTACCTCACCGACGAAGAGAAATCCGCCTGCGACGCAGTGATGCCCTGCGTCTCCCGCGCCCCGGCCGGCGCCGTTCTGGAGGTTTCACTGTGACCGTCACCGTCACCACCGACACATCATCCGCGGACCTGATCGCAGGCTTTCCTTTCCCGTTTCCCGAGGACCGCTACCGCTACAGCACCAACGTCGAACCGGCCGGTGCGTCGGTGCCGACTGCGGCCGGTGCCTGGGGCGGCTCGATCATCGACATCGATTCCGAGTACCACCGTGAATTATCCGAACGCGCAGCGATTCTCGACGCCGATCGCACACGTCACGCCGTCCTGCCGCATATGGTGCCGGCGACCTGGGATGCCATGCTGACCCTGATGCGCGAGCTCGTCATCGCGCGGCCCGATGTCATGGCGCTCGACGCCGCCCCCGACGGAATGTGGCACTGGCGCAACGAGCTGCTCGGCATCGATCAGCGTTTCCGGTACGGCGATGGGACCACACTGCCCGATGAACCGTTGCGCTACATCGCTTCCCAGGTGCAGGAGGACATCGCGCTGCTCGATCAGCGCAATGAATCGCTGTACGTGGATGCCGGTGTCATCACCTTCGCCGCGGACTGGAGCTTCGGCTTCGACGTCGGGATGAGCTTTCTGGAGATCCACGGCCCGGTGCCGCGGGTCCGCAAGATGGGTGTGATCACCCGCGCCCACGAGTTCCTCAAACGACTGCAACCACACCGGCCCTACCGTCGCACCAACTGGACGATGACCATCGGTCGCCGCCTCGACGTGTCCACCGAGGGCTACCCGGACTGGGGACCCGACCGGGACATGATCGGCCACGTCGACGACGCCGAATTCGGCCGGCTCGTCCACCTGCGTGTCGAGGTCCAGCATCTCATCCGTCTGCCCGATTCCGGGGCGGTGATGTTTCTCATCCGCACCTACCTGCTCCCGCTCGAAGCGCTCGCGACGGTCGCGGCGTGGCGCGTGCGGACAGCCGAGGTGCTGGCCGAGTTGCCCACGGACATGGCCGATTACAAGGGAATCATCAAGTACAAGGATCGCGCGGCGGCGTGGTTGCGCGCAGTCGGGAGCACGCCGAGTGTGCCGGCCGCACCGGGATTGACGCGCTGGTCGTCGACACCACCCGAGGTCGACACCACGGGATCGGCATACCTCATCGTCGCCGTCGGCGAAGACCCGCAGACCGCTCACGTGGCACGCCGGTGGGTCGGTGCGGCCGAGGCGGTGGCGCCTACTCGTCTGCTGGTCCTCGACTCGCTGTCGGAGACAGCCGATGAGCAGACATTGCGCGCGGCCCTGGAGGCGGTCACGACCGGCTGCCGCATCCTGGTCGTCGGCGGGCAGTACGACGTGATGACCGCACTCGCCGTGGCGCGGGAGGCCGGCGCCATCGCCGCTGAACTGGATGCATTTGTCACGCGCACAGACGATTTGGCGCTCTACTGTGCTCATTGCCGGGACACCTTCCGGGTCGTCGGAGCGCCCGGTGACACCGTCTGCTGCCCCGGTTGTGCCCGCGCACTGGAGATCCACCCACACCACTCGGCCGTGCGGGGGAGCTTCCTGGCATCGGCAACTGACGCCGGAGCGCCGGAATGACCGGGCCCACCGTTCCGCATCCGGGGCACCTGCATCCCGGATACACCACCGCGGCCCGGGTCGTGCGGGTTGCCGAGATCCGGTCCCTGACTGCCGACATCAAACACTTGCGGCTGGTCGCACCGGACGGGGCGTCGGTGTTGACGCCGTATCAACCGGGTAGTCACCTGATCGTGTCGGCAGGTGGGCATCGCAACGCCTACTCGCTGATCGGCGACGGGATGCTGCCCACCGCCTACGGCATCTCGGTCCTGCGACGTGGGGCGGGCGGCGGATCGGACTGGTTGCACGACAACGTCTCTGCGGGAGACCTCGTTGACATCGAGGGACCACGGTCGATGTTCGCGCCGATTCTCGACCAGCGGCGCGCTCTGCTGGTGGCCGGTGGGATCGGGGTGACACCCGTGCTCTCCCACGCGCGGGCGATCGCCCGGTCCGGCGGTCTGGCCGACATCGTGTACTCCTACCGTCCCGGATGTGGCGCGCACGTGGAGGAGCTGCGCGACCTGGCGCGGCGGCCGGGGATCACTCTGCACGAGGTCCACGGCTCGTCGGACACCGCTGCACTGCTGGCGCGTCGCTTCCGCTGTCAGCCACTGGGAACACACGCTTACGCGTGCGGACCGGCCGGGTTGCTCGAGGCGTATCAGCGGGCGGCCGCCGAGGCCGGATGGCCTACGGCCCGAGTACATTCCGAGCGATTCACTGCACCCGAGCTGGACGCGGGTGACCCCTTTACGGTGGCCCTCGCGTCAACCGGGGCGCGTATCGAGGTGCCCGCGGGGGTGTCGTTGCTGCAGCGGTTGCTCGATCACGGCGTCGCGGTGCCCAATCTCTGCCGGCAGGGCGTGTGCGGGGAATGCCGGATCCCGGTGCGTTCCGGGGATGTGATCCACCGCGACTTCGTCCTGACCGACGACGAGAAGGCCGCCGGTGACGCCATGCTGTGCTGTGTGTCGCGGGGCAGCGACATCGAGGTGGCATTGTGACCATCACACCGGAGAACACCACGGGCACCCCAGCTTCCCGCGGTTACCTCGAGCGGCCCGTGGACCGGCTCGCGAATCTGCCCTGGCCGTTCCCGGACGATCTCGACGAGTTCACCTACACGGTCAACGTCGAACCCGCCCGGGTCCCACGACGCACGCGGGCAGGTGAATGGGGCAGACACCTGGTCGATCTCGGTGGTGCCGACTACCTGCACTACATGAGCGAACGGCGGCGCATCCTGGACGCCGATCCGTCGCGGGTGCGGGCGATGCCTGGCATGGACCTCGCCTGCTGGGATCTGCTGCTCTACTACCTGCGCGACCTGGACCTCGCCTACCCGGAGCTGATGACGCTCACCGAGCTGGGTGACGGCCGATTCCATTGGCGTAACGACCTTCTGGGCACCGATCAGGAGTTCGTCCTCGGCGTCGCCGCCAGCCTGCCGAACGGGCCGATGGACTTCCTGGCCCGGGAGGTCCCCGACGACCTGCTGCTTGTCGTCGAGCGTGACGGCCGACTGTATTTCGACGCCGGAGTGGTGACGTTCGCGGCGGCCTGGTCGGTGTCTTTCGATGTCGGGATGGACATGTACGAGATCCATGCTCCGGTACCGCATCTCATTCACAGCGGCGTCGTCGCACGCGCCGAGCAGTTCTTGCGGCGACTCCCCGCCGATCAGGTCTACCGCCGGGTCAACTGGACCCTCTCGGCGTCGGATTCGGACAAACTCGATGTCAGTCTGGAAGAGCTGCCCGACTGGGTGGATGATGTGTCGCGGATGGTCACCGACGGGGACTACGCCCGGGCGCGCCTGCGGATCGAGCTGGAACACTTTGTGCGACTGCCGATGTCGGGCGCGGTGACCTTCAACATCCGCACCTTCATGGCGTCGTTGGCCGACGTGCGCCGCATTCCCGAGTGGGCTGCGCAGCTGGCCACGGTGATCGAGACCCTCGACCCCGACATCGCCTCCTACAAGGGCTTTCTCGACTATCGCGACAACGTCGTCGCATATCTCCGCGGGCAATGACGCCCGCATCCCGGTAATACCCACCATCCCGACACCCCGTCGCCAACCCGAGGAACACCATATGGAACCGGTCATCGCCGCCAACGCCGATTTGGCGTGGATGCTTGCGGCATTCGTCTTTGTACTGCTCATGTTCCCCGGCCTCGCCCTCTACTACGGGGGAATGGTCGGTGCGCGCAACATCCTGAACATGATGACGATGGTCATGTCGACCCTCGGCATCACCGCCATCATCTACGTGCTGTTCGGTTACGGCCTGCAATCCGGACCGTCGGTCGGTGGGTGGGGGCTCATCGGTAATCCGGCCGACTACCTCGGGATGACCCAGTGGATGTCGGACGACGGGTCGGGCACCACGCAGACGCTGTACTACCTGGCCTGGTTCATCCTGTTCGCCGCCATCACCATCGCCATCGCGGCCAGCGGCGCGGCCGGACGCATGAAATTCTCGGCCTGGATGGTGTTCGCCCCGATCTGGCTGATCGTGGTGTACCTGCCGGTCGCCCACTGGGTCTTCAGCGCCGACACCGACGACGCTCAGGGCGGATTCCTGTTGAACGACCTGAAGATTCACGACTACGCCGGCGGCACCGCGGTGCACATGAACTCCGGTGTGGCCGCTCTTGCCCTCGCGCTGGTCCTCGGCGCGCGCCGCAAGCGGATGGAACGCCCCAACAACGTGCCGATGGCTCTGCTCGGCGGCGGCATCCTGTGGTTCGGGTGGTTCGGCTTCAACGGCAGCTGTGCACTCGGCGCGAGCTTCCTGACCCAGGTCGTCATCCTCAACACCCTGCTCGCCGGCTGCGCGGGCATGATCGGATTCCTCATCATCGAGAAGTGGCGCGAGGGGCACGCCACATCGCTCGGCCTGATCACCGGTGCCGTCGCCGGCCTGGTCGGCATCACGCCGTCGGCCAACACGATGAACCCGATCGGCGCGCTGGCGGTCGGTCTGCTCGCCGCCGGTGTCGTCGCCTTCGTCCTGAGCTTTAAGTCGCGCCTCAAGGTCGACGACACCCTCGATGCCTTCGCCGTCCACGGTCTCGGCGGCATCGTCGGCACACTCTGCATCGTGTTGTTCGCGGCTGAGTCGGCCCCCGCGGGAGTCAAGGGCATCCTGTTCGGCGGGGACATCGACATCTTGTGGCGCGAGCTCGGCGGCATCGCGGTCACCTGCACCTTCTCCTTCTTGATGACCTACCTGATCGCCAAGGCGCTCGACAAGACGATCGGGCTGCGGGTCGACGAGGAGGTGGAGACCACCGGTCTGGATTCCACCATCCACGCCGAGAGCGCGTACGAGATCCCGACCGCAGGCGTCGGGCACGCGCCGGGACTGTCGGCCACCCCGCCCCGGCAGGCGGCCGACAGTGTGGAGCGCGGGATGGCGAAAGAGGCTGGCGACCACTCAGTTCCGGCCGGGCACTCCTGACTCAGCCGACGGGTGGCTTCGGCGCCCCCACCACCTTCGGGGTGGTTGGGGGCGCCGTTGTCGTAGGAGGAAACTCGTCCTCCTACATTCAGTTCTTCCGTCGTCTGCAGCCGGCGGACGAACCAACAGGTGGGGGAAGAACGGCGGCCCGCCCGGCGCGGCCCGACGATACCGAGACCTCACCACCGCGAAACACGATCGAAACAACCAGCGCGTCTACTTGAGGTAGACAAAAGACACCCCGAGTAGACATACTGGTTCTCGACACCACCCCACGGAGATCACCATGACCGACACATCCACCCCCGAGACCGCGTCAGAGCCCTCACTCGCCGAACTCTGCGCAACCCACGACACGAAGTTCATCCTGGCGATGTTCGTCGACCTTCGGGGAAAACCGTGTGCCAAGCTGGTTCCCGTCGAGGCCGTCGACGAACTCGCCACCGACGGTGTGGGTTTCGCCGGATATGCGGTCGGGGCCATCGGACAGGAACCCAAGGACCCCGATCTCATCGCGGTACCCGATCCGTCGTCATTCCTGCCCATCCCGTTCATCAAAGAGGGTCTCGCACTGGTCCATTGCGACCCGCACGTCGAGGGGAAGCCGTGGCCGTTCGCGCCGCGCAACATCCTCAAGTCGCTGATCGCACAGGCCGGCGACGCCGGCTTCGAACCGTGGGTGGGCGCGGAGGTCGAGTACTTTCTCCTCAAGCGGGCCCCCGACGGTTCGCTGGTGACCGCCGACGCGGCCGACGACTCCGATCAGCCCTGCTACGACGTACGCGGTCTTACCCGCATGTACGACCACCTGACCGCGGTGTCCACCGCGATGAACCAGCTCGGGTGGAGCAACTACGCCAACGACCACGAGGACGGCAACGGCCAGTTCGAGCAGAACTTCGCCTACGCCGACGCCCTCACCACCGCCGACCGCGTCATCACGCTGCGCTATCTGCTTTCCGCACTCGCCGCCGAGCGCGGCATGATCGCCACCTTCATGCCCAAGCCTTTCGCCGAGCGGACCGGGTCGGGACTGCACTTCCACCTCTCCCTCACCTCGGCGGGCAAACCGGTGTTCCCGGGCCTCGGCTGTGAGGATTCACGCGGGCTCGGGCTTTCGCCCGAGGCCTACGGATTTGTCGGCGGCGTCCTCGAACACGCACCGGCGTTGCAGGCCGTGATGGCCCCGACGGTCAACTCCTACAAGCGAACCGGGGCGACCGCCACGCGCTCTGGTGCCTCGTGGGCGCCGCGCAAGGCCACGTACGGCGGCAACGACCGCACCCACTACGTGCGTATCCCCGACGACCAGCGGGTCGAACTCCGCGGGGGTGACGGCTCGGCCAACCCGTACCTGGCGATCGCCGCGGCGCTCGGTGCCGGACTCGACGGCATCAAACGCAGTCTCGACCCCGGGGCACTCGGCACCTGCCCCGGCCACGTCGCCGACCTTCCCCTGACATTGCTGCACGCCGTCGAGGCGCTCGAATCCGACGCCGTGATCACCGGCACCCTCGACGCCGCGACGCCCGAGGACTGGCCCGCCGACGCCCCCACCGTCTCGTCGTACTTCACCGGCCTCAAACGCGAGGAATTCTTCAACTGGCACGCCTCGGTGTCGGCCTGGGAAGTCGACTCCTACCTGACGGCCTTCTGACAACCCCTGCACCAGAACAGAAAAGGACACCAACATGTGCGGAATCGTCGGGTTGCATCTGCGCAACCCCGATCTTCATCCTCGACTCGGCGAGCTGCTGGCGCAGATGCTCGGCGAGATGCAGGATCGCGGCGCCGACTCGGCGGGCATCGCGATCTACGGCAACGCCGACTGGGCGCCGCCCGGACACGGGTGTGTCAGCCTGCTCGAGGTGGCTGCCACACCGGCCGACGTGGTGGCCACTCTCGGTACGGCACTCGGCGTCACGGTTGCCGCACGCGCCGTCGACGAAACCCTGGTCCTGTCGGCGCCGGTGGACTCCGAGGAGCTTCTCGCCGCGGCCCGCGGGGCCTACCCAGATGCGTTGGTGGCCGGCTTCGGTGCCGACCTGACCGTCCTCAAAGGCGTTGGAGCGCCCCGCGACCTCACCGAATCATGGGGCCTGGCAGCAGCTTCGGGCTGGCAGGGCGTCGGACACACGCGGATGGCCACCGAATCGGCGGTCACCCCGTCGGGTGCCCATCCGTTCGCGGTGGGACCAGAGCAGTGCCTCGTGCACAACGGATCCTTCTCCAACCACGCCACCATTCGACGTGAACTCCGCGCTGCCGGAATCGAATTCGACAGTGAGAATGACACGGAGGTGGGTGCGCGGTTCGTCGCGCATCAACTCGCTGCCGGCAAGGACATCGAGACCGCGCTCAAGGAGGTGTGTGCCACCTTCGACGGCTTCTACACACTGCTGGTGTCCAACCACGACTCCTTCGCGGTGGTGCGCGACGCCATCGCCTGCAAACCCGCGGTCATTGCCGAGACCGACGACTGGGTCGCCATGGCCAGCGAATATCGCGCCCTCGCACAGCTTCCGGGCGTCGAGAAGGCCAGGATCTGGGAACCCGAGCCGGAGGTGGTCTACGCATGGACACGGTAACCGCACCCCAGCCGACCCGCACCCCGACTGTCCCGGAGGCACAGACCATGAACTCCGCCCACCACTTCGATCTCGCCACCACGACACTGCGTGAGGTCAATTCCGCTCTGCACGGGGATATCTCGGGCGAGGTAGTCGTCGACAACCCAGCCGGTGCGCATAGTGTCGCGGCCGGCGTCAACGCGCCGGTCAAGATCACCGTCAACGGCCATGTCGGCTACTACGCCGCCGGCATGAACCAGCAGGCCGAGATCACCATCGACGGCAACGCCGGGACGGGCGTCGCGGAGAACATGATGAGTGGCACCGTGGTGGTCAAGGGCAACGCCTCGCAATCGGCCGGTGCCACCGCTCACGGCGGACTGCTCGTCATCGAAGGTGACGCCGCCGCCCGCTGCGGCATCTCGATGAAGGGTGTCGACATCGTCGTCGGCGGCAGCGTCGGCCACAACAGCGCGTTCATGGCACAGGCCGGGCGCATGGTGATCCGCGGCGACGCCGGTGCCGGACTGGGTGACTCGATCTACGAGACGCGCCTGTACGTGCGCGGCGACGTCGCCTCGCTCGGCGCCGACTGCATCGTGAAACCCATGCGCGCAGAGCATCTCGACGAACTCGCCGGGCTCCTGAAGGCCGCCGGCTACAAGGACGACGACCCCGCGGACTACACACGCTACGGATCGGCGCGGCAGCTCTATCACTTCCACAGCGACAACACATCCGCCTACTGAACCGGCACCACCGCGTTTCGCGCCGACAGCACCGAGAACCACGGAGAACACCATGACCGACAACCTGAGCATCGAGCAGCGCGGACTCCGTGAGTCCGCGACCTTCGATCGCACCACCATCGCCGCCATCCAGAAGGCCGCCGACACCGGGGTGTACGACATCCGCGGCTGGGGTGCCAAGCGCAAGCTCCCGCACTTCGACGACCTGCTCTTCCTCGGTGCCTCGATGTCGCGCTACCCGCTGGAGGGATACCGTGAGCGCTGTGACACCGATGTCCAGCTGGGAACCCGCAATGCCAAGTACCCGTTGCATCTCGACACGCCGGTCACCATCGCCGGGATGAGCTTCGGCGCGTTGTCCGCCGGCGCCAAGGAGGCGCTGGGTCGCGGGGCGTCGGAGGTGGGGACCTCCACCACCACCGGTGACGGCGGCATGACACCCGAGGAACGCGGACAGTCCAAACACCTCGTGTACCAATATCTTCCGTCGCGCTACGGGATGAACCCAGACGACCTGCGCAAGGCCGACGCCATCGAGGTGGTGCTCGGGCAGGGCGCCAAACCCGGTGGTGGCGGGATGCTGCTGGGGCAGAAGATCTCCGAACGTGTCGCGTCGATGCGCACCCTGCCCGAGGGCATCGATCAGCGCAGCGCCTGCCGGCACCCGGACTGGACCGGACCCGACGACCTCGCCATCAAGATCAATGAACTGCGCGAGATCACCGACTGGGAGAAGCCGATCTACGTGAAGGTCGGGGCCACCCGCACCTACTACGACGTGAAGCTGGCCGTGCACTCCGGCGCCGACGTGGTGGTCGTCGACGGCATGCAGGGTGGCACGGCCGCCACCCAGGAGGTGTTCATCGAGCACGTCGGCATCCCCACCCTGGCGGCCATTCCGCAAGCGGTGCAGGCACTTGCGGAGCTGGGCGTGCACCGGGCGGGCAAGGACGGGGTACAGCTCATCGTGTCCGGTGGCATCCGCAACGGAGCCGACGTCGCCAAGGCCATGGCCCTGGGCGCAGACGCCGTCGCCATCGGTACCGCCGCCCTGATTGCCCTGGGTGACAACGACCCCCGCTATGCCGCCGAGTACGAGGCACTCGGCTCGGCGGCCGGCTACTACGACGACTTCCAGGACGGACGCGACCCGGCCGGCATCAGCACCCAGGACCCGGAACTCTCGGCTCGGTTCGATCCGATCGCCGGCGGTAAGCGCCTCGCGAACTATCTGCGCGTGACGACGATGGAAGCGCAGACCATTGCGCGAGCCTGCGGCAAGGCGCATCTGCAGCACCTGGAACCCGAAGACCTGGTGGCGATCTCGATCGAGGCGGCCGCGATGGCGCGGGTGCCGCTGGCCGGTACCTCATGGATTCCGGGGACCGGGCTATGAGCCCCACCGGAGACCGAACAGCGTCGGTGGTGATCGTCGGCGGCGGACTGGAGGGGGTGGCCGCCGCCTGGGCGTTGAGCCAGCGCGGGATCACCGATGTCGTGGTGTGCGAGCGGGATACCGTCGGCGGCGGCATGACCGGCAAGTCGTCGGGCATCGTGCGCTGCCACTACGGGGTGAGTTCGCTGGCCGCGATGGCTGCGGTCGGTCTCGAGGTGTTCGAGAAGGCCGAGGAGATCTTCGGCACCGACATCGGCTTCCGGCAGACCGGCTACGTCGTCGGCGTCGGCGAACCCAACGTCGAGAACCTCCACAGGAGTATGGCCGCGCAGCGGGCCGTCGGTGTACAGACCGAACAGATCGACAAGTCCGACGTCGCAAAGCTCTGGCCGACAGCCGATCTCGAGCCGTTCGCCGCCTTCGGCTGGGAGGAACGCGGCGGCTACGGTGACGCCTATCAGACCGCACAGGCCTTCGCCGCGTCGGCACGGGCCGCCGGGGTGACGATCCGGCAGGGCACCACGGTCGCCGGCCTGATCCGCAACGGCGACACCGTCACCGGCGTGCGACTGGCCGACGGTTCGACGATCTCGGCCGACACGGTGGTGGTGGCCACCGGGGCGTGGTCCAAACCGTTCCTGGCCCGGCACGGCGTCGACGTGCCCATCGAGGTCCACCGCGAACAGATCGTGATGATCCATCCGGGCGTGGAACTCGGTGCGGTGCCGGTGTTCTCGGACCTGGTGTCGCTGCAGTACGTGCGCCCCGACGTACGCGGTGAGATCCTCTTCGGCAACAGCGACCTGAAGGAACTGGAGATCGCCGACCCGGACGGCTATCTCAACCGAGCCGACGAGGCATTCGTCGAATTGACCGTCGACAAGGTCGGCACCCGGTTCCCCGGCTTTCCGGAACCCGTGATCACCTCGAGCTACGCCGGCTGCTACGACGTCACCCCCGACTGGAATCCGATCATCTCACGCGGTCCGTTCGACGGCCTGATCATCGCGGCCGGATTCAGCGGGCACGGGTTCAAGATCTCGCCCGCCGTCGGCAGATTGGTGGCCGACCTGGTGGTCGACGGTCGCAGCGCCGACCCGCGTATCCCCGAGTCGGACTTCCGCTACACCCGGTTTGCCGAGGGCGATCTGCTGAAGACCAGATACCCGTACGTCGGCGCGGGTGAGATGCGGTAAGCACCCGTGTGTCTCCTGACAGTGAACGCCGCGGCTGCCTATCCTGGCGGCGTGGACGAGCCAGCGGACGAGCCCTTGATCCGGAATCAATCCGGCACCGCGCGAGAGCGCACCGTCGATCAGCCGGTCGAGGAACTCGAGCTCGAGGCGGCCATCGCGCGCAACGTGCGGCGGTTGCGCCTGCAGGAGGGACTGTCGGTGGGCGACATGGCCGCCCGGGTCGGTATCTCGAAGGCGATGCTCTCCAAGATCGAGAACGCGCAGACCTCGTGCAGCCTCAGCACTCTCGCGCGGCTGGCCACGGCCTTCGACGTGTCACCCACCTCGCTGTTCCGGGGCGCCGACATCGAACGGTCCGCGGTGTTCGTCAAGAACGGCGAGGGCTCACAGATCATCCGGGAGGGGTCGCGCGAAGGGCATGAGTACGAGTTGCTCGGTTCACTGCGCGGCGAACACAAGCGGCTCGAGTGCCTGCTGGTGACCCTCACGGAGAAGTCGGTCACCCAGCCGCTCTTTCAGCACCCGGGTACTGAGTTCATCTACATGCTCTCCGGCGCAATGGATTACGCGCACAGCCGCTCGGTCTACCGGATGCATCCCGGCGATGCCCTGCAACTCGACGGCGAAGGGGCGCACGGTCCCGTCGAACTCGTCGAGCTGCCGTGCCGTTTCCTGTCGGTGATCGCGTTCCCGGATTCGGCTGTCTGAGCCTCTCGTCCGCGGTGCAGCCGTTGGTCCTGCCATAGCGGGTGTTCGAGGTAACGGTGACGCATACGATCGCCATATGCCGCGCCCACAGACGCGAGAGGCACGCCGATGCTGGTGATCCACGACCTCGGTGAACTCGTCGTCGAACGAGGAGCGCAGCCGTGTGATCCCGGCGGCGCGAAGCCGCGCACCATCCTCGCTCTGCTGTGTGCACACGCCGGGCGCCCGGTTCCGGCCGCGGTGTTCATCACCGAAGTCTGGGGGCCGGATGCGCCGGAACGGACCCAGCGCGCGCTGGAGTCGCAAATCTGGCGGTTGCGCAAGGCTCTGTCACCGCAGGGCGAGGCATCGGCCATCATCACCGACCGAGCCGGATACCGCCTCGACCTCGCCGACGTCGTGATCGACTCCCTCGACTTCGACACTGCGGCGGCGACCTCGACCGCGCACTCGACGAGGCACAGGCTCTGATCACCCGCGATCCGCTCGACGAACACGCGTGGTCGATCAAGATCTCCGCACTGTCGGCCGGGGGTCAGCGGTCCGAGGCACTCACCGCCTACCGCGACATCCGAGAGCTGCTGGCGACCGAGCTCGGAGTGGAGCCGGGATCCGAAGTCCGTGCCGCCCAACGACATGTGCTCGACGACCACACCCGGGCGGTGCGTCGTGTCCGGCTCCCAACCCAGCACACCTCGTTCGTCGGGCGCGACACCGAACTGGCCGAGGTGATTCGCCTGCTCGAGACCGAGCGGGCGGTTGCCATCACCGGCATCCCGGGAGTCGGCAAAACCCGCCTGGCCATCGAGTCCGCCAGGCGGGCAGCGGATTTCTTCGACGACGGGATCTGGTTCATCGCTCGCCGCGACGACACCGAGCTGGGCACAACGATTCTGGAGACGATGCGGATCGCGCCGTCCGCCGACGCCGGAGCCACGGCCATGGATCAGGTGTGCGCGTATCTGTCGACGATGTCGGTGCTCCTCGTTCTCGACAGCCGATCGGGCTCGGGTGGCCGACGAGGTCGGCCGGGTGACAACGACATCGACATCCTGCTACGGCAGTGCGCCGCGGTGACGGTGCTCGCCGTCGGCGCACCGAGCGGTGTCGACGGCGAACACGAACTGACCGTCCACCCGCTGCCGGTCGATTCGACCAACGGCGCGTTGCCACCTGCGCATCGTCTGCTCGTCGACCGAATACGAAGTGCCAGCGGACAGTTCGACGCCGGACCCGACGATCGGGCCGACCTCGACCGTATCTGTCGCGCGATGGGCGGGCTACCCCTCGGTGTGGAGCTCGCCGCCGCGCGCACCGCGACCTTCTCCCTCGCCGAGGTCGCCGGACTTCTTCGCTTCCCGCATGGCCTGTCACGGCGTGCACACCATCGCCGAGTACCTCACCGAACTGGGATCGTTCACCATGCTCGACCGGGCCGGCGACATCTCGTGTCCCACCTTCATCGTCGAATCCCACGGGGACCCGGTGGGCGGGCAGGGAAAGACCTTGTTCGATGCCCTCACCGTCGAGCGCAAGCAGCTCTATGCGCCCGCGAAGAGCACGGGTGTCTCCGGGCATTGCGGTGGTCTCGGCCAGCGGGTCTGGGACGACGTCGTCTATGACTGGCTCGACGGTGTGCTCGCGGACCGTACCGCAGCCGCTTCGCATCCGGCATCCGCTCCCACCGCGATCGGGGAACGGCGATGAACACCACGACGATCCGAGCGGTGTCCGCCGCACCCGGCCTCGCCGCCAATCGGTGGCTCACCCTCTTCGCGATGACCGCGCACTGTCGATGATCATGCTCGACCAGACGGTCGTCACGGTGGCATTGCCGTCGATGACCCACGACCTCGGGTTGTCGTCGTCGGGGCAGCAGTGGGTGGTGAACGCCTACGTACTGGCGATGGCCGCGTGCGTCGCCCTGGGTGGCAAACTCGGTGACCGGCTGGGTCCGGTGACCTGCTTCTGTCTGGGTGTCGTCACGTTCTTCGCGGCGTCGGTGTTCTGTGGCCTCGCCCCCGGCGGTGGCGGCGAGACCTGGATTCTGTCAGCCCGTGCGGCCCAGGGTGTGGGTGCGGCGCTGATGATGCCCGTCTCCGCGAAGATCGTGATGGAGGCCTTCCCGATCACCGAACGCGGTCGGGCCATGGCCGTGTATGCCGGTGTCTCCCAGATCTTCCTGGCGGTCGGACCGCTCATCGGCGGGGCACTCACCGAGTGGATCAGTTGGCGCGCGGTGTTCTGGTTGAACGTTCCGGTCGGCCTGCTCGCCCTCGTCCTCGTCGCCATCGCCAAGCCCGACAACAGTCGCGATCGCGCGGCGCGGGTGAGCCTGCGCGGGGCCGCCATGCTCGTCACCGGACTGCTCTTGACCGTGCTCGCCATCCAGCAGGGCAGCACTTGGCACTGGACCGCACCGGCCACACTCGCGTCGCTGATCGTCGGCGTGCTCATTCTGGGAGTTTTCGTCCTCACCCAATGGCGTTCGGCCACACCGCTTGTCGCCGTGCGATTGTTGGCTCGCCGGGCGTTCACCGCGAATCTCGTCACCCTCGGCCTCGTGCGGTTCTCGTTGCTCGCCACGATCCTGTTCGCCACGCTGTACCTGCAGGATCTGCTGCACATGAGTCCGATGAAGGCGGGTGCCGCCGTCCTTCCGCTGATCCTGCCGATCACCGTCGCCGCGCAACTCGGCGGCCGCTGGTACGACCGCCGGGGCAACCGCCCGCCGGTGATCACGGGGCTCGCCATCGCGACCATCGGAATGGCCTGCTGGAGCGTCGCACTCCCGCATCTCGACTACGTGCTGCAGGTGCCGGGCATGATCATCACCGGATTCGGTCTCGGACTGGTGTTCTCGCCCACCAACACCGACGCGCTCTCCCGCGTGAGTGCTGCCGAACGCAGCCAGGCGTCCGGCCTCGTGCAGACCATCCGCCAACTGGGCGGGACCCTGGGTGTCGCGGTGATCGGCTCGATCGTGCTGGGCGTCGAACATCAGGTGACACGCACACCGATCCCGCAGCATGGGGCGACGCGATCACGGTCGGCTTCTGGGTGGCGACCGCCGTCTTCGGTCTGGCGCTCGCATGCGCCGTCGTGCTGCTCTCGAAGGAGCGGATCACCGTGCCCCGCGATGTCGCGTCGGAGCCCGCGGTGTGACGGGGTACGCCGGTCCGGACATGGAACCGCCCGCCCGTGGGATCGCCACGGGCGGGCGGGGTTTTGGAAAGGGGCTGTGGCTCAGTACTCTTCGGCACCAATGAGTGCGGCATCCGCGTCGACGTGGTGGCTTTGCGCCTTACGTCCGCCGACGAAGGATACGGCCACGACGGCGACCACGCAGTAGGCCGCGGCGAACCACCAGGGCGCGGCGTGCGAGCCGAACCACTCGGCGAGATGGGCGACGAGCACCGCGGCGACGGCGGCACCCATCCACCGCAGGAAGCTGTAGCCGGCGCTCGATACCGAACGCGGAACCTCGGGGCCGTTGGCGGACATGGCAACTCCGGTGAACAGGGTGTTGAGCACACCGGAAGGCAGGCCGGACAGGATGACCGCGAGACCGATCAGCCACACCGCGCCGTTCAGGGTTCCGATGCCGGCCAGGGCCATGACCACCGCGTAGGCGGAGATCGCGGCGATGACGCCACCCTTCTGCCCGATCCGCTCGGCCAGCGCCGGGGCGATGAAGACACCGGCGAGAGCGGTCAGCAGACCCCAGCCGAAGAAGATCAGTCCGGCGTAGATCGGCCGCAGACCCATGGCGATCGGCGCCCAGGCGATCACGGTGAACAGTGCGCCGGTATAGAAGGCCGAACCGATGGAGGTGATCAGCAGGGTGCGGTTACGCAGCGCCTTGAGCGGGTCGACGATGCGGACGGGGATGCGTTCGGAGCGCGGCCCGTCGGTGGGCAGCATGACGGCGCACAGGATGGCACCGATCAGCATGAGGATGGCGGTTCCGCCGAACGGAGCGCGCCACGTCCATTCCCCCAGAACGGCTCCCAGCAGCGGGCCGACGGCGAGACCCACACCGAGGGCCGCCTCGTAGAGCATGATCGCGCCGTGCTGGCTGCCCTTGGCGGCGCTGACGATGAAGGCGAGAGCGGTCGCGATGAACAGCGCGTTGCCGAGCCCCCACAGCACCCGGTAGGCGATGAGTTGGTCGATGCCGTTGGCGAAGGCCGAGATGCCCGCGGCCACCACGATGAACGCGAGGCCGACCGTGAGGGTGCGTTTGGGGCCGAACCGGTATGCTGCCCAACCGGTCAGCAGCATCGCGACACACTGCACGCCGACGTACACGCCGAACAGCAGGGTGAGCTTCTCCGGCGGCGCGTTGAGCGCCTCGGCGATGCTGTTGAGGATCGGGTCCACCAGTCCGATGCCCATGAAGGCGATCACGGCGGCAAAGGCGGTGACCCACACGGTCCGCGGCTGGCCGCGGAAGGCCTCGATCAGCGAATGGCGTTCGGCGTCGTCGGGCGTAGCCGGTGCGGTCGCCTTCCTGTTCTCGGTGACGGTCATGAACGTTCCTTTTGTGTTCAGTCGGCCGACGCGCCGGAGCGGTCGGAGGTGGGCTGGATGTCGAGTTCCTCGCGCAGCTTCTGCAGGGCGGGTGCGGCGGCGGCGATGGCCGCCCGATCGTCCGCACCGAGCCGGGCGAGCGCCGCGGTCAGGATGCTGTCGCGTTGGCCACGCACCCGATCGAGGACGTCGGCCCCGTGCTCGGTCAGCGCGACCAGGACGGCACGCCGGTCGTCGGGATCGGGTCGACGTTCGACGAGACCGTTGCGGGTCAGACCGTCGATGAGGGCGGTCGCCGTGGGCATCCGGATGGACTCGCGTTCGGCGAGTTCACCCATCCGCATCGGACCGTGGTCGAGGAGGACGGTGAGCGCCGACGCCTGGGCGGCGGTGTACTCACGGATCGGTGTGTGGCGGCGAAGTGCCAGGTAGAGACGAGTCAGCGTTGGTCGCAGAGCGACCGCGATTGCGGAGACATCGGAATCAGACACATGCGTAAGCCTAATACTTAGGCACACGAAGTAAAAGCCGACGGCCTGTGAGATACCAGACAGCCCGTCGACCGTGCGTCGGATCGCGTTGATCGTGCGTTCGCAGGACTAGCCTCGACGGCATGGCACGCACCAAGAAGCGGTTCCGGGATCTCCCACCTCGCTCTCGGACAGCAATCCGAGCGGCCACGGTGGTGCAGATCGGTCTGCAAGCCGCTGCCCTGATCGACATCGCTCGTCGACCCGCGTCGGAGATCAACGGTGGAAAGCGCAAGTGGGTGGCGCTGAGCTTCGTGAACTTCGTCGGACCGATCGCCTACTTCGTGAAGGGACGTAAACCGTCGGGGTAGGTCAGCGCTCACTCGCCGGCACGGTTCATCGTCCGCGCACGATGAACGTGTTCGGGCGCGCGGTCAACGCGGGGGCCGGGTCAGACCCCGATCTGTCCGTTGTCCTGCCACACGGCGACCACGGACGGCCGCGGTTGGGAGGTGCCGCCGTCGGGCCAGTGCGACGCCGGGTTGTCCGCGGAGTGGTCATCCTCCTCGCCCGGATGCTGGACGCAGACGATCACACGGTCGGCCCCGATGATCGGGCCGCAGGTCTCGGCTCCCTTGGGTACGGTGAGGAATTGCTTTGTCTCACCGCGACGTTCACCGTCGAGGGCCACCGCGAACAGGCCGTCGTTGCTGTCGAGGGCGTTGCCGTCGGTGGAGATCCACAGATTGCCATGGGGGTCAAAGGCGACGTTGTCGGGGCAGGAGATGGGACTGACCCGGGTCTTGTCGAAGCCGCCGTAGTAGGTGTCGGCGGCTGCCGGGTCGCCGCACACCAGCAGAAGTTCCCAGGTGAAGTCGGTGCCGACGTGATTGTCGGAGATCTCGATGATCTGACCGTTCTTGTTCTCGTTGCGCGGGTTGGCCTCGTCGGCCGCGGCCTTGCCGTCGGTGCCGCGCTTATCGTTGTTGGTCAACGCGCAGTACACCTTTCCGGTCACCGGATGCGGTTCGATGTCCTCGGGCCGGTCCATCTTGGTGGCTCCGACCTTGTCTGCCGCGGCGCGGGTGAACACCGCGACCTGCGCGGGGTCCATGCCCTCGACGTGCGATCGGGCCGAACCGTCGGCGTTGGTGGTCAGCAGCGGCTTCCAGATCCCCTTACCCGCGAACTTCCCTGCCGGAGGCAGGGTTCCGGAACCGTCGATCGCTTGCGGGGTGTCGCCGGTGAAGGTGGCCACGTACAGCGTGCCCTCGTCGAGGATGCCCATGTTGTGTGCCCGGGCGGCACGTGACAACCCGGTCTTGACCTTGCGGCTGGAGACGAATTTGTAGATGTACTCGAACTTCTCGTCGTCACCGGTGTAGGCGACGACGGTCCCGGCGGCCGGCCCGTCACCGACGACGTGGATGTTCGCCGACTCATGCTTGAATCGCCCGAGAGCGGAATGCTTGATCGGAGTCGAGGCCGGATCGTGTGGATCGACCTCGACGATGTACCCGAACCTGTTGGCCTCATTGGGTTCCGACGCCAGGTCGAAGCGCTTCTCGAACCGGCCCCAGTGGTGTTCGTCGGCGTCATCTTCGAAGGAGTAGCGCTCGAGGTGTTCGGTGGCGGCGGGGTCGGTGACCTTGCTCGCGTTGGAGAAGTAGTTGTGGAAGTTCTCCTCGCCCGACAGCATGGTGCCCCACGGGGTGACACCGCCCGAGCAGTTCGCGAAGGTCCCCGCGACGGTGGTGCCGGCCGGGTCGGCGGAGGTCCGGACGTACGGGCTGCCGGCGGCGGGCCCGGTCAGCCGGAACGGCGTCGACGCGGTGATGCGTCGGTTCCGTTCGCCGACAACCGGTTTGAGCGCGCCGCTGCCGGCCTGGGCAGCCACCTCGACCACCGCGATGCCGACCGCGGCCATCGCGACCCGGGCCTGGGTTTCGGTGGGTTCACCCTCCTTGTACCCGGCGAACATGAACACCTCGGTCGGATACTCGAGGTTGCACACCAGGTAGAAGTGGTTGCTCACCCCGTCCACCGGGATCAGTCCGGCGAAGTCGTTGTTGAAGCCGAACTGCCGTTCCTGTGCCTCCGGGGTCTGGTTGGCGAAGTCGAACTCGGGTGCACCGGGTACCACCGGGTCGCCCCAGCGGATCACCACCTGCTGTCGATAGCCGTCCGGGACCACCACCGCGTCCTCGGTATTCGGTTGCACCGCAGTGAACTTCATACCACCAGGGGATTCGCCGGTGGACGGGGCGCCCGACGGGGCGTCGTCGCCGCAGGCCGCGAGGACCGACGTGGCGCCGAGTGCCACCGCGGCCCCGGCGGTGCCCCGCAGCACGGTTCGACGAGAGATCCCGGCGCGCAACACGTCCCGGAAGTAGGGGTTGTCGCTGGTGTTTCCGGGCTCGTGGAAACATGCGTCACCGCACTTGTACCGGCAGGTGACACGCGCGCGGGACGATCCGCCCGCCGTGGTGGCACCGAGGGTGAACAACTGCAGGGGAATACGCACGTCGACTCCTCCGAAGGGCTGCGTCCGGGATCAGACCGCTCTCCACGGGCTGTGGGGAGAGCACTCCGAGGACCTTAGGGAGTCTCAGGAAATCGACGGTGAGGTGAACGTGAACGGCGGACGAACGGATTCCGCGGGGAAGCCGGTCAGAACCGGCCGCCGACCCCGATTCGTCCGGAACTGCCCGACCCGCCGAAGGAACCGGGACTGCGGCCACCGCTGCCGAAACCGCCGCCGAACCCACCCCCGAAACCACCACCGTGACCGCGGCCGGCCATCGTGCCGCGCAGGAAGCTGTCGACGAGGATGCCGCCGAGGACCGCGCCGGCTGCCGACGCGCCGTCGGAGCGGGGCTGCTGGGTCTGCTGCCAGCCGACCACATCGCCCTGCGCGGCCATCAGTGCCTGATCGGCCAGCGCGCCCGCCCGTCGTGCGGCATCGGCGGCCGCGAGGGGGTCACCGGTGGCCGACGTCTGGGCGCTCGCGAGCAGCCGTTGGGCCTCGGCCAGCCGGGTGCGTGCGGTGGCCTGCACGGCGCCGCGCCGTGTCGAGATGAAATCGTCGGCCGCGGAGACCTTTGCCTGTGCGGATTCGATGGCGGCCGTGACCATCTCGGTGCGGCGAGTGCGTTCGGCGGAGGCCGCACGGGCCGCGTCGAGCGCGTCGTCGAGCTCGGCGTCGGCGTCCACCAGCGCGGTGAACACGCCGAGCGGATCGGTGTCGAAGTTGTCGCGGGCGGCCGCCACCGCCTGTTGGGCGGCTGCCACCGCGGTCGCCAGGCCGGGCCCGCCGTCGGTGGACAGGCCCGCCGCCTCGGTCAGCTCGCCCTCCACCTCGGCGATGAGCGCGGGCATCCGCGAATGCGCGGCGGCGATGTTGTCGTCGGCGTGGTCGATGGCGTCGAGTAGCCGGCTCGCCTGCTCGATGGAGCCCTCGGCCGAGCGGATGTCGGCGACCGCGGGTCCCTGTTGGCCGGCAGGCGCGGTGATCGCGGCGCGGCCCTGATCAGCGCTCGCCTCGGCGAAGGCGATCTGGTCGCCGGCCAGGTCGACGTTGTGCAGGACCGACGCCAGGGTCTGCCGGCCGTGTTTGGCGATCAGCGCGTCCAGCTTCGACGCCGCCGGCTCCAGTCGGGCCCGCAGTGCGACGAGCTGCCGGGTGATCTCGTCGAATCGGGTGTCGGCGTTGATCAGCAGGTTGCGCATCTCGTCGAAGGCGGTCACCTGTGCGTCGAGGTCGTTGTCGACGTCGGTGCAGGTGGTGATGATCTGCACGAGCATCGAGCGTTGTTCGTCGGCGGTCTCCGGCACGTTGTCGTCGAGGCGTTGCCGCAGTGCGAACGAGTCGGCCAGTCCGCGGCGGGCCTTGTCCAGCGCCTGCGTGAACGGGGCGCACTGGGCTTCGCCGAACTCGCTCACCGCGAGCCGGAGTTCCTCGGCACTGGTCTGGATCGCGTTGTCGGTGTCGGTCAGCACCTCTCGGGACCACGGGTGCAGGACGTCGAGGGGCTGTGCGGCGAGCTGGTCGACGGTCAGCTCGTTCTCCCGCAGATGCGACAGATCATCCTCGATCTGCCGGCGCTTGCGCCGACGGCGGTAGACCAGCGCACCGCCCCCGCCGATGACGGCGGCGCCACCGACCGCGCCGGCGATGATGATGCCGGTGTAGGAGGGTTTCTTGACCGCGTCGATGCCGTCGGCGGCGGCGATTGCCGCACCCGCCCAGTCCCGGCTCTTGAGGGCGGGCAGGACGAGGTCGTTGGCGATGGTGTCGAGGTCGGACTGATCGAGCCCCACCGCATCGGGGTCGATCGGGAACAGGTCGTAGGACTGGTAGTCGGTGGCCACCGACAGCAGAACATCCTTGCTGCCGAGGCCGCTGCTCGTGGCGGTGCGGTTACCCCACTGCGCCGGGTCGAGTCCGTTGAAGTCCCGGACGTAGACCACCCACAACTGAATGCCCTGATCGCGGTAGAGCCGATCGATGCGTTCGGTGACCTCGGCCTCCTGGGCGGGGGTGAGTGCGTCGGCCGAATCCACCACGTGGGTCGCCATGTTGACCGGTGCTTCGGCCGACGACGGTCCGGCGCCCAGGAGGGTCGAGAACAGCAGGGTCGAGAACAGCAGGGTCGAGAACAGCAAGGCCATCGCGCCGAGGAGTTCGACGAGCAGAATCCGGCCGGTCAGGGCCGCGTGCCGGGGTGACGTCCGAACGACATGCATGGCCTCAAATCTAACGGGTGGACCCGATCAGCCGGCGTCCCGCCAACGGCACAGCGCGTCGAGAACCGAGAGGTCGTAGTCGGGCCCGGATGCGCCCACGGTGATCAGGGTGACACCGGCCTCGCGGAGCGCATCCGCTTTCTGCAGCGCTTCCTCGACGCCGCCGTCGCGCGAATCGACCGCAGCGGAGTGTTCGATGACCGACGGGTCGCGACCCACCGCTGCGCAATGCTCCTCGAGGATGCCGACCTTGCGCTTGTAGCTTTCCTCGTCGACGAAGTAGTGCCAGATGTCGGCGTGTTGGGCGACGTGGCGCAGCGTCTTCTTCTCACCGCCGCCGCCGATCAGGACCGGGATGTCGCGGGTGGGTTTGGGGTTGAGCTTGCCGAACCGATCGGCGATCCGCGGCAGCGCCGCGCCGAGGTCGTCGAGCCGGCCACCGGCGGTGCCGAATTCGTAGCCGTACTCGTCGTAGTCCTTCTGGAACCAGCCCGATCCGATGCCGAGGATCAGCCGGCCGTCGCTGATGTGGTCGACGGTGCGCGCCATGTCGGCCAGCAACTCGGGATTGCGGTAGGAGTTGCAGGTCACCAGCGCGCCGATCTCCACCCGCGTGGTCTGTTCGGCCCACGCGCCGAGCATCGTCCAGCATTCGAAGTGGGCGCCGTCGGGATCGCCGTACAGCGGGAAGAAGTGATCCCAGTTGAAGGCGACATCGACGCCGAGATCCTCGGCGCGGCGCACCGCGTCCCGGATGGTCGAGTACTCGGAGGCGTGCTGGGGCTGAAGTTGGACACCGATGCGCAGCGGGAATTCGCGTGAACTCATGACGACAGTCTGCCCACGGATCGCCTCCGCGTCGATGTCCGAATTCCGGTGACCCCGTTGACCGGGCACCCGAACACGTTCATCGTGTGTCGGATCGACCGCACCGTCGTCGCAGATCGGGTAGCAAGGACACCGTGAGCCTCCGTCCCGCCATCCCCGACCTCGAGACCCTGCGTCAACGGACGTCGGTCAAGTGGACCGCCTACCCCGACGACGTGCTGCCGATGTTCATCGCCGAGATGGACTTTCCGCTCGCGCCCGTCGTCGCCGATGCCATCATCGCCCGCGTACAGGAATCCGACCTGGGCTATGCCGGTGATTCCGGAAGTGCGGCAGCAGCTTTCGCCGGATTCGCCCAGCGGCGATGGGGCTGGCAGGTCGCGCCCGACGATGTCTCGCTGACCACCGATGTCAGCGTTGTGCTCGTCGAGGCCCTGCGCGTGGCCATCGCGCCCGGCGACGGTGTGATCGTCATGCCGCCGATCTATCCGCCGTTCTTCGAGATCGTCCCCGAGGCAGGCGGGCGCGTCGTCGAGGTGCCGCTGACCCACGACGACGCCGGTTGGCGACTCGACCTGGCCGGAATCGAAGCCGCATTGGGGGCGGGCGCCACCGCGATCCTGCTGTGTCACCCGCACAATCCGCTCGGCCTCGTGCACGCGGACGCCGAGCTTGCCGCGCTCGCCGAGCTTGCCGCCGCCCACGGTGCGACCGTCATCAGCGACGAGATCCACGCCCCGCTGGTCTATCCCGGCGTCGGGTTCACCCCGTTCCTCGACGTCTCCGACACCGCGCGACAGGTCGGGATCGCCGCGCAATCGGCGAGCAAGGCGTTCAACATCGCCGGCGCCAAATGCGCCATGTCGGTGGTCGCGTCCGAGCCGATGCGCGCCCTGATCGCCCGGCAGCCCGAGGAGGTGCGCTACCGCACCAGCATCCTGGGGCGCGCGGCCACCGAGGCAGCCTTCACCGACGGCGACGACTGGCTCGACGACACGCTGGCCCGCATCGTCGCCAACCGCGATCTGCTCGATCGCCTGGTGGCCGAACGACTCCCGGGTGTTCTCGTCCACCGGCCGTCGGCGTCGTATCTGGCGTGGCTCGATTTCCGTGCCACGGGCCTCGGCGACAACCCGGCCGGACCCATCTTGGACCGCGGACGGGTTGCCCTGCATCGCGGTCCCGACTTCGGCGCGGCGGGAAATGGCTTCGCGCGGTTGAATTTCGGCTGCTCACCCGAGATGCTCACCGAGGCGATCGACCGGATCGCCGATGTGATCGGCTGAGCCCGCGGGGCAGCTCAGCTCTGGCGCGCTCGGTGGCGTCGCACCGCGGCCCGGTTGGCGCACGCGGGTGAGCAGTACCGTTGGCGGCCGTTTCGAGAGGTGTCGGCATATACGCGCGGGCACGTGTCGGCGACGCACACGCCGAGCCGATCGATCCCGCGACCGGTGAGATGCATGGCCGTACCGACGCCGAGCAGCGTGGCGACCTGCCGCCACACCGGGACGTCGTCGTCGCGAAAGTGCAGATGCCAACCGGTTCCGAGATGATTGGTCATCCGCGGTGGGCAAGCATACCGGTCGAGTATCGAATTCATTTGCGCGGCACGACCGTTCTCGTCGGCGGTGGCGGCGACGAGGTACCAGAGGTCGAGGAATCGGCCAAGCCGTCGGTGGTCGTCGTCGGTCGGGGCGCCGACGAGCACGAATCCGGCCTCGACGCATCGTGTGGCGAGGTCGGCGGGGCCCGCCGGCCGGTCGTTGACGAGCGCGACGGCAAGCTCGACCGCATCCCGCCCGTAATGGTTGAAATGCACAATGGCATTACATCACGCTCGGGGTATAAACATTCACGAGCACCACTGGACCACGGTCTCCCGGCATCTGATCTCGACCGGGATGGTGATCTACCTGCGTTGCGAATGCGGCCGGGTTGCCGTCGAGATCTGCGACGCGGCGACGGCACGCTCGGCCGGGCGAGTTCTTGCCAACCCGGCAACCGGACTCGAAAACTCGCTCGTCCCCGGGCAGAGTCGAACCCATGAGTTCTGATCACACGGCCACCGGCCCCGCCCCGTCCGATCCGCACAGCGCAGCCGGGTGGGATGCGCGCTACTCCGAAGCCGACCGGCTCTGGACCGCCGACGTCAACCCGGCGCTCGTCGCCGAAACCGTGGACCTACCAACGGGAACCGCACTCGACGTCGGCTCCGGTGAAGGCGCCGATGCGCGCTGGCTGGCCGACCGGGGATGGCAGGTCACCGCAATCGACATCTCGCAGGTCGCCATCGACCGTGCCCGCGAGATCGACCCGCGGCCCGAGATCACCTGGATTCGGGCGGACCTGCGGTCCGACGACATTCCCGGAACGGATTTCGGACTTGTTGCCCTGCACTATTTTCCGATCACCAAGACCGACGCCGGCGTCGCCCGAAAACTCGTCAAGGCGGTCGGTGTGGGCGGCACGCTGCTCGTCGTCGCCCACGCGCCCGACGGTGTCCGCGCACACGGCTTCGACCCGGACGAGTACGTGCAGCCGAGCGACTTCACCGAGATGCTCGACGAGAACTGGGAGATCGTGACCGACGAAACCCGGGAGCGGGGCCGCGCAGCCGGCGGTGGACACCACACGCACGACGTGGTGCTGCGAGCCCGCCGCATCAGGTAGCCGTCCTGGCCAGGTGTCAGACCGGCGTGGGAACATACGTTCTATGCGAATCGAGCGCCGGACCCGTGATGACGCGTCGATCCTGCATGCCGATCTCGACTCCTTCTATGCCTCGGTCGAGCAGCGCGACAACCCGGAGCTCCGCGGCAAACCGGTGATCGTCGGTGGGGGAGTCGTGCTGGCCGCGAGTTACGAGGCCAAGGCCTTCGGAGTCCGCACGCCCATGCCCGGCCATGAGGCGCGTGCCCTGTGCCCACGGGCCATCGTGGTGCGGCCGCGCTTCGAGGCGTACATGGACGCGAGCAAGGCCGTCTTCGAGATCTTTCGGGACACCACACCCGTGGTGGAGGGCATCTCCGTCGACGAGGCGTTCCTCGACGTCGGCGGCCTCCGTCGGATCAGCGGGACACCCGAGAACATCGGCGCGGCACTGCGCCGCCGGGTCCGCGAGGAGGTGGGGTTACCGATCTCGGTCGGCGGCGCGCGCTCGAAGTTCCTCGCCAAGGTCGCGAGCGCGGTCGGCAAACCCGACGGGCTGCTGATCGTCGAACCCGGGACGGAGCTTGCCTTCCTGCACCCGCTGCCGGTCCGGCGGCTATGGGGTGTCGGACCGGTCACCGAGGCCAAACTGCACGACGCGGGGGTCAGCACCATCGGCCAGATGGCCGAACTCGGTGAGCGCGCCCTGCGTTCGATCGTCGGGCCCGCGGCCGGCCGACACCTGTTCGCGCTGTCCCTCGCGCAGGATCCGCGTCGAGTCGAGACCGGCCGTCGACGTTCATCGATCGGATCGCAACGCGCTCTCGGTCGTCGTCCCAAGTCCGAGGCCGACCTCGAGGCCACCGTCGTCGCGATCGTCGAACGACTCGGCAAACGATTGCGTACCGCCGAAAGAGTCTGTCGCACGGTGGTTCTCCGACTCCGCTTCGACGACTTCGCGCGCGCCACCCGCTCGCGCACCCTCATCGAGGCCACCGACCGCACCGACGCCATCATGATCGCCGCCCGCGGCCTGCTCGCCGACGCGATGCCCGTCATCCGCGACCGCGGCTGCACGCTCGTGGGACTGTCGCTGACCAACCTCGACGACCACGACTGCATCCAGCTGACACTGCCCTTCGAACGAGACCACGGTGCGGCACTCGACACGACGATGGACTCGTTGCGTGACCGATTCGGCCGTGACTCGGTGACTCGCGCCGTCCTGATCAACCGACACCACGGCGACGACGCCCCGATGCTGCCGGACTGACGCGAGTGCCGACGAACGATGACTGAGGACGGGCCCGTGGCGGGGCACCTCGGGACTATTCCCGAGGAGGGCCGTCAGGGGCCCGTCCTCAGTCATCGACCGAGGTGCATTCGCCGAGACCGGTGAGCGAAAAGCGCGAAACGCGTCTATTGAACGCAAGCGTGACTGTGACCTGGCTTACGCCGAGACTCCAATGTCAACGGCCTCACGCGCCGTCGCAGATGTTCCCCAGCCAGAATCGAGCAACGCAATGTTGGTAGCACTCGGACTCGGTATGGTCGCCACCTTCATGGTGCTGATCATCACCAAGCGGGCCACTCCCGTCGTCGCACTGATCCTCGTCCCGGTGGCCTTCGGCCTCTTCGCCGGCGCGGGCCTGAGTATCAGCGACATGATCAAGGACGGCATCGGTGATCTCGCCCCCACCGCGGCCATGCTGTTCTTCGCGATCATCTTCTTCGGGATCATGATCGACGTCGGACTCTTCGACCCCGTCGTCCGGGCGGTGATCCGCATGGTCGGTCATGATCCGGCCAAGCTCGTCGTCGGCACCGCCGTGCTGGCGGGAGTCGTGTCCCTCGACGGCGACGGATCGACCACGTTCATCATCACCACCGCGGCCCTGCTGCCGCTGTACCTGAAGCTCGGCGTCAGTCCGGTGGTCCTCACCGTGGTCGCCGGCCTGGCCAACGGCACGATGAACATCCTGCCGTGGGGAGGCCCCACCGCCCGCGCCGCGAGCGCACTGGGCGTCGACGCCAACGACGTCTTCGTCCCGATGCTGCCCGCTCTCGGCGCTGCGATGCTGGTGGTACTGCTCTTCGCCTACCACCTCGGAGTCCTCGAGCGTCGTCGCATCGGAAAGATCGAGATCCGCGAATCGATCCTGGCGCCGGCCCACGAAGAGGTGCTCGTGGGTGCGGGTGGGTCCGGCACCGACACCAGCACGGGTCGCCGCCGCAGCGGCAGCGCCGACCTCGGCGACGACGACGCCCCCGCCACCGGAGACCTGCACGTGCAGGAGTACAACGCCGACGGCGAGACCAGTTTCACCGGCGTCCTCGATCCCAACCGGAAGACGTTGCGGCCCAAGCTGTTCTGGGTCAACGCCGGACTCACCGTCGCTCTGCTGGCGATCCTGGGCGCCGACATCGTCGCCATCCCGGTGCTGTTCATGATCTTCGCCGGTATCGCGCTGGCGGTGAACTTCCCGCACGTCAAGGATCAGCAGGAGGCCATCACCCGGCACAGCTCCAGCATCGTGTCGGTGGTCGCAATGGTGCTCGCCGCCGCGGTCCTGACCGGAGTGTTCAACGGGACGGGCATGGTCGACGCGATCGCCCACTGGATGGCCGACGGTATTCCCTCCTGGATGGGCCCGCACATGGCCATCGTGATCGGCGTGCTCTCCATCCCGCTGACCTTCCTGATGAGCAACGACGCCTTCTACTACGGTGTGCTGCCGGTGATGTCGGAGACGGCGACGCGCTATGGCATCGATCCCACCGAGATGGCCCGCGCCTCGATCACCGGCCAGACGGTGCACATGCAGAGCCCACTGGTGCCGGCGATCCTGCTGCTGGTGGCACTCGCCGGTGTGACCCTCGCCGATCACCACAAGAAGGTGCTGTGGCGGGCGGTGGTGGTGTCGCTGGCGATGCTCATCGTCGGAGTCCTGGTCGGGGCCATCCCGTTCTGACCACCCGCCCTCGATCGCGACGACCCGGTTCCGGCGAACCGGGTCGTCGCGCTGGGTAGGCTCACGAGATGCGTTTGCGGACGCAGGTGCTCCTGCTGCAGCTCGTCGTCATCGCGGTGAGTCTGGCGGTCGGCTTCGGCTGGGTCGTTGTCGGCGCCGACGACCGCATCCGCGACGAGTACGCCCAGCGGGCCTTGGCGATCGCCCAGTCCGTGGCCAGCGACACCGAGGTGCGGACCGGCGTCGCAGCCACCACGGGCACCAACCTCGACCCGGCCGCGCTGGCCGCCGGACCGGTGCAGACACAGGCCAACGCCGTGCGGGAGCGCACGGGCGCGCTGTTCGTCGTCATCGCCAACCGCCAGGGCATCCGACTGGCTCATCCCGAGGACGCCGAACTGGGCAAACCCCTCTCGACCGATCCGACCCGCGCCTTGAGGGGCGAGGTCGACATCGCCACCGACCGCGGAACCCTCGGCGAGTCCGTCCGCGCCAAGGTGCCCGTCTTCGGGCCAGACGGGGAGGTGGTGGGCCTGGTCAGCGTGGGCGTCTCCACAGAGCAGCTCGCCGCCGACACCCGCCACGACATGATCGCCACCGGACTCATCGCCGCGGTCGCGCTGGGCATCGGCGCCCTGGGATCGATCCTGCTGGCCCGCCGTTGGCGTCGACTCACCCTTGGTTTGGAACCCGACGAACTCACCGCGCTGGTCCGTGAACGAGACGCCGTCCTGCACTCCATGGCCGACGGCGTGCTCGCCGTCGACAACGCCGGCATCGTGCGGGTGATCAACGACAAAGCGCGCGGACTGCTCGACATCGACGCCGCCCTCGGCACCCCGGTCGACCGGCTCGGACTGACCCCGCGGGTGCGAGCGGTCCTCGACGAGCCGACCCCCGACGAGGTCGCGGCGACGGTGGGTGACCGCATCGTGCTGGTCAGCTCGCGGCGTGTCAAGATCGACGGCCGCGACCTCGGCATGGTGCTGTCGGTGATCGACCGCACCGACGTGGAGAACCTGAGCCGGGAGGTGGATTCCATCCGGTCGATGAGTTCGGCGTTGCGCGCACAGCGGCACGAGACGGCCAACCGTATGCACGTTCTGGCCGGGCTGTTGCGGCACGGCCATGCCGACGAAGCTCTCGCCTACCTCGACGAGATCACCGGCAGCGGAACCGGCGCCCACCTCGACGGTCTCGAGAACGTCGCCGAACCCCACCTGCACGCGTTCATCGACGCCAAGACCAGTCAGGCGCGCGAACGACGGGTGGTCCTGCGGCTCGGTGAGCAGACCTGGGTCGAGGGCGTGCTCACCGAACCCGTGGTGGTGACCACGGTGTTGGGCAATCTGATCGACAACGCGATCGACGCCGCCGCGGACCGCCCGGTCGACAGCGATGAGCCCGGCGTGGTGGAGGTGGAGGCGATCGCCGACGGCACCGCCGTGATCATCTCGGTCGCCGACTCCGGACCGGGGATCTCCGTCACCGATCCCGACGCCGTCTTCGCCGAGGGCGTCACCACCAAGGCAGCCGGCGCTGTGCCCGGTGGCCGCGGCATGGGGCTGGCGCTGACCCGCCAGATCGCCCGGCGCATCGGCGGCGACGTGTGGATCGCCGACACCGGCGGCCAGAGCCGGCCCGCCAACCCGCTCGGGGCGCGGTCTTTGTCGCGCACCTACCGTGTGTTCTCGACATTCCGGAGACGCCATGACATCCGACCGCCCGGCGACATCGGACCGCCCGAGCAGCGGCGACCTCGCCGTCCTGATCGTCGACGACGACTCCCGCGTGGCCGCTCTGCACGCGGCCATCGTCGAGGCGATGCGCGGGTTCCGGGTGGCGGCCACGGCCGGATCGATCGCCGGCGCCCGGGCCGCCCTTGCCGATCACCCGCACGTCGACCTCGCCCTGCTCGACGTCTACCTTCCCGACGGTTCGGGCATCGACCTCGTCGGTGACCTCCCCTGCGACTGCTTTGTCGTCGGCGCCGAGACCGACGCCGCGGCGGTGCGCACCGCGATGCGCTCGGGTGCGCTCGCCTACCTGATCAAACCGTTCGACGACGCCGAACTCGCCCGCCGGCTCGCCGGCTACGCCCAGTACCGGCGCGTCCTCGATGCCGAACACGTCGACCAGCGGGCCGTCGACGGGGCGCTCTCGGCGCTGCGCTTCGGTACCCGGCCGGCCGATCGGGACGACCCGGGGTCGCCGACCGAGAAGCGCATCCTGGAGCTCTTCGCCGCCGCCGACGGGCCGCTGTTCGCCGACGACGTCTCTGCCGCAATCGGTGTCGCCGCCCCGACGGCCCGTCGCCATCTCGCCAATCTCGTTGCTGCCGGGAAACTCTCGATGACGCTGCGGTACGGCACCACCGGCCGTCCGCGGCAGGAGTACCGCCTGGCCCCGTGACCCCACCCCGCTGACCGTGCGCCTAACCTCAATCTTTCGTGAGGTGGCGGTCCCTTGTTGAGTGGCCCGGATGAGTGGTCTGAGGACTGAATTCCGGGTGTGGACCGTGGCGTGTTGCCCGAGGCGTCGGTGGGCGTCGGGGTTCACGGTCCCGAGGTGAAGCATCCTTTCTGGATCGATGATCGGATCGGGCCTGGTGGTCAGGCCGGCGCGGGAAGCGCTGCGAGTCTGGCTATTCCGTCGAGCAGGAGGTCGACGTGGGGTGCGTGGGCAGCGAGTTTCAACCGGGTTCGCCGCGCGTGGCGGGTGATCTTGGCGGCGATCGCGAACAGGCGATGGCGCAGTCGTTTGGGTTCCCACCGGCGGGCGGGGTGATCGGTGAACGCGAGCATCTGGGTCCAGGCGATCAAGTCGCAGGCGAGCATCACGATGGCACACCAGATGCGGTTGGCGTCGAATCCGTGCAACGGAAGGTTCGTCAGGCCACAGTCTTTGGCCGTGCGGATACGATCTTCGCAGCGTGCCCGACGCCGGTGACGTAGCTCGAGTGTGGCGAGTTGACCACGGCTGGTGTTGGTGGCAAATGCGGTGAGCCGCAACCCATCGTGGTCGGTGAACCGTAACTGCGCACCGGGATGCGGGCGCTCCTTGCGGACGATCACCCGCATCCCGGCAGGCCAGCCCGCCAGGTCGATCAGCCCGGTCAACTCGGCCACCCATGCCCCGTCGCGTTGCACGCCGTCAGCGTCGTAGGCCGGCGTCCACGCCTCGGGGCTGATGCGGTCGATAGTGGCCGCGGTCGTCTCGGTCAGTCCGAACCCCACCGAGTAGGCCAGGCGCCGGCGGGTGAGGTAGTCGAGGAATTCGTGGGTGCCGCCGGCTGAGTCGGTACGCACCAGCACCGACTTACCGACCCGATACCCGTGCACCTGCGGTAGCTGCTCGAGTGCGGCGGCGGTGACCGCGATGTGATCGGCAGCTGTGTTTGCACCAGCATTACCCGGTCGCAACTCGATCGCCAGGGGTTCGCCGGTGCCCTCGCTGCCGTGATCGACAAACGCGCACAACGGGTGAAACCCGAACCCCCGCTTGTAGGTTGGTGCCGCCTCCTCTTTCTCTTAATGCGCAGTGACCAAGGTGGCGTCGAGGTCGAGGATCATCGGATCATCGACGTCGACGTCATGATCGGGAGCAGCGGTACCGGCTGCCGACCAGCACGCTGCCCGCGCGCCAGCGCGGGCAGTCGTGATCGCCGACAGTGCCGCCGGCGCATCATCAGCCAACGTCGAGATCAGTCGTGACACCGTGGGGTCAGAGGCGACCTGACCGAACACCGCCGGGTCGGCGCGCAACTGGTTGATGTCAGCCAAACAGTCGCCACCGATCGCGACGGCCACGGCCAGATCAGCGATGATCTTGCCCGGGTCATGGGTCGCAAGGGGTTTACGCCACGGCGCCAACGCTTCGGACAATCGGCTGGTCAGACCCGTTTTCTCCGCGGCCCGCAGGACCACCGTGGCGCCGGCGTGCGACACCACCCCGGTTCCGGTGCCATCTGCAGACAGCATGGGGTAGGGCGACGTAGACTTACTCACCTGAATGGTGCTCCTCGATCTGGTCCGATTGATACCTTCGCAAGTTCAATCATCCCAGGTCAGGGCACCATTCTTCATTCACGACACGAAAAAGCGTGAAAGCCCGAGGCTAAACGCGTTAATCGTGCGGCCGAACACGTTCACGGTGCATCGCGAACGGAGAAATCCGAACGATCCTTACCCGACGGCGCACTACAGTGAACGCCATGACAATGCACGTGGATGCCAGTAACCCCGACCTGATCACCGTCGACGTCCCGACGCACTGGTACAACCTGGCCGCCGAACTCGACACCCCCATCCCCCCGCATCTGCACCCGGGCACCAAGGAGCCGGTGGGACCCGACGACCTCGTCGCGCTCTTCCCGAGCGGACTGATCGCGCAGGAGGTGTCCACCGAGGCCTACATCGAGATCCCGGAGCCGGTCCGCGAGATCTATCAGATGTGGCGGCCGTCCCCGTTGTTCCGCGCTCGTAAGTTCGAGCAGGCGCTCAACACCAAGGCCCGCATCTACGTGAAGTACGAGGGCGTGAGCCCGGTGGGCAGTCACAAGACCAATTCCGCTGTCGCCCAGGCCTATTACAACAGCGTCGACGGTGTCCGGAAGCTGACCACGGAAACCGGTGCGGGACAATGGGGAAGCGCGTTGGCATTCGCCGGTGCACAGTTCGGCATAGACATCGAGGTATGGCAGGTGCGGGCCTCTTACGACTCCAAGCCGTATCGCGGTTACCTGATCCGCACCTACGGCGGCACCATCCACCCGAGTCCCTCGGATCTCACCGAGTCGGGACGGGCGATGCTTGCCAAGGACCCGAACACGACGGGCAGCCTGGGGATGGCGGTCAGCGAGGCCGTCGAGGTGGCCGCGCAGAACGACGATACGCGGTATGCGCTGGGCAGTGTGCTCAACCATGTTGTCCTGCATCAGAGCGTCATCGGGCAGGAGGCCGTTGAGCAGCTCGCCGCCGTAGAACCCGACGGAGCCGACATCGTCTTCGGTTGTGCCGGTGGCGGTTCCAATCTGGCGGGCCTCTCATTTCCGTTCCTGCGCGAGAAGATCCACGGCCGATCGAATCCGCGGATCGTCGCCGCGGAGCCTGCCGCCTGCCCGTCGATCACCCAGGGTGAGTACCGGTATGACCACGGGGATGTGGCCGGCCTGACTCCGCTGCTCAAGATGCACACGCTGGGAATGGATTTCGTGCCGGACCCGATCCACGCCGGTGGTTTGCGTTACCACGGGATGGCACCCGCGCTCAGTCACACCGTGGCACTCGGTCTCGTGGAGGGTACGGCCATCAGCCAGCACGATGCGTTCTCGGCAGGCGTGCAGTTCGCCCGGACCCAGGGCATCGTCCCGGCGCCCGAATCCACTCACGCGATCGCGGCGTGTGCGGCACAGGTCGCCGACAACGACACCGAGCAGGTCGTCGTGATCGGCCTGTCCGGCCACGGACAGCTCGACCTGCCCGCTTACGCCGAGTTCCTGGACGGTGGCTTCTGACGCTATCGGCTTCGACGGTGACGCGGACGGTCGGTGTCGACCTCGCCGCGTCGCCGTCGAAAACCGCTGTCGCGGCGGTCGATTGGTCGAATAGCGGGGCCAAGCTGGCCGATCTCGTGATGCCGGCCGACGACGCCGCGATCCGCGCGATCAGCGACGGTGTGCAGCGGATCGGCATCGACGCACCGTTCGGGTGGCCAGACGCCTTCGTCGAGTTCATCAGCGCCCACCACCGGGGCCGGACCCCGTCGGGGAAGCGACTCGACGACGTCTCGCACCGCCGCCCGCTCGTCTATCGGCGCACCGACCTCGTCGTCGCCGGACTACCGAACGGCCGTCGGCCGCTCAGTGTCTCCGCCGATCAGATCGCCCACGTCGCGTTCCGGTGCGCGGGCCTGCTGGCCGATCTGGATGTGGACAATCGCGTCGACGGGTGGGCGGTGGAGGCTTATCCCGCTGCTGCACTGACCTTCTGGGGACTTCGTCCGCGTGGCTACAAACGAATCGAGAACCGTCCGGTGCGCGAGATCATGGTGGCCGAGCTCAGGGCCGCGGCACCGTGGCTGGAACTCGGTGACCATGCCCAGGCCATGATCGAGAACGACGACGTCTTCGACGCCGTGATCACCGCCCTCATCGCCCGCGCCGCCGCGTTGGGCCGCACCCGCCGGCCGGCACCCGAGGATCTTCCGATAGCGTTGCGAGAAGGGTGGATCCACGTTCCGGACAGCGGCCTCGACGAGCTGCCACTTTCCTCCCGTCGATTGAGCCGACCGGATCGCTAGCAGCGCCCTCGCATGCTCGGGCGTGGCGGCTCAACCAGCGGATGGTGGGCGTGGTTGGTGGCAGCGCGGGATTCACCAGTCAATCGGTCAGGGCGAGGCGCATGAGCACCCGCGGAAAGCCGGCGAGCACCGACGTCGTATCGGCCGCCCTGGTGAATCCGGCGTCCTCGAACAGTTTGCGCGTACCGACATAGGCCATCGTCAGATCGACCCGTGCGCCCTTGTTGTCCACCGGATACCCCTCGACGGCCGGCGCACCCTGATCGCGCGCGAAGTCCACCGCGCCGGCGAGCAGCGGGTGGGCGATGCCCTGTTTGCGGTGCCCGGGACGGACCCGCAGGCACCAGATGGACCACACGTCAAGGTCGTCGACATGCGGGATGCGGCGGTTGGTGGCAAAGGTGGTCGCGGCGCGCGGGGCCACCGCCGCCCATCCGACCACGTCGTCACCGTCGTAGGCCAACACACCCGGTGCCACGTCGTGCGTGCAGAGTTCACGGACGTACTCACCGCGGGCTTCGCGGGCAAGTTCACGGTTCAGTCTGTTCGGGATGCGATAGCTCAGGCACCAGCACACGTTGGCGTCGGGCCGTTTGGGTCCGACCATGGTGGCGACGTCGTCAAACACCGATGCGGGGCGAACGTCGATGGGCATCAGTTCACTCTCGTCGACGTCCGGCGCAACAGCAACCGCGCCGCATGTCCGCCTTGACCGGCCCCCTGAGGTGGCGTTACCGCGTCGCCAACGCGGGGCGATGCACCACTACCTGCGTGTTCACCGTGAACCAGGTGGCGTAACACGCAGGGTAACGCGCCCGAGACTGCATGAGGGGAATCATCGTCGTCATGTTGGCGAGCGCTCCCGAGATCTATGAAGCCGAGACCCCTGCGGCACCCCCCGGCCCCGCACCCAAGGACATGGTGTGGGTGCCTGGTGGGGTCTTCTGGATGGGGTCGGATGAGCACTATCCCGAGGAACGGCCGGCCCATCAAGTGAGCGTGGACGGGTTCTGGATGGATCGGAATCCGGTGACGGTGGCCGAGTTTCGCCGGTTCGTGAAGGCCACCGGATATGTCACCACCGCGCAGCAGCAACCTGATGCCGCCGACTTCCCCGACGCCGACCCCGACCTTCTGGTACCTGGCTCGATGGTGTTCACCCCACCCGACGGCCCGGTCCCCCTCGATGACTACCGACGATGGTGGTCCTATGTGCCGCGAGCCGACTGGCGACACCCAGAGGGACCGAAAAGCAATGTGGGGGAACGCAACCGTCACCCGGTGACCCACGTGTCCTACTTCGATGCGTGTGCCTACGCCCGATGGGCGGGTAAGTCATTGCCCACCGAAGCCGAGTGGGAGTTCGCGGCCCGCGGTGGCCTCGACCGCGCGGTGTACGTGTGGGTTGACGACCGCGAACCACACGGCCGGCCCGGCGGAAACGTGTGGCAGGGCCAATTCCCCTGGGAGAACCTGGAGACCGACGGCTACTACGGCACCTCGCCGGTGGGAAGGTTCCGCCCCAACGGATTCGGCCTGCACGACATGGCCGGCAACGTCTGGGAGTGGACGCGTGATCACCACACTCCCAGTCACGGCGAGAGCGGCAAGAATGTGGCCCCGACCGGCGCATGCTGCATCCTGCGCAATCCGATCCAGGAATCGGCTGCCCACTCGGACGAGACCTATGCCCGGCGCACCGTCAAGGGCGGCTCACACCTGTGCTCACCCAATTACTGTGACCGATACCGTCCGGCCGTTCGCCAGGGCCACACCGAGGATGCCTCGACCGGTCACATCGGCTTCCGCTGCATCCTCCGTGCCGAGGAGGTCGCATGACCACGCAACCCGTCTACGGCGCGGAGTCGATCGCGATCCGCGAAGGACTCGACGTCGTCCGTAAACGACCCGGGATGTACATCGGCTCCACGAGTTCGCGTGGGCTGCATCACATGTTGTGGGAGGTGGTCGACAACGGAGTCGACGAGGCGATGGCCGGGTAACGAGGCGTTGTTGCTGGCCGATCGGGTCGTGCTTCTCACGCATCGCCCGGCCCGCGTCGCCGACGTGCTCACCATCGAGCGGCCCCGCGACCCGGCGGCGGCCTTCGAAGAGGACTATCAGCGACGACGCCAGGCGATTCTCGAGTTCCTCGGGCACGCCCCGGTGGGCGCGCACTGATTCCTCGGCGCTTCCCTATCGCGGTCGTCGATCGGCCGTACCCTTGTAGTTTCCTGAATCTGAATCTAGCATCAGAAAAGCTGGGTCGTGAGCCCGGCCCGGTTCGGATTTCCCCAAGGAGACACGCAGATGGCGATGATGACCAGGGAGTCCTATATCGCGTCGCTCGACGACGGCCGCCGGATCTTCGCCGAAGGTGAAGAGGTCAAGGAGCTCGCGAAGCATCCGCAGTTCGCGACGGCGATCGAACTCGTCGGCGACGGATATGAGAAGCACTACCGCCCGGGTGACGACGCGAGCGGACAGTACTTCCAGATCCCGCGCAGCACAGCAGATCTCAAGGAGATCCTGCAAGAACTGCTGCACTGGGACATGGTCACGGTCACCACCAGCCAAGGCCTGCTGGCGTTGCTCACCGCGGCTGCGCGGATGCGCGCCGATCATCCCGAACTCGCCCACCGGATCGAGGAGTACTTCGAGTACTGTCGCCGCAACGACCTGCGGTGTGTGCAGCCCATCACCGACGCCAAAGGCGATCGCCGTCTGCCGCCAGGGGCGCAGGAAGACCCCGACGTCTACACCCGCATCGTCGAACGCCGACCCGACGGCATCGTCATCCGCGGCGCCAAACTGCACATCTCGTCGGCGGCCATCAGCCACGAACTCGTCGTCATGCCGACCTAGAACATGAAGCCCGGCGAAGAGGACTACGCGGTGGCCTGCGCCGTGCCGGTCAACGCGCCCGGCGTGCGGATCGTCAACACCAGCTACGCCCCCCGGGAACGCGAGGGCGACTTCCCGGTCAGCGCGCACCACAACATGCCGGAGGGCTTCATCCTCTTCGACGACGTGTTCGTGCCCAACGAGCGCGTCGTCCTCGACGGACAGACCGGTCACTCGGCGACCTTCGCCCACGCCCTCGGGCTGTGGGAGCGGCTCGGCGGTACCGCGCACATGTCCGAATTCGGGGATCAGCTCGTCGGCCTCGCGCAACTGATCGCCGAGGCCAACGGCACGGAGAAGATCGTGCACATCCGGGAGAAGATCGCCGAGATGGTCATCTACGCCACCATGGTTCGGTCCGGACTGGAGGCGGCGATCGCCAACGCGGAGGAGAGCCCGGAGGGCTGGTACTTCCCCAGTGAGCTGTACACGAACGCGGCAAAGCATTACGCCGCAGCCGATTACAGCCTGATGGTGCGCCACCTGCACGACATCGGCGGCGGTTCCATCCTCACCGCTCCCTCGTTAGCCGACCTCGACAACGACGAGGTGGGCCCGCTGATCAAGAAGTACATGCGCACCAAGGAGGGCGTCGACGGCGAGTACCGCACCCGCCTGTTCCACGCGATTCGCGACTTCACCGCTGACGCCTACGGCGGCTGGCAGCTGGTCACCATGCTCCAGTCCGGCGGCGGTCTCTACGCGCAACGCCTGGTAGCCCGTAAGCACTACGACATGGACAAGGCCAAGCGACTGGCCCTCGAACTCGCTGGTCTCGCATGACATCTGGCGTGGCCACCGCGGTGCCGCGCGACCTGGCCGGTTTCGCCGACCAGCTGCGGACGCGGCTCAGACCGCTCGCGGACGAGTTGGTCTCGGCACCAACCGAATCCGTCGACTCCGACCGGATCGCGGCGGTCGAGGAGCTGCGTGCCGGTCACGACGCGACGGTCGCCAACATGCGCAGGCTGCAACGCGCGCTCTTCGATGCGGGTATCGCGTCGCCGAGCGGACCGCGGGACCTGGGTGGGCTGGGTCTGACGTCGGCCCACGACACCGTGCTCGACACAGTGCTCGACGAGCTCGACTTTCCTTCGCGGGAAGCGCTTTTCGTGGGTCTCAACATCGTGGCACCGGCCCTGGTGCACCACGCGCCTGCCGAACTGCGTGAGCGGGTGGTGACCGGCCTCTACCGAGGTGACCTGATCGGTTGCCAGCTGTTCAGCGAACCCGGTGCCGGATCCGACCTGGCCGGGGTCCGCACCCGTGCGATGCGCGACCGACCGAGTTGGGTCCAACCAGGCCACGCGGTCGCCTCGGCCCACTGCGTGCCCGGCGAGTAACGCCGCACATCGGTCCGCGGCATCGTCGAGTTGGGCCCAGGTCAGCGTGCGAGCGGGATCGGTGAACGCGGGGACATCGGCCCGCTCCCGTGCATGACGTCGTACGGCCTCCTCGATCGTCTCCGGTGTTGGCATGGGCGTCCTCTCCGCGAAGCACAACAAGGCCTCACCTGAAGCTGACGCAAGATTCAGTTATTGTCAAGGGCGACTCAGCCCAGCATCTTCTTCTGCACCTTGCCCATCGCGTTGCGCGGGAGTTCGTCGAGAAAGCGGATCTCCCTGGGCCGCTTGTGATGTGACAGCTCCGAGGCCACCAGGTCGATGAGGACCTGGTCGTCAACCCGCTCACCGACCACGTAGGCGACGATGCGCTGGCCGAGGTCGTCGTCGGGAACGCCGATGACCGCGACTTCGCGCACGGACGGATGCGCCATCAGCACGGTCTCGATCTCGCCGGCACCGATCCGGTAGCCGCCGGACTTGATGAGATCGGTGGAGCGGCGTCCGACGATCCGGTGCATCCCGTCGGCGCCGATCACGGCGACGTCGCCGGTGGCGAACCAGCCGTCGTCGAGATAGCACTCCGCGGTGGCGTCGGGCCGGTTGAGATATCCGGTCGAGAGCATCGGGCCGCGCACATGCAGGTCGCCGACACTCTCACCGTCATGCGGGACGTCCTCGGTTCCCTCGCGCAACCGGGTCTCGACCCCGAGCAGCGGCAGGCCCACCCACCCGGGACGGCGCTCGCCGTCGGCGCGGGTGCTGACGGTGATCAGCGTCTCGGTCATCCCGTAACGCTCGACGATCTCGTGACCGCTGTGCGCGCGGATCTGCTCGAAGACCGGGACCGGGAGCGGCGCACTGCCCGAGACCAGAAGCCGGGCACCGGAGAGCCGTTGCGCTGCAGCAGTATCGGCGGCAACTCGATGCCACACGGTCGGGACACCGAAGAACATCGTCGCACCGGCGTCGGCGGCTGCCGCATATCCGTCCGGGGTCGGCTTGACGGTGTGGATCAGGCGGCCGCCGCGGCGTAGCGGACCCAGCACGCCGAGGATCAACCCGTGCACGTGGAACAGCGGAAGACCATGTGCCAGTGTGTCTCCCGACGACCACAGCCATGCCTCGCCGAGGGCGTCGAGTCCGGCGGCGATGGCGCGCCGGGTGATCGGCACACCTTTCGGCAGGCCGGTGGTGCCCGAGGTGTACAAGATCAGGGCGGTCGAGTCTGCCGGTGGCTCCGGATGCGAATGCCACGACCGCGCATACCGCCGCACCGGGATCGACGGCAACCCTGGTTGGTCGGACGCGCCGTCCGGTGCGGGACCGAGCCACGCCTGCGCACCCGAATCGGCCAGGATGTGCTCGAGCTCGCGCGGCCCGGAGTCGGGCGGTACGGGCACGACGGCCACGCCGGCGATCAGGCCACCGACGACCGCGAGGACGGTGTCGACGGTCGGCCGCGCCAGCACGGCGACGGTGTGGGCACCCCGGATACGTTCGGCGACCGCAGTGGCCGCGCCGATGAGATCCTCGCGGGACAGGTGGTCGTCGCCGATCACCACGGCGTCGGACAGGTCGGGTGCGTTGGGCAGCAGGGTCGGCAGGAGCAGCACCCCTGTCACTCTGCCACGAGCTCAGATGACCCGGCCCACGTCCCGCGCGACGATGTTGTCCAGCGCGCGTTCGGCGAGGGCGGCGATCGTCATCGACGGGTTGCATGCCGCGGAGTTGCCGGGCATCAGGGCGCCGTCGAGAACGTAGAGTCCGCGCTGTCCGTGGACCCGGCCGTCCAGGTCGCAGACGGTTTCCATACACGCGCCGCCGAGCGGATGCCAGGTGGAGTTCACCATCCCGTTGGTGTCCACCAGCACTGATCGCGGTCCCGCGATGCGTCGCACGGCGGGGCCGATGTGGCCGTTCTGGATGCTCTCGTCGCCAGTGGCCGGCCACCGCAGCCGGGCCTGATCGGTGCGGCCGTCGTAGGTGAAGTGGCCGCGGATGCGGCTGACCCCGTAGCCGACCAGCATCGTCGTTTTGGGGCCCAGCGGATTCGGCGGCATCGACGCCTGGATGACCGTGAACGCCGACGCCGGGTCCGACCAGTTCTTACTGCCGTAGACCACCGGTCCACCCTGTTTGGGTCCGTAGTCGGCGTCCGGGTCGGTCCAGGTGTAGATGCGGTCGGCGTTGGTTCCCCAGCCGCGGCCGAGGTCGTCGGGTAGGTCGCCGATGTGGCCGAGCCGCTCGGCACGCATCAGCAGGCGGGTGGTGTTCACGCTGCCGGCGCCCATGATCAACGTGGGCGTGGTGAGGATCTGCTTTTCGACCGCGCGGCCGGAGTCATCGAGCTTGTCGACGTGAACAGTCCACTGGCCGTTGCGGTTACGGAAGATCTCGGTGACGTTGCTGTGGGTGCGGACGGTGGCGTTGCCGGTCGCCTCGGCGGCCGCGATGTAGGTGACGTCGACGCTGAACTTGCCGCCGTTGTTGACGCCGAGCTGCCCGTCGCCGGTGGTGTAGGACGGGGTCATCTTGCCCTGCAACTCGGCGAGCGCGAAGTTCCAGTCGATGGGCATCGGGATCTTCGACAGCGGCATCCCCTCCTGCCGCACCCGCTCGGCGAAGTGGCGTGACGCGCGGTAGTTGGGGGAGTTCACCAGCGCGTCCGGCGCGGTGGCGAGCCGCAGCATGCGCGCCACACGCGGATAGTGCACGCGGTTCATCATCGGCCAATCCAGTGCCGCAGGGAAGTTGGCCTCGAAGACGTCGCGAGTCGGTTGCAGCGTCATGCCCTGATAGACCAGCGAGCCACCGCCCACGCCGGCGGCGCACACGCTGGTCATGTTGTCCCCGACGACCGTTTCCAGCAGTCCCACATAGGGTTCCACCGAGATTGGACGTCCGAAGATCTGCGACGCCGAGGTGCACCACAGGATGCGTTTGTCCGGATTGGTGGGGTCGGGAAACGTGTGGGCGTTGGGGCCGGTCCGCCAGCGCCGCCCGCGTTCGAGCACCAGGACCCGCACCCCCGCCTGAGCGAGTCGCAGGGCCGCGACGCCGCCACCGAATCCCGACCCGACGATCACCACGCGGTGTGATTCGCGGACGGTGCGTACTCGTGGTCGGGCTGAGGCGGTCGTGGACCCGATGGTGGTGCCGACGGTGGCAGCAAGACCGGCCGTGGCGACGACGGTGCCGGCTCCGGCCAGGAAGGAGCGACGAGACATGGACGTGTCAGCAGACACCGATTCCCCCAGTGTGTGAAGTGGATCTCCCCGAACTGAAATCCGAAACTAGACACTCTGTGGTGGTTGTGTCAAGAAATGCGTCGGTCCCTCACACTGCGAGGCGGATGCTCAGTCGGTGGTATCGGTGCGAAGTCGTTGCACGCCGGGTTCGATCCAGCGGCGCAGGAAGCGGCGCAACTCGTCGTCGGGCCGGTCGTCGAACAGCACGATCGACAGGCTCAGATGCAGCATCAGATCGGCCACGTCGTCGAGGTCGTCGAGGACGCCGTCGAGTGGTGAGAGGAATTCCAGCGCAATGGGTTTGGCGCGTTGCAGGACACCGGCGTCGAACAGGGGGTTGCCCTCGTCGGCCTGGAACATCGCCGTCAGTACCGGTGTGTTGCGGGCGAAGTGGCGGCCGGACATCACCAGTTCGATGAGGAAGTCGGTCGGGTTGTCGGTGGCCGCGGTACGACTAAGGATGTCGTGCGTCGCGGTCAGCGTGAGGTGCGCGATGGACTGGGAGACGAGGTCCTCGCGTGTCCCGAAGATCGAGTACACCGTCTGACGCGAGACGCCGGCGGCCTCGGCGACCGCGGCGATGGTGATCCCCGCGAAGCCCGACGTGCGGATCAGGTCGAGGGTGGCATCGATGATTTTTCCCCGGGACCGCATGGGGGCCATTATTCACGACACGCAAGCCGCGATCCGCCAGTTGGTAGCGCGCTCACGCCGAGCGGGCGAGGTGTTGCGCCCGATCGCGAATTCCCCGCAGCATCTTCTGCTCCATCACCAGCGAGGCCGGCTCCAGTGGGAGCATCCCGAGACGAGCCGGCAGTGAGTCGACGCGGAACCGATTTCGGCTGATCAGTCGCGTGGAGCCGGCCACCGGCTCCAGATGAAAAGCCCACACCCAGGAACCGTCGGCCGATCGCGTCACGAAGTCATGGCCGGGGTCGGCGATCTCGACGCGCATCACGTTGGGACCCAGCGCGATCTCCTCACCGACCTGGGTCTGCTGGAACTGGGGCAGGACGTGGTCGGCGCTGTGCATGTCGAGGCCAAGCAGATTGTCGATCCAGTCGTAGGTGTACGCGCCGCCGCGCGGGGCCGGACCCATCTGGGCGAGCCACGGATAGACGTGCTCGGGTCCGGCGTGAATGGTGATCGCCCGGGTGGCCACGCCGTCCGCGTCGTCGAGCAGTTCGTCCCCGGGCAGCGTGGCAGCCACCTCCGCGGGGGTCGCGCCCCGGTGCAGAATCCACGGTCGCAACACGTGGAGATAAGCAGAAACGGCCAACGCCGACCCTCCCATGACCGCTACCGTCGCACCCAACGCCCTCATGACGTCGCCTCCTGCCATCATCGGCGGCCATCGCGTCGGCAGCGGACGGCGTCCGCACCCGCGCCGCCATACCTCCAGTGTGTGCCGTGATGCCCACCGGTGTCATGGGCCGAAGGTCCGCGGTCCGGCCGCCGGCCGACTGCTGCTCAGGCCGTGTGACGGGTGCCGGTGGAGGCCACCCAGCCGTCGGCCATCAGCCGCAGGAGCATCTGGGCCTTGTTGCCCACCGGAAGGCCAGCATCCTCATATCGACGGGCAACCCGTCGATAGTGTTCGCGCACAGTGCTTTCCGCAATCTGATGCTGTCGGGAGGTCTGACGCAACGTGGCACCCAGCGTGTAGGTGCGCAGGATCTCGAGCTCCCGCTCGGTGACGTGCACGGGCGTGCGGGTGATGACCTCACCGACGAGACCGGTCAGGAAGCGGCCCAGGCGGCCGGCCGCGTCGGGCGCGCTTTCGGGGATAGCGGTGATCGTGGGATCGCCGACGATCGCTGCGTGCCGGTACCCGGCGTGCAGCAAGGCAACAGGCAGGCGTCGTGAACCGCCACGGGTCCTGGCCAGGCGGAGCCCGTCGACCGAGCGGACGATCACGGCGTCGGGAGAGTCGGTGCCCGCGCGGTCCGGGTGGTTGATGTCGACGAGGTCGAAGCGGCAACCTGCGCGTTCGGTGAGCGACGCCAGTGCGGTGTCGTAGATGTCGCGATGGCCGATGATCGCGACCATCGGCTGCCGACGTCCGGGGAGGGGGGAGGCGGGGTTGGACATACGTTCCTCCAGAGGTCGAAGTGGGTCGACATCGAGCCTGCTGGACCGGGACGCGCAAGTCAGCGGTTCTTGCGACCAGAACAGGTCGAGATTGGGTCGCCGGTCACCCAAATCGGTCATCTGAATGCGCGATTACGCACGAGCGCGTCCAATCAGGCAAAATTGCGCACGTGTTGGAAGGTCTGCGCATCTTGGTCGCGTCCCCGCTGGGGCACGTCGTGGCGCCGCCGCTGAGCGCGGCATGCGAGGGTGGCGCGGTGGTCGTGGCCGCCGACGAGGACGAGTTCGCCCGCGCCGTCGCCGGGCGGGTCCGCTACGACGTGGTCGTCGCCGACCTGATCTGGAACGACCCGGAGCTCGAATGGAGCTTCGACGGCCTCGACGTCATCGACGCGCTGCGCAAACACGACCGCCTGGCACCGGTGATTCTCGCGACCCAGGGCCACGGTATGGAACGCGACCATCTCGACGAAGCCCGGTTGCGGCCGGAGGTCTCGGGCGTGGTGGCCAAGTCCGACGGCTTGATGCCGCTGATGACGGCCATCCGTGCGGTCGCCTTCGGGCAGCGACTGCCCGACACTCACATCGACCGGCCCCGCGTACCGCTCTACGAGCTGTTCGTCGGGCAGCGGGGACACACCGCCGGACGGCTGGCCGGGGCCATCGCATCCGGCGCGGCGTCGGACAACGCGTCGCTGGCGCGCGCGGCCAAGGTCTCGCCGAACACCGCCAACAAGGTCACCAGCCACTACCTCGGCCCGATCATCGAGCGTCGGGGCGAACACGACGAACGGCTCCCGATGACCCAATCCGCGGTCTACCGGTGGTGCGGACTGCACGCCCGCTACATCGTCAGCTGGTGCCGACGACATGGGCACGCGGATGTGCTCGACGGGCGGTTGTAGGTTCAGCCGTGTCGGTCCGGCGTGCTCAGTCGTCGACCTCGACGCCATAGCGCACGGCGAACGCGCCCAGGTCGTCGTCGTAGCCCTGCCCGATCATCCGGAGCCGCCACACATCTCCGCGTCGGTAGATCTCGGCGATGATCATGGATCGTTCGGTCGTCGCGGCATCCAGCACCGCTGTGGCGATCCCGGCCTCCTCGGTGTCGACGCTGACCGAGAGCGCGCCCAGGTCACCGAAGGTCTGCGATTCGATCGCCGCGCCCACCGCGATCCGGGCGACATCCGGCGGGACCTGCCGGAGATCGATGGAGATGCCCTGCTCGCAACTGCCGTCGATGGTCAGCCGGACGGCACCATCCGGACTTGCCGGCTGGTTGTAGAAGACGAACTCGTCGTCGGTGAGCACCCGGTTGGCCGTGTCGAGCTCGAAGGCGACGACGTCGACCTCGGGCGGTTGTTCGGCTTCCGCGCTCCAGGACACGTTGACGGTGAACTGCGCGACGTCGGACGGCAGGTCGATCACCTCGCCCGGCGACATCATCGCCGCAGCCGAGCCCTGCCCGGCGGTGTCGACTCCAGCGGTGCCGGGATCGGGGTCGACGCCGAGCGCGGCGTCGACGTGGTGCATCTCCAGGATGGTGAGTGCACGTTCACGAATCCGCGGCATCCGGGGGTCACCGTCACCGCCGTCGAGAAGGAGGACGTCGGTGACGGCGGCGGTGAGATTGATTGCCGGTACCGCACCCAATTGCACTATCCGCGAACGCATCACGGTGGCCTCGAGGTGGCTGCCACCGAGGATGAGGACGCGGCGAGAAGCCCATGGGCCCGACCGTCGGGCGGGCTGTCGAGTCGGCGGCGACGAGGGTGGGTGGATCACGGTGACCACCTCGATGGTCTCCGGGGCCGACTTCAGCGTGCCGGGAAGTATGTGGTCGGCGAGGCGGAGCATGGTGCCCTCGTCGAGCACCGGTGTACCGTCGAGCCTCGCGCGCTGCAGCTTTCGTGAATCCGGGCTGCCCGGGTTCGCGATGACGATGCCGGTCTTGCCGCTGACACTGTTCATGACGTCGAGGCCGGCATCCGACAGCCGCCGTGCCAGTTCGGTGCGCGGGACCGTCGTCGGACCGGTGATGGCCACCTTGGTGCCCTGGATGAGGCCCACCGCCGGATCGAACCGACCCGGATCCCGCCACGGGCAGGGCACGCGAGTGACCTTGTCCGGGAAGGCGCGCGAGTTGACACCGCAGGCAACGACGGGCAGCCGCAGACCGAGTGTCTCGGCGAGGTCGAGACTGCGGCGGAACACCTCGGCAAGGGTGCGCACATCGTCGCGCGCGTCGTGGGCGGCGCGCTGCCGAATACCCCAGTACGTCGCGAGCGTGCCCAGCTTGACGTTGGGTACGTCGAGTTGGAGTCGGCGAGCGAGCGTGACGGTGCACAGGCGGTGATCGATCGGGAGCGTCGCGCCGAGCCGTCGTGCCTCTTCCACCAGGAACCCGTGATCGAACGTCGCGTTGTGGGCGACCATCGTGCGCCCGGCCAGCATCTGCTGCAGCGGCGACATGGTGACGTCGAAAGTCGGGGCTCCGTGCAGGCGGTCGCGAGTCAGGTTGTGAATGTGCACCGGACCGGGGTCACACCCGGGGTTGAGCAGCGTCGCGTACTCGTCTTCGACGCGTCCGTCGTAGTCGAGAGTCATCGTCGCCAGACTGAGGACCCGATCACGACGCGCATTGGTTCCGGTGGTCTCGACGTCGACCAATACCCAACCGGACTTTCCGACACCCGTGATCACCCTATCCTCCTTGGTCCGTACCGCTCTGCCGGCAGTGCCGCTTCGCTGGGATTGTGCCGCACAGGTCAGACGGATCCGGCGCATTCGCTGTCGTCCGTTCGGCGGGTTCTGCCTCGAGTCGAGATGGCAAGCGGGTGCTCGCGTTCGGCCGAACTGATGGCGCCTGCGACCAACCCCTGCGACCATGGAGGAAGGTCCGGATCGAGCGCACCACAGCCCGGCGTCGAGATCCGCCACGGGTCCAGCCCCGGCCCGCCCGCACCGACCGAGAAGCAGCACGAGGAAGAGCGACGCCCGGTCCAGGTCTGTGCGGCGGATGACGGGATCAGCGCGGGGGCACCTCCGAGGAGACCCGCATGTCGAAGAACCGGACCGCACAGAATGTCTCGCGCAAGCTCATCGAAGCTCATCTGGAATCCGGTGAGATGTCTCCGGGCTCCGAGATCGCCCTGCGCATCGACCAGACGCTGACCCAGGACGCCACCGGCACGCTGGTGATGCAGGAACTCGAGGGTCTCGAACTCGACCGTGCTCGCACGGAGGTCAGCGTCCAGTACGTGGACCACAACCTCTTGCAGACCGACGAGAAGAACGCGGAGGATCACGACTATCTGCGGACGGCCTGCGCGCGCTACGGACTCTGGTACTCCAAACCCGGCAACGGGGTGTCACACCCCACACATATGCAGCGCTTCGGGATTCCGGGTAAGACGATGGTCGGATCGGATTCGCATACACCGGCGGCGGGGTCGTTGGGGATGCTGGCGATCGGGGTCGGCGGCCTCGAGGTCGCGCTCGCGATCGCCGGCCACCCGCTCAACATCCGGATGCCGGAGATCTGGGGTGTCCGGCTGGAAGGCGAACTGCCGCAGTGGTGTTCGGCCAAGGACGTGATCCTGGAGATGCTGCGCCGCCACGACGTGAAGGGCGGTGTCAACCGGATCATCGAGTACCACGGCCCGGGGCTGGCCGGCTTGACTGCGATGGACCGGCATGTGATCGCCAACATGGGTGCCGAACTCGGCGCTACCACCAGCGTGTTCCCCAGCGACGACGCGGTGCGTGAGTTCCTCGCCGCAGAGGGACGCGAGGACGATTGGATCGAACTGCTCGCCGACGACGATGCCAGCTACGACGTCGAGGAGACCATCGATCTGTCCGAGATCGAGCCGTTGATCGCCAAACCGTCGTCGCCGGGGAATGTGGTGCCGGTGCGCGAGGTCGCCGGGGAGCCCATCTCGCAGGTGGTGATCGGCTCCAGCGCCAACCCGGGACTGCGCGACTTCGCGATCGCCGCCGCGATGGTCGCCGACCGTCAGACGGTGCCCGAGGTCAGCTTCGACATCAACCCCACCTCACGCGAGATCCTCACCGACCTCACCATGATGGGTGCCACGGCCAACCTGGTGATCGGCGGGGCGCGTATCCATCAGGCCGGCTGCATGGGTTGCATCGGGATGGGGCAGGCACCGGCGACGGGCAGCAACTCGCTGCGCACGATGCCGCGCAACTTCCCCGGACGGTCGGGTACCACAGAGGATTCGGTCTGGCTGTGCTCGCCGGAGACGGCCACGGCGTCGGCGCTGACCGGAGTCATCACCGACCCGCGCGACTGGGCCGCTGACGTCGATATGGCCTATCCCGAACTCGACCTGCCGCAACAACATTCGATCAACACGGCGATGCTCGTCGAACCGCCACCCGCGGATGAGGCGCAGAAGGTGGAACCGGTCAAGGGCCCCAACATCTCCAGCCTGCCCGAGCTCGACGACCTGCCCGACGAGATCGAGGCGCCCGTACTCCTCAAACTCGGCGACAACATCTCGACCGACGAGATCTCCCCGGCGGGCGCCCGCGCGCTGCCGTTCCGGTCGAACATCCCCAAGCTGGCCGACTTCTCGTTCACCCGCGTCGATGAGACCTATCCCGACCGTGCCCGCGAGGCCGAATCCACCGGCCACGTCATCGTCGGTGGCGACAACTACGGTCAGGGTTCGTCACGTGAGCATGCCGCGATCGCGCCCCGGCATCTCGGCCTGCGGATCGTCATCGCGAAATCCTTCGCGCGGATTCACTGGCAGAATTTGGCCAACTTCGGGGTACTCGCCGTCGAGTTCGACGATGAGTCGGACTATGACGACATCGACCAGGATGATGTTCTGCACGTCGAAAATCTGCGGGACACACTGGAATCCAAGGACGAGATCAACGTCCACAACGTCACCAAGGACAAGACCTTCACCGTGCGTCATCGACTCTCGGCCCGGCAGATCGCCGATGTCCTTGCCGGCGGCCTGATTCCGCGTCTGGCGTCGGAGAAGTACTCCGACCACCAGGAGGCAGAGGAGACCACGGTGCGCACTGGCGGCGACAAGGGTTGAGTCGCCCGGCCAGCAACGCGACCTTGCCACCCGCATGTCCGCCGGACACTAGTGTTCTGAGTCATTAATTCGTGTGCAGTAGTGGGCGATGGAGTCGAGGATCTGGTCAGCGGTCTTGACCCACACGTAGGGGCGGGGGTTGTCGTTCCAGGTCTCGATCCATGCTTTGATGTCGGCGTTGAGCGCTCTCACGGTGCGGTGGGTGGAGCGTTGGAGCTTCTTGGTGGTCAGTTCGGCGAACCAGCGTTCGACGAGGTTCATCCAGGATGAGCTCGTCGGGGTGAAGTGGACAACGAATCGTGGGTGCGAGGTCAGCCATCGTTTGACCGCGGGCGTCTTGTGGGTAGAGGCGTTGTCCATGACCAGGTGGACGTCGAGCTCGTCGGGCACCTCGGCGTCGATCTTGCGGAGGAATCCGATGAATTCCGTTGCGCGATGCCGTGAGTGAAGCGAACCGATGACTTTGCCCGACGCGATGTCCAACGCCGCGTACAGGCTGGAGGTGCCGTTGCGCACGTAGTCGTGGCTGGCCCGTTGCGGGGTGCCCGGGAGCATGGGAAAGATTGGCTGGGTGCGATCGAGCGCTTGGATCTGGGTCTTCTCGTCAACGCAGAGCACCAGGGCACGTTCGGGTGGGTTCATGTAGAGCCCGACGACGTCGCGGACCTTCTCGGTGAACATGGGATCTTTCGACAGCTTCCACGAATCCTGTTTGTGTGGAGCCAATCCGAACGCCCGCCACACACGCGAAACAGTTGACTGCGACATGTCGAGATGCTCAGCCATCGACCGAGTCGACCAGTGTGTCGCATTCTTCGGAGTGGTCTCGAGAGTTGCGGTGATCAGGTCTTTGATCTGCTCGTCGCCGACGGTTCGAGGTCGCCCGGGCCGGGGTTCGTCGAGCAACCCCTCGCAGCGGTGCTCGACGAACCGGCCTCGCCATCGCCGCACGGTACCTCGGTTGAGGCCGAGTCGTTGTGCCACTTCAGTATTCGACCCGCCATCAGCGGCGGCGAGAACGATTCGTGATCGCATCGCCAAACCCGAGGCCGTCGTTCGCCGACGCGCCCACCCTTCGAGCTCACGGCGCTCGTCATCAGTCAGAACAATATCCACTGCTCGCGGACCCCGGGTTGCCATTCCCTAGCCTAACAACCGAACGGAAATTAATGACTCAGGACACTAGGCGCAATGCTTCGACAGCCTCTGCCAACGGGAACGTCCGGGCTATCGGCACCTGCAGATCCCCGGTCGATGCGAGCCGGATAAGCAAGGGCCGCACCGAATCGCGGAACTGCGCACTCTCCGGTTGCCCACCGCCGAGTGCCACGAACCCGTCGGAGGCAGCGCGTCCGGTCGCGGCGACCGTGACGATGCGGGTCCGGTCGGCGACCAGTTCCAGTGAGGCGCTGACGGCGTCGTCGGTGCCTACGGCGTCGAGCGCCGCGGCCGGCGAAAAGGGATCGGCGACCGCACGAATACGGGCCGCCAGGTCGGGGGCGTCATAGGGGACCGGGAGTCCGCCGAATGCGCGGACCTTCTCGAGGTTGTCTGGACTGGCCGTGCCGATCACCCGGATGCCGCGCAGGCGCGCGAGCTGAAGGACCGCGATGCCCACGGCGCCCGACGCGCCGTGCAGCACGATCGTCTCGTCGCGATCGGTGCGGGCCGCACGCATCATGTCGGCCGCGGTGCTGCCGGCCAGCAGAAGGCAAGCCGCTTCGGCGAATCCGAGTGTCGGCGGTTTGGCGAACACGGTGTCGGCGGACACGGTCAACGCCGTCGCATACCCGCCCCGGACGCGAAACGCGAGGACCTCGTCGCCGATCGCGACGTCACCCGATCCGATCCGGGTGTCGGGACCCACGGCCGTGATGACGCCGGATACCTCGTACCCCACCGGCAGCGGAAGCTTGTCCGGGTCCGATTCTCGCCGAACATGTTTGAGATCCGCCGGATTGACTCCCGCCGCCCGCACCTCGATGGTCACCTCACCCGGGCCGGGGTCGGGAACAACGGCGTCGACGAATTCGAAGTCGTCGAGGCCGCCGAACCCCGTGGCCACCGATCGTCGTGCGCGCATGTCCTCCACGGTAGTCCGTGTGAGCCGCCGCGACCATCTGCTGGTTGAGCCGCGACGGCGAGGGACGAGCCGCCGTGTGTCGAAACCACACGCAAGACATACATGTCCGCGCCACGACACGGTCCACCCTGGTTGCGAACATTGCTGGCTCACTGATGGTTTCGACGCGCGGCCGTCTCGCTGCGCTCGCCGGTCGCGGCTCAACCAGCACAAGGGTAGCGACCGTTTCGACGCTCGCCAACTCAACGAGCACAAGGGCAACGACCACTCCGACACCCACCCGCCCAGCCCGAAGGTCGAGCCGCCGCGCGTCGAAACCACCCGCAAGACAAACATGTCCGCACCGCGACACGGTCCACCCTGGTTGCGAACATTGCTGGCTCACTGATGGTTTCGACGCGCGGCCGTCTCGCTGCGCTCGCCGGTCGCGGCTCAACCAGCACATGGGGAGGGCGGCTCAACCAGCGGGCGGGGAGGGCGGCTCAACCAGCGGGTGGGGAGGTGCGGCTCAACCAGCAGGTGGGGAAGTGGAGGGTGGCTCGACCAGCCGGAGGCTCGTCGTCAGGACAGGTACCGGTGCACGTGGGGTTCGGCCTTCTTGGGGGTCTTCGCGTTGAAGCCGTCGCCGATGGCGCGCATCTTCCAGTCACCGCCGGCGCGGCTGAGAACGGCCATCGCGACTCCGGTGAAGGGCATCCCGCCGGCGAGCGTGTATCGCGCGAGTTCGGCGCCGGTGGTGTCGTCGATGAGACGGCAGTAGGCGTTCTGGACCTCGGCGAAAGTCTGGCCGCGGTAGGAGGTCACGATGAAGACGAGGTTGTCGACCGACGGTGCCACCGCCGGCAGGTTCACCGCGATCACCTCGTCGTCGCCGGCCCCCTCGCCGGTCAGGTTGTCACCGGAGTGGTTCAGCGCCCGGTCCTTCGAGGTGAGGTGACCGTAGTAGACGGTGTCGACGCACCGGCCCTGGGAGTACATCAGCACCGAGGCGTCGAGGTCGATGGCGCCACCGCGTCGTCCGAAACCTTTCTGGGGCACCGGGTCCCAGCCGAGGCCCATTCTGATGGCGGTGAGTGCGACGCCGCCCTCCTTGCGCAGGGTGACCTTCTGGCCCTTGGTCAGATTGACCGGGCGTGCCTTGGTGAGACTGATCTCGGGTTCGGGGGCCGGGGGCGGCGGAGGCGTCGGAGCCGGCGGCGGGGTGTACGCGGGTGGTTGGTTGTAGGCGGGAGGAGGTGGGGGCGGTGGGGTGTAGGCGGGAGCGGCCGGAGGCGGCGGAGGTGGTGGGGCACTGGCCGGTTCGTCGTCGACGCTGACCCCGTGGTCGCGGACGAGGTCGGCGAAACCACCCGCGTACCCCTGGCCGATGGCACGCACCTTCCAATCGCTGCCGCGCCGGTAGATCTCGACGGCCACCACCACGGACTCGGTCGAGAGCCCCTCGATCGTGAACGTGAACATTTCCTGCCCAGCAGAATTCAGGACCCGGGCAATCGGGGGAGCGATCCGGCCGAAGCTCGACGACGCGTCATCGAGGGTGATGACCGCTCGGACGGCGGCGGTGTCGGACGGGATCGCCGCGGTGCTGACGGCGAGGCGCGGTCCGCCGCCGACGGTGCTGAGCGTGACACCCGGCCCGTTCGGCTGGTTGTAGAAGATGAAATCGGCATCCGAGCGCACCACCCCGGCGTCGGTCACGAGCAGGGCCGACAGGTCCGCGGCGGCTCCCACCTCGACGGTGATCACGGCCTCCGACGAGGTCAGGGGACCGTTCTGGCCCTTACTGAGCGGGGTCATACGCTGATGTCCTTTCGATGGGGTCGGAGCGGTTCGCCTGATCGGTGAACCATTGCAGTATCTCCTCGCCGGCCAGCGCGCCCTGCTGTTCGGTTACGACGAGGTGCGGCCGGTGCCAGCCGAGGGCTTCGAGTTCACCATGGCGTGGTCGGATGGCCGCATCGGCATAGGTCAGGAGATCGGCATCGAGCCATCCGTCACCGGCTGCCAACAGCGGTGCGTCGGAGGGTAATTCGCTGGTGTCGGAGAGGCGGCGTCGCACCTCGGCGACGGCCGCCGATTTCGTGACGCACTGCGGCATGGCGTAGATCTTGCGGCCCTGCTGCGAGACGGCCCAGCCGCGCGGCTCACACCAGCCCCGCCACTCGTCGAGAAAACCGGCGGGCTGACGCTCGAGATCGACGACCAGGTAACAGAACAGGTCGTCGGCGACGCGCAGCGACCGCACCCAGCCGTCGTCGGTGCGCTCACGCAATTGTGTTGTCACCGTCTGGAGATCGGCACCCAGGCCGCGCACCGCATCCTCGATCCCGGACCGCCACCCGGCGTCGTCGGCGCCGTCGACGATGATGCGTCCACCGCTGCTGACGACCGCGTACCGCAACGGCGCTCCGGGCAGTGTCACCCGGGAGAACTGCGCATGAGTACGGGTGGTCACCGGCACCACCGTCGCAGTCGACGCCAGACGCGTCAGGAGTCCGATCGCCCGGGCGGACATGTAGGAGAGCGGCGCGCCGTCGTAGATCTCCACGCATTGCGGTGCCACCGTGTTGAACTGGTGCTCCCCCATGGCCGAGCGGGAGTAGATCAGGGTGCGGTCGAGGTCGGTCGCGACGAGGATACTCACTCGGTCTCCTTGATGAGGCCCACGCAGGAGTAGGTGAGGTCGGGGACCACCTCGACCGGGACACCGCGCTCGGCGGCGAGGAGCCGGATGTGCGCGTGATCGGCGAGATCTGCCTCCCGGACCAGGACCCGCCACGGAATGCGCCGCAACAACACCCGGGTCGTCTCTCCCACACCGGGTTTCACGAAGTTGATCGACGACAACCCGTACTGTGCCTGGATCTGCTCCACCGCTCGCCAGCCGGCCCACGTGGGTGTCCGGTCGGTGCCGGCGATGGCATGCATCAGTGCCGGAAGGCGCTCGGCGACGGCCGGGAACTCGTCGGTGATGGTGTCGAGCAGCAGCCCGGACACGTCGTGCGGTGCGAGTTCGCGGTAGAACTTGGCGCCGTGGAAGTCGTCGGGACCGATGTAGTCCCGGTTGAGGACGGTGCGTGACACCAGACCGGAGACCGTCGAATTCAGGCAGGCCGACGCGATGAGGAAGTCGTCGCGGGTCCCGAAGGTGCCGGTGCAGTATCCGGTGTCGGCAAGGACGGCGAGCCCATCATGCAGACGGGGGCCGCCGGACTGCTCGAATTCCCGCAGCGCCGCAGTGAGTTCGCGCTGGATGGCGCCCTTACCGGTCCAGCCGTCGACAAAGACCACCGACTCCGGATCGTGCTCGCCGACGATGTAGCGCAGCGCATTGGCGTCGATGCCACGATCGCGCACGATCGACACCGCATAGTGCGGCAACGCGATACCGTGCGCGAACTCGACCCATCGTCGGATCAGGATACCCACCGGCGTCCCGGCACGAGCCAGCGACACCAGTACCGGCTGCGGATGGCGTTCGGCCACAAGGAGTTCACCGACCACGGCCACTGCGTCGGCGATCCGCCCGGCGGTCTGACGCAGCGTGGTGTGGAAGAGCTGCTGATATTCCGCACCCGGCTGGAACTCGACGGGCAGCGACTCGGCGTAGTGGGCGGTGCCGTTCTGGACGCGGCGTTCGCGCTCGGCGAGATCGCCTTCGAGGGCGTGGGCCGACAGATCCTTGAGCAGCCAGGTCACCTCGTCGGCGCGGTACGAACCGAACTCGGGCCCGCGTAAGGGCCGTGCCGTGACGCGACTGCCGGTCATCGCTCACCTCGTGCCGCGGCCAGCGTGGCCTGGCGAGAGGCGGGGACCACCAGGACGGTGAGGTCGTGGCCGGCGGCGGTCAGCACGTCGATGAGTCCTCCCGGAGCTCGTAATGCGTCGGTGTCGGCAGGGGAATCGGCGACGAGGAGCACCTGCGCGGGCAGCTCGTCGGTGCCGTTCACGTTGTACAGGTAGCGATGAGCGGCGGAATCGACTTCCGGTGCGGTGAACTCGAATCCACGACGCAACGGGTACCCGGCGACGTCGCGGACGTGCGCGGGTGAGCGGGTGGTGGTCTGATAGCGGACGTCGAGTCCGGCGTTCTCGAGACGCTCGGCGATGCACAACGGCAGGTACATGAACTCCTCGTGACCGATGACCACCAGCGGGCGTTGCCGGTCGACGACGCTGCGCGAGCGGGCGGCCACCTCGTCGACGGCGGCGGCGAATCGTCGGGCTTCCGAACGCAGCACACCGTGCCGTCCGCCGTCGGGTACGTCGGCCGGCCACGCGACGGTGCTGACGCTGCACTGGCCGCGCTTGGCGGCAACGGGATTGAGCTTCGCCGGGTCCAACGCGCAGACCTCGTCGATCAGGCTGTCCGGCAAGGTCACCCGCCCGCGGGCCAGGCTCACGTGGTCGATCCGGATGCCCAACCGCTGCGCGGTCTCGGCGGTGGCCGCCTCGTGCGCGGACTCGCGCATGTCCACCAGCGCCGCGATCACGTAGTGCTCACGCGGGGCAAGGCGGTGCAGTGCGTCGATCGCCTCGAGGGCGGTCTTGCCGGTCGAGATCTCGTCGTCGACCAGGACCAGGGGTCCGGGGGAGCGCAGCAGATCCGGCGAACTCGGTTGCAGCAGATGGGTGGTGGCGTGCGAATGCCCCTCCTCGAAGGTGCCGTGCACGGCGACGTCGAGTGCCGCCCGGCGCGTCGAATGCAGATACACCGCCGCTGCGATCCGATCAGCCACCGCATGACCGAGTCCGGTGGCGGTTTCGGCGAAGCCGACCACCGTGGCGTTCCCGGCCTCGCCGATGACGCCGATCACCGCATCGCCGAGGTCATCGGCCACGGTGCGAATCACGCTGGGTGGCACCGGAATGTGTTTGCCAAGCACCGTCGAGACCAGCAGGTGTGCCCGGCGGCGGTTGCGCCGCAAGCCGAGGATCACCAGGTCGCTCACTCGCCGGAAGCCGGGCTCGTCGGTGACGTCGGTGATCTGGGCGCCGAATGTGTCGGTCACCCAGGATGTTTCGCGACGCCGGGCGGCAGCGGTGCTGCTGGTCATGAGGGTGCCAGCGCGGTCAGAAGGTCCACGAAGGCGACGCCCTCTTTGGTGACGCCGAACACGGCGGCCCGGTCCATCACTCGCAACGCCCAGTTCCGGTGCGGTTTCAGTTCATTCATCTTGTTCCGATACGACGAGCGGCGGACCCCACCGGCCTCGTCGGCCAGGATATCGAGGGCATCGTGATACTCCTCGTGGGTGACCGCGGACAGGGCGTGCACCGGGGCAACATGTGCGGGATGGATCACCGTCTTGCCGTGCATGCCGTTGGCGCGGTCGAGGGCGATCTCGCGCAACAGGCCGTCGATGTCGCGACGCACCAGCTGCTGGCGGAACAGCACCGCGTCGTGCTCCTGAAACGGGGTCTGCCGCAGCGTCGGCCGGAAGAGTCGCTCGTGGTCGGCGAAGTACTCCCACACCGGTCCGGTCACGATGTGCCCGGTGTCGTCGCAGCGGCCGAGATGGTTGACGACACTGGCGATCACGTCGGCGGCCACTCGGACGTCATAGATCGTGAGGTCACGGTCGCGGCGAATGCCGAACAGTCCGCACATGTCGGTGGCGCCGACCCGGACGGCCAGCACATGGTCACGGAACTCGCCGAGGACCTCCGAGATGTGCGCGAGCTCGCCGTCGCGCGTCTCGCGATGCACCAGGGCAGGCGATTCCAGCACCGGCATCGCGAAGAGCTTTGCGCCGACAATGTTTTCGGCGTCGTGCACCGCACGCAGATCCGCGCGCGCCGACGCCCCACCGAACTTGGGGATCACGAAACCGTTCAGTACCGTCGACGGACCCAGATCCGTTGCAATGGACCGGATCTGATCAGAGCGCCGGGTGCGGACGAAGAGCAACATGGACGCCGCGTCCCTCCCGGCGAGCGTCCGCAGCGTCTCGACCGTCGATTCGGTGGCGAGACGTTCCTCGTGGTCGGCGACGGCGTCTTCGAGGTCGATGACCATCGAGGTCACGCCCTCAGCGTGCCGGTGGGTGATGGTGTCGGCCAGGTCGGGGCGGGTGCCGGGCACATAGAGCGTGGCGCCCAGCGCGAGGGCCAGTTGCGTCCGCGGATTGGCAGGGGTGATGCATTCGGGATGAACGCAGAACAGGTCGTCGGTCACCGCGGTCGGTAGGTGGCTGAAGTGGCGGACGCCGGTGGGCGTCACGTCGACGGCGTCATCCGACGCCGCGGTGGTGGTCATCGTGCTGCCACCTGTCCTCTCATCCTGTCGACGATCTCCCCGATGCGTCGATCGACAGCCTCCAGCTGGGTGAGGTAATCCCAGAAGTCCGGGTGAATCCGGTCCAGTGCCGAGCCGGCTCGTGTGATCCGGTCGGCCTGAGCATCGAGCACCGATCCCCATTCGTCAACCACAGAGTGATTGATCGCGAACTGTTGGGCGTCGCGTAACCGGAACCTCACCCGGCGTTCAACCGCGGCGGGGTCGGCGCGCACGTCACGCAGTCGCCGCAGTCGGTCGAGGACGGCGTCGACGGCGTCCTCGGCCACCGACAGATGCTCCCGGGCGGTCTCCGCGTCATCGAGGGCCACGTCGGGGGCATCGGTGAGGTGCCCGCGCGCGGTGCTCAGCGCGTCGTCGGCCTGCGCGACGGCCCGATCGATCACGGCACCGTTGTCCTGCAGATCGGCCGAGCACGCGACGCTGAACTCGCGCCGCAACGCCGACAGCGTGGGGTCCACCTGTTCGCGGCGGGTCATGATGGCGCTGCGGAAGGTCTCGACCGACCGAATGACCCGTTCGGCCCGCTCGGCGTAGCCAGCGGCCTCGCCGAGCACGGACTCCACCCGCGCGGCGGCGGCGATCACCGCCCGCCCGGCCCGCCGCTTCTCGGTGAGTCCGACGGCAGCGGTGAACGCGGCGTCGGCTTCGGCGAGCGCATCGGTGACCGAGCGGACGGTGCCAAGGGCGGTGATGCGGCGATCGGCCTGTTCGAGCGCGCCCACCGCGCGCGTGATCGCGACCCGGGCGTCGCGGTCGAGCGTCGCCACCTCACGCAGCGCGCCGCGGGCCCGGGTGAGTTCGGCGTCGTGGACCTGCCCGAAACGGGTCATGTCCGCGTTGATGCGGGTCAGGCCGTCGGTGCAGGCCCGCACCTCGGCGGGCCGGGCGGGTGCCGGGGTGCCGACGCGACCGCTGAGTCGGAGGTATTCGGCGGTCAGCGCCGCGTGGTGTTCGCGGATCGCGGTCCACTCATTGCGCAGCGATGAGCGGGGGTCGAGTTCGTGTGCGGCGGCGACCGCGATCTCGATTTCGCCGACGATGCGATCGGAGTCCAGAAACGCCGACGTCATTTGTTCGAGAGACGAGTCGACGGCGGATTGGGTGTTCTCACCTCCTCCGAACCAGCGGCGGGCAAAGTTTCTGGGCACGAGCCGATGCTATCGAGTAACTTCCAACCCGACACGAACGCGCCGACCGACGATGCGGGTGGTATGCGGGCCGACGATCATCGTGTCGCACACCCCGGAGTCGCCGGTGGTGCGTCGGGACAACGAGGAGGCCGGAATGCAATTGGTGCAACGGTCCAAACGCGTGATCGAGGCCAGGCTCCAGAACACGTCGGTGCGGGCGCTCAGCGGTTCGATGGTCGCCTACGAGGGGCAGGTCACCTTCAAGTCGGCGGGCTTCGGCGGCGGCGCCGGGGTGGTCGCCGGACTCAAACAGCGCGCCACCGGCGAGGCGCTGTCGCTGATGGAATGCGCCGGCAACGGTGTCGTCTACTTCGCGCACGACGCCGCCGAGACCACCATCATCGAACTCGCCGGCGAGACCATGCAGGTGGAGTCGCAGCAGTTGATGGTGCTCAACGGAAACCTCACCACCAACGTCACCTTCGCCGGACTGCGCGGCGCGTCGTCGGGGCAGGGACTGTTCACCACCACCGTCACCGGACACGGTCAGATCGCGTTGCTCTCCCGCGGCGGGCCGCTCATCCACCTCGAGGTGTCGCCGCAGTTCCCGCTGGTCGTCGACCCCGACGCCTTCGTCTGCGCGCGCGGACAGCTGAACCAGTCCTTCGTCACCGACGTCTCGTGGCGCACCGTGATGGGACAGGGCTCCGGGGAGGCGTTCTCGTTGCGCTGGGACGGAACCGGTGTCGTGTCGATCCAGCCTGCCGAACGGTGAGGGAAGCGATGTTCACCAAGGTCAACAGCAAGGTCGTCTCCGTCGACATCGGCCAGACCGGCCCGGTGATCGCCCGACGCGGCGCGATGCTCTTCTATACCGGTCAGGTTCTCTTCCAGCCGCATCAGATCGCCGGCGCGGGTGGTGGGGGATTCGGTGGCGGTGGATTCGGTGCGATGGCCGGTCGGGCACTGGCGGGTGAGCACGAGTCGACGATGGTCGCGCAAGGAAACGGCGTGGTGCACTACGGCTTTCGGGGCATCGAGGTGCAGATCGTGGATCTCGGTGCCGTCGGCGGGGTGCTGCGGGTAGAGGCCTCTAGGCTGCTCGCCTACACGTCCGGACTGCAGGCATCGGTGGTATCGGTGGCCTCGCAAGGCGGCGGTGGTGGCGGTGGTGGCGGACTGCTCGGATCGCTGCGATCGGCGGCGGCCGGCGCGATGACCGGCCAGGGAATGTTCACCACCCAGCTCTCCGGTGCCGGCACCGCGGTGATCCTTGGACACGGTGGCGTCTTCGATCTGCCGGTCACCCCGGACAAACCCGTCGTCGTCGACCCGCAGGCCTATGTCGCGGCCGGCGGACAACTGAACACCACACTGCGGTCGGCGATGAGCTGGCGCAATGTCGGCCGAAGCGGCGGTGAGGCAATGCAATTGGAGTGCACCGGCCAGGGTGTCGTCTTCGTGCAGGCATCGGAGGAGAAGCTGTGAGCGAACTCAACACGGTCTGGAACCCGACGACACTGCCGACCGACGACAACGTCCCGGGCAACAACTACAGCTTCGTCATCGACGTCAACGCGCCCTGGTTCCTGTCCAAGGGCGCCATGATCGCCTACTACGGCCAGATGAACTTCACCTCCCTGCAGCACGGACTGCAGGGACAGATGCTGCACATGGTGGCCCAACAGTTCTCCGCGCCACTGCATCTCGGCGACTTCGTGGTGGCAGAGGGGCAGGGGAAGCTCGTCATCGGCGACCGTGGCTACGACATCAACTCCTACGACCTCGACGACGGCAACCTGACCATCCGGGCGTCGAATCTGCTGGCGTTCCAACCGAATCTGACGCTCAACCAGTCCATCGTGCCGGGATTCCTCACGTTGATCGGGACCGGCAAATTCCTCGCGTCGTCGAGCGGGCCGGTCATGTTCGTCGAACCGCCCGTCCGGGTGGACCCGGAGGCGCTGGTCGGCTGGGCCGACTGTCCGTCGCCGAGCCACCACTTCGACCAGGCGTGGGTCAACAGCTTCATCGCGGCCGCCGGCCGCCGCTTCGGGATCAACTCCGGTGAGGAACGACAGTTCGACTTCGTCGGTGCCGGAACGGTTCTCGTGCAGTCCAGCGAGAAGGTCCGCAACGACACCTCGATCGTGCAGAGCATCCGCGGTCAACTGCCGGGTATCTCGGTACCCGGTTTGCAGCAGATCAACCAGGAAATCACCGCCCAGCTCGGCCAGAACCAGTAACGGGGGCGCTCAGCCCCGGTAGACCACCACCATCGCCGGGCGGACCGATCGACCGGCAACCACCAGCCCCGGCCGGATCAGTTCGGCGACAGTGCCCGCCGCCGCGGTGTCCGACGCGGCGCGAACGTCGGCCACCTCCATCACCGTGACATCGAAGTCGTCACCGGCACAGGGCATGACGACCCGGCCGTCGCGTCCGACGATCAGCCGCTCCAGCCCGTCGCGCAGCGCCCCGAAGGCGGCCGCCTCACGCTCGGAATCGGCTGTCCGCGCGCAGGTGTCGGCGTCGGTGAACAGGGCGAACAACTCGACCAGCAGCGGCGTGTCGGTGCTCGGACCGGTCCGCTTCGACTCGGCGGTGGCGATCTTGTCGATGATCTGCGACTGTCGCGCGACGACCCGCGTCAGGTCCTGAATCTGCTCACTCAGCAGACGCAGTTGCTCGTGGTCGCCGGGCTCCGCCGATTCGGTCATTCACCGAGCCTACCGGCGCGTGCGCGACGCCCCGACGTCCACATTCCGCTGCTAGCATCGCCTCTCGTGGGCGTCTATGGAATCGATCTCGGCACGACCAATTCCGCTATCGCCACCATCGGCGCCGGTGGCCGCCCCGAGGTCATCTCCGGACTCACCGGCGCGCCCACCACACCATCGGTGGTGCTGCTGACCTCGGCCACCGACCACGTCGTCGGCGAAGGCGCACGACGCCAGGCCCGCCTCGACCCCGACAACGTATGCGCACTGGTCAAGAGACGCATGGGCGACCCGGACTGGCGGTTCGTGGCGCACGGGCAGACCTGGTCGGCACCGGCCATCTCCGCACTCATCCTGAAGTCGCTGATCTCCGACGCCGCCTTCGCCGGGGAGCAGGTGCAACGCGCGGTGATCACCGTGCCCGCCTACTTCGGCGACGAGGAGCGCCGCGCCACGATCCAGGCCGGCACCTACGCCGGGATCGACGTCGCGGGGGTGCTCTCCGAGCCTATCGCCGCCGCTCTCTCCTACGGGTTCAGCCGACTGACCGACGGACTGTCGGGCAGCACTCCGGACGAGACCGTGCTGGTCTACGACCTCGGTGGCGGCACCTTCGACGCGACGGTCATCGAACTCGCCGACCGTCGGATCTCGGTCCTCGCCGTCGACGGCGATCATCAGCTCGGCGGCGCCGACTGGGACGAGCGGATCGCGCTGCACCTCTCGCGGGTGTTCTGTGCGGAGAACCCCGACGCCGAGGACCCGCTCGACGACTCCGCCGGATCACAGGCCCTGGTGATCGCCGCAGAGCGCGCGAAACATGAACTGACCGACGCGGACTCGACGTCGGTGGTGGTCGCCCACGAAGGCGCACGCTCGACGATCACGCTGACCCGCCCTCAGGTCGAGGATCTCACCGGCGGGCTGTTGCAGCGCACGGTCGAGCTGACCAGGTCGTGCCTGCAGGCTGCCCGTGACCGCGGTGTGCAGCGCGTCGATCGGGTGCTGCTCGTCGGTGGTTCGTCGCGGATGCCGATGGTCGCCGCCGCGATCGCAGATGCGGTGGGAATCACCCCGGAACTGGCCGATCCCGACCTCGCCGTCGCGCGGGGTGCCGCGATCTACGGCGACAAACTCGAGATCGAACGCCTGGTGGGGGCCGACCTGCGCACCCGTGGCCGCTTGGCGGACGGCGCATCGCCGCTGGATGCGGACGCCGCCGACGTCGAGGAGGCGTGTCGGCGGGTGGCCGATGCCTTCGCGCTGCCCGTGGCCGGGGTGCGCCGCATGTTGGAGATCACCGTGGACACCGTGGTGTCGCGCGGCTTCGGGGTACTCGCGGTGGGCGGCTACTCCGGTTCGCTGGAGGCGACCTGGCTGGTGCACCGCAACCAGACGCTGCCGATCCGTGTTCGACGATCCTTCGGGACGGTGCGTGCCGATCAGGATCGCATCAATCTGACCGTGCTCGAGCAGCTGGGACAGCAGGCATCCCCGCGGCCCGAAGACGCGAAGATCCTCATCGAGGGCGCCATCACCGACATCCCGCCCGGCTACGACGAGGGCAGTGAGGTCCGGGTGATGTTCGAGATGGGATTCGACGGCGTGCTGCACGTGACCGCCCACCACGTCGATGCGGACATCCCGCTCACCCTGACGGCGAAAACCGGTGCGACGCTGTCGGCGTCGGAGGTCAGCCGGGAACTCGACCAGGTGCAGCAATCGCGGCGCCGAGATCGGTGAGCCCGTGAAACCGTTGGACACCAACGACTATCGGAAGCGGGTGTTGGCTGCCGTGGATCGCCGTGGCGGTGTGGAAACGTCCGATCCGTTTGAGCTCTACGACATTCCACTCGATCAGGTCCAGGCGCTCACCGACGCCGAGGTGGCCGAGCGGATCGAGGCGGTGTGGGCGTTCTGGCAGAAGAGCCGCGATCACCCCAAGTACCGGGTGCTGGTGGGCCAGTTGGTGTCCGAGCACGCCCAGCGCAGCGAACTGCTCCGGTACGCGAACCGCCGGGCCGCCCTGGCCCGCACCGTCAGCGAGACGCGCGAGCAGCGTGACGCCGGACGATACGAGTTGTTGGACAACGCGATCGAGCGTCTCATGCAGCGGCACGGCGGTATCCCGGCGTCCAAGCGTGCCGGTCTCGACGATCTCGGTGCGATGAGTGGACTCTCCCCCGAAGAGGTCGCAACCCGGTTGCGCCGCTACCGGATTCTCGACGACGCCACGCCCGCGACCGCTCCTGCACCGCCTGCCGAACTCAGCACGCAGCGCCTCGACCAGATCGCGGCGCTCTTGGCCGAATTCGACCGACTGCAGACCGGGGACGCCACCCCGACACTGCTCAATCTGCTGCACCTGACCCTCGACGAGATCACCGATCTGACCGAGATCGACAGGCGCACACAGCAACTGCGGGAGCGATCACGCGAGCTGCCGGCTGGCCGACTGCGTGCAGTGGTGGACGAGCTCCTGGTGCACGTCCGGGAGATCCTGCTCGACGACGTGACCCTCTCCCGTGCGTACGTCTCCGCCGTCACCACCAAGGTGCGGACACATCTCGAGCCGCGCGTACGGGCGGCGGTCCTCGTCGAAGATGACCTGCTGGCAGACGATTTCGCGTTCCTGGTGGATGAGGCGCGTTCGCTTGGGCTCGGGTCGGTCGGTGCGCGTGCGCTGGTCGGCGAGATCGCCGCCTCCTTCGGCGCGGGCACACCACCGCAGCGCGACGCGGCACCGGTTCCGGCGCCACGACTTCGGGAGTGGGAGGAACCGTTGCGTTCGGCACGGGCCGAGCTGCGTCGGGGACGTCCGGTGACGGCCCAGGCGCTGTGCCGACGGGCCGCTGAGCTGGCCGGCGACGATCCCGACGCCACCCGTCAGATCCGGTCGTTGGCAGAGGAAGTCGAGTCCGTGGTGACGGCGGCGGCACAGCGGTGGCGTCACGCGCTCGACGACGCGGCCCACGCCCGCCACGTCGCCGCACTGTCCGCCTTCGAGGCGCTGAGGCGGGATGCGTCCGACATCGACACGGTAGATGCGGGCGGACCCCGGCTGGGTGACGTCCTGGAGACCTCCCGGCGGGCGGTCGCGGCGGCGGAAGCCGTTGTCGCCGAGGCCAAAGCAGGTATCGCCGATCCATCGGCGATTGCCGACGCCGCACGTGGCTGTGTCGACCATCCCGAGCTCGCCGAACTCGCCGCGCGGCTGAGCGTATCGCCCGCCGGTGACGTCCGCGTCGAGACCCTCAGCGACGGAACCCGGCGGATCAGCTGGCAGGCGTCGGAGACTCCGGGCGTCGTCTACCGCGTTCTGCGGTTGCTGCCGGACGGGGCAACACAAACCGTCGGACGCACTGCCGCAACGGAACTCGACGACGGTGGGGCGCCGCGGGACGGATCGGTCGGCTACGGCGTCGTCACCGTACTCGCGGGGATGTCGTCGGAGATGGCGAGATCCGACGCGGCGCATGCGAGGTCACCGGTGCCAGGTACCGCGCCCGAGATCGTCATCCCCGACATCGTCGTCCGCGGCGTCGCCGACGGTCGGTTGCGGTTCGACTGGCCGGTCGGCGTCACCGAGGCGATGGTGGTGGTCGGCGCGGAACGAGCACCGTCGGATCCGGCCGATCCGCAGGCACGGGCGACCAAGGTGACCAACACCCGCTACGAGATCGACGGCGGTTTCGTCCTGCCCGCCGGGATACGGCACGTCGGGGTGGCGGGATGCCGGCGCGACGAGCGCGGAGTTCTGCACACCGCAACGACTTTCGGACCGCAGGCGCGGATCGTCCTCGATGCGTCCGGATAGGGAGTGATTCTTCCGAGCAGCGACCCGCGACAGACCCGGCCCGCATCCGTATAGGCTGCGGCCAGACGATAACGGTACAAATCCGACACGAGCAGCGAAGGACCACACCATGGGAATCGACTACACCAAACGTCCGAAGGCGCAGCCGGCACCGCCCGCACCACCCCAGCCGCCCGTCCAGCCGTATCAGCAACAGCCCCCGGCGCAGCCGTATCAGCAGCAGCCGCCGGCCCAGGCCCCGATCTCGCTGTCCAAGGTCACGCTGACCAAGTCGGCGCCGAGCGTGTCGCTGACCAAGCAGGGCTCGGCCACCGGACAGATGCGCGTCAATCTCAACTGGACCGCCGGGTCCAAGGGCGGCCTGTTCAAACGGTCCACCGGCGTCGACCTCGACCTCGCCTGCCTCTGGGAGTTCTCCGACGGCGACAAGGGAATCGTTCAGGCACTCGGCAATTCGTTCCAGGCGCCCTACAGCGGACAGCCGATCATCTACCTCGACGGCGACGACCGCTCCGGGTCGGTCACCGGTGGCGAGAACATGTACATCGACCTGTCCCAGACCCATCGCATCCGTCGGGTGTTGATCTTCGCCTACATCTACGAGGGCGCACCCAACTGGGCGGCCGCCAACGGCGTCGTCACCCTGTTCCCGGCCAGCGGTCCGCAGATCGAGGTGCGCCTCGACGAGTCGGATCAGGGCGCCATCTCGTGCGCCATCGCGTTGCTGGAGAACCGTGGCGGTGACCTCGTCATCAACCGCGAGGTCCGCTATATCCGCGGCTCGCAATCCGCGGTGGACCAGGCTTACAACTGGGGCCTGAACTGGAAGGCCGGCCGCAAGTAGTCCCCAAACGACGATGGGTTGCACTCCGTGAAGAGCGCAACCCATCGTCGTTTCTGCGGTGAAACTCAGGCTTTGGCCTCGACCTCCGTCGAAGCCTCGTCGTCGGCGTCACCGAGACGTCGTCGACGCACGATGCTCGACGCGAAGGCCGCGCCGATGAGCACCACACCCACAAGACCGGTGATGACCTCGTTGACGTGCGTGCCGATCGAGTAGAGCAGGATGAACGCGAGCGCGCCGATCGCCCAGTGGGCGCCGTGCTCGAGGTACACGTACTCCGAGAGCGTGCCCTTGCGCACCAGGTACACGGTCAGCGACCGGACGAACATGGCGCCGATGAGGCCGAGGCCGAGCGCGATGATGATCGGGTCGGCGGTGATGGCGAAGGCGCCGATGACGCCGTCGAAGGAGAACGACGCGTCGAGCACCTCGAGGTAGAGGAACAGGAAGAAACCGGCCTTGCCGGTGGCCTTGGCGAGGTCGCTGGGACCACCGGAACGCTTCGCGTTCTCTGGTGCGGGGTCCGCGTCCTCGTCGTCGACGACGTTGTCGACTTTGAACAACTCGCCGAGCCCGTTGACCGCGATGTAGGTGATCATGCCGAGCGCGCCGGCGATCATCACCGTCGACCGTTCCTCAGGTGCGGCGATGTACTCGGCGGTGATGATCAGCAGGCCGGTCGCGATGACCACCTCGAGCATCTCCAGCTTGCCGATGCGTTCCAGCGGACGCTCGATCCAGCTCAGCCAGGTGATCTCCTTCTCCTCGAGCACGAAGCCGAGGAACAGCATGAGCAGGAACATGCCACCGAAGGCCGCGATCTGCGGGTGCGCGTCGGTGATGATCGTCTCGTAGCTGGGGTCACCGTTGGGGAAGTAGGCGGCGTCATCTGGCGGCGGGTTGAGAGCCAGGTCGAGTGCCTGCACCGGACCGAGGCCCGACGCCATCCACACGATCGCCAGCGGGAACACCAAACGCATACCGAAGACGGCGATGAGGATGCCGATGGTGAGGAAGATCTTCTGCCAGAACTCGCTCATCCGACGCAGGACGGTCGCGTTGATGACCGCGTTGTCGAAGGAAAGCGAGACCTCGAGGATGCCGAGGATGACGGTCAGGATAAGCGCCTGCCAGCCCCCGTACAGGAACGCGATGATCATGGCACCGATCGTCACGACGAACGAGATGCCGAATATGCGTACTACCAAGGTGGAGCTGGCCTTTCACTAAGGAGCGGTGCGCAGGGGCACCAGTGTCGATCGCACAAGCATGCCGCACCCGGACGGGCCGGGTGCGGCATGGATGCTGTCGTGGGGGTGAACTTTCTCAGACGTTCACGCCGAAGTCGCGGGCGATCCCCGCGAGGCCCGACGCATAACCCTGGCCGACGGCGCGGAACTTCCACTCGGCGCCGTTCCGGTACAGCTCACCGAAGACCATCGCGGTCTCGGTGGAGGCGTCCTCGGACAGGTCGTAGCGGGCGATCTCGGCGCCACCGGCCTGATTGACGACGCGGATGAACGCGTTGCGCACCTGACCGAAGGACTGGCTGCGGGCGTCGGCGTCGTAGATGGAGACGGGAAAGACGATGGAGTCGACCTCCGGCGGGACCCCGTTGAGGTCGACCTTGATGACCTCGTCGTCGCCCTCACCCTCGCCGGTCAGGTTGTCACCGGTGTGCTCGATGGAGCCGTCCGGCGACCGCAGGTTGTTGAAGAAGATGAAGTGGGCGTCCGACAGCACCTTCTTGTTCGCGCCGAGCGCGATGGCGCTGGCATCCAGGTCGAAGTCGGTGCCGGTGGTGGTGCGGATGTCCCATCCCAGACCCACGGAGACCGCGGTCAGGCCGGGTGCCTCCTTGGTCAGCGAGACATTTCCGCCCTTGCTGAGGCTTACGCCCATGTTGAAGCGCCTTTCGTTGCGTTCATCGGTGATCGCGGAACCGGCGCCGAACGTTTTGCCGGTTTCGCCAACACTGTATGTGAAATCGGGCATTGCGGGGAGTGGGCCGTCTGGACGAATGACCGACGCTGCTACGGCCAAGCCTCGTGAGCGGGGGGCGTGGGTGTGATTGGCTTCGCATCTCTGCAGCGTCTACTGCCGCGCCAGGCCGACCGATCCACAATGCGGCGAACGCTGTCCTGCGTCTGTGTGAGGGTCTGGCCACTCAACCGGCGGACGAGCGACTCTGTTCAGATCGGCGTGCTGGTGGGGGATGCCCCGAACGCGAGGCCCAAGTACCTGTCAATCGGACTCGCACGCCAGTTCCCACGGACACGTTGCCTACTCCGATGCGCTCGGCCGCGCACCATTGGTGTCATCGCCGTCTGGGCTGAGTGGCGCGCTATATGATCGCAATGCGGGTACAGGCCGGGAGCTAGTGTGCAGAGGTTCGAAGATGTCTGCAGGTATAGGAGATGTTACGTGAGTGCGCGAATCCCGGTGTTTGTGTCGGCACCGACGGCGCTCTCTGCAGAGCAACAAATGTCCTACGACTTTATTATCGACCTATTGGCCAATGAGCACTTCGAGCATCGCGCGCTTGGGCGTACCGATTATGGTGTTGACTCGCCACTGAAAGAGGTCTATTCAATTGCCCGACACTGCTCTGGTGGAGTGATACTTGGCTACGAACAGATGTCTGCTTCGAAGGTTCAGTCGAAACCAGGTACTTCGGCATCGGCCACTTTGCGAAATATATCGTTTCCGACCCCTGGAACAACTTGGAGGCTGGAGTTTTGTTCGGTCTGAGGCTTCCGCTGCTCGTTTTCCGTCAGGACGGCATACAAGGAGGTGTGTTCGACGCGGGCGTCACTGACGTATTTATCCAGAGACTACCCGTCGGAATGCCTGATGTTGAGACCGCCAGCCAGATCGGGATTGTGGTGAAACACTGGGCCAGTAACGTCCGCCAGAACTACAGGTCGTACTAGCTAGTCTCGATCCTGTCGGTCTGGCAGACTACTCACAATGTGGGCGACGTTCTGGCCGGATGTGCTGGTAGCAGTAATCGGAGCGGCACTGACTGTGGCCATTGCGTTCGGCACCTACGTGTTGAGCGTGCGGCGAACCGAAAAGCTGGCGCTGCGAGCGCTTATCATTGACCTCTCTCATCGTCGAGCCTTTTCTGGGTCACCAGGTACTACGCCCGGTGCTGTGGGCACAGGCGACTACGCGCGGGCCAACGCCAGCGTGCTGTCGGCGAGAGACGAGATTCGTCACGCTCGCACGCAGGTGCGGCAACTGCCTTCGTTACAAGGCCCCTCGCTCGCATGGTCCGAGCGTGCAATAACTATTTGGAGAATGCTGAGACAGACCCCGACGCTTATGCGACGCGACTGGTTGAGTTGTTACAAGGCCCCTCGCTCGCATGGTCCGAGCGTGCAATAACTATTTGGAGAATGCTGAGACAGACCCCGACGCTTATGCGACGCGACTGGTTGAGTTGCGCGATGCATTGCATCAGGAGATTCGAAAGCTAAGTTGTCAGCGTCGCGGTCTCCCGACAACTATGCCTGGAGCAGATGCTCTCTGAGTCGAACGTCCGCACCCATGCAGGGCGGCAGTTCCTGCCTGCTCGAAGACGTCGGCGGACCCGTTGGGTGGATAAGCTCATTGCCGCGGCAAGTGATCCGAGCCGCGAACGCACTATGAACTGGCAGCGTGGGCGGGCTTAAAGCCCGGCGAGCGGTTCGATCCTATCTTCTTCGACGGCGCGGCCGCCGATTCGCGACTGTCGTTGAATTAGCCGGGCACGTGGGCTAGTCAACTCGCCGCCGTGGGCAGCTGATGGAGCACCTGTCCAGCCGACATGATGCAGGCAATGCTCCCCGCACGTCGACGACGACCTCCTGCACGCCGACACCGCTCCGACACTCACCTGCGTCCTGGTGGCACGCACGTCGAAGTACACCTATAAGGGGGACACCCGCCGAAGCGAACCTCTAGCGGTCTCTGACGACCACCACGACTCACCCCGGCGTTACCCTTGACCCCGATGAGCAAGAAGAACCGCCCCCCGTGGTGCCCGCCGCGCCGAGAAGACCCGCAAGCGCGCGAAGCGGCAAGGCAACGTCGTCCCGATCCGACGCAGCGGTCCCGCACTCGATGACCTTCTCGATGACTTCGAGCAGTGGCTGGCCGACACGGGCTTCGAGCAGGATCCGGTACCGCGCCGCTCGAAGATGTCGGCAGAGTCTGGGGCTGGGCGGAGTTCCTTGCCGCCGTGAATGATCCGACACACGAGCGGCACAACGAACTGATGGAGTGGGCGGGGCTCGAGCCCGGCGAGCGGATCGATCCCACTTTCTTCGACGCCGCGGCCATCAACCGCCGCCTGTCGCAGAGGTAGACCCACCAACTACGAAACCCACCATCCCGCAAGCGGAATGGTGGGTTTCGATATCGAGAAGAATCAGCCCTCGATGATGAACGCCTCGAGCTGCTGGCGAGCGACGTCGTCGGCGAGCTGCTGGGGCGGGGACTTCATCAGGTAGGCCGAAGCCGGGATGACCGGTCCGCCGATGCCGCGGTCCTTGGCGATCTTGGCCGCACGCACGGCGTCGATGATGATGCCGGCCGAGTTGGGGGAGTCCCACACCTCGAGCTTGTATTCCAGGTTCAGCGGCACATCGCCGAAGGCGCGTCCCTCGAGGCGAACGTAGGCCCACTTGCGATCGTCAAGCCACGCAACGTGATCCGACGGTCCGATGTGCACGTTCTTGTCCTCGACCTTGCCGGCCAGCGAGCCGGTCAGGTTGGAGGTCACGGCCTGGGTCTTGGAGACCTTCTTGGACTCCAGGCGCTCACGCTCGAGCATGTTCTTGAAGTCCATGTTGCCGCCGACGTTGAGCTGGTAGGTGCGGTCCAGGGTGACGCCACGGTCCTCGAACAGCTTGGCCATCACGCGGTGGGTGATGGTGGCACCCACCTGGCTCTTGATGTCGTCGCCGACGATCGGAACGCCGGCGTCGACGAACTTCTGCGCCCACTCCGGGTCGGAGGCGATGAACACCGGAAGGGCGTTGACGAAGGCGACACCCGCGTCGATGGCGCACTGCGCGTAGAATTTGTCGGCCTGATCCGAGCCCACCGGGAGGTAGGAGACCAGCACGTCGACCTCGGCGTCCTTGAGGGTCTGCACGATGTCGACGCCGCTGCCGTCGGCCTCGGTGATGGTCTCGAGGTAGTACTTGCCGAGACCGTCGAGGGTGTGGCCGCGCTGCACGGTGACGCCGGTGGGCGGCACGTCGGCGATCTTGATGGTGTTGTTCTCGCTCGCGAAGATCGCGTCCGAGAGGTCGAAGCCGACCTTCTTGGCGTCGACGTCGAAGGCGGCGACGAACTCGACGTCGCGCACGTGGTACGGACCGAACTTGACGTGCATCAGGCCGGGCACGTTCGCGTTCTCGTCGGCGTCCTTGTAGTACTGCACGCCTTGCACCAAGGATGAAGCGCAGTTTCCTACGCCCACGATGGCAACGCGCACCTTGTTGGGCTCACCCATGGTCGGGCTCTCCTTCTTCTCGCGGCGCCACAGACGTTCGCTGCGCGACCGGTGTTTTCAGTTGCTCGGAATCCCGGCGCGTGGAATCACGCGACCCGGGACCGCCGTTGTCCTCCGCGTCCCGGCGGGTGGCCGGAACACGGAAATCCGCATCGGAGACGTCGGTGTCGGTTGCGGGTTCAAAGGCATCGGCATCGATGCCGCGATCCGGATCCGGGTCATCGGGACCGGATCCGGAACTCTCGGCCGCGATCAGCTCGTTGAGCCAGCGCACCTCACGCTCGCTGGACTCGAGGCTGAGCTGATGCAGTTGCCGGGTGTAGCGGTCGACGGCCCGGTTGGACCGGCCGACGATCTCCCGCAGACCTTCCCGGCGTTCTTCCACCTGACGGCGGCGGCCTTCGAGGATGCGCATGCGCGCCACAGCCGGGGTACGGCTGAAGAACGCGAGGTGCACCCCGAATCCGTCGTCGGTGTAGTTCTGCGGTCCGGTGTCGGCAACGAGCTCGTTGAACCGTTCCCGACCCTTGTCGGTGAGCTGGTAGACGCGGCGACCGCGTCGCACCTTCATCCCCGACGGCGTGGCGGCCTCGTCGATGAGACCGTCCGCCTGCATGCGGCGCAGCGTCGGATACAGCGACCCATAAGAGAAGGCCCGGAACGCGCCGAGAAGACCGGTCAGACGTTTCCGCAATTCGTATCCGTGCATGGGGGATTCGATGAGCAGTCCGAGAACAGCCAGTTCGAGCATGTCCGCACCCCCTTTCGCCGATGGTTCCGACACCAGTGCACCCGACATGTCGACGCATACTGACGCGCCAACAGTCCGTTCCGATGTATTCGCCAATGTATCGCACCGATATAACGACTGTCCACGACGACGCTGTGTGAGCGCTGCCGCACGTCGCGCGGGCGTCCACAACAGTGAGGACGTACGCTGAAACACGTGCAACGCCAGATCGTCGACTACGCCCTGCAGCGGCGCGCGCGGTTGGCCGAGGTTCACTCGGGCCGGACCGCCGTCGCCGATGTGTGCGATGCGAGTCCGTATCTGCTGCGTGCCGCCAAATTCCATGGCCGTCCCTCGTCGACGGTGTGCCCGGTCTGCCGCAAAGAGCAGGTCACGCTCGTGTCCTGGGTGTTCGGTGACCGTCTCGGGCAGGTGTCGGGGTCGGCGCGCAGCAACGAGGAGATCGCCCGGCTCGATGCGAGCGCCGAGGAGTTCTCGGTGCACGTCGTCGAGGTGTGCCGGACCTGCAGCTGGAACCATCTCGTGCAGTCGTACGTTGCGGGGTTGCCACCGCGGTCCACGCGGACTCGTCGCGTGGCCAAATAGTTCGACGGATCGCCGGCCGTTTCGGCTGTGTTCTGCGCGACGCTTTTTGCCGTCGGGCACGCGAGTACGTCACAGTAGAGTAACGAACGCATACGAGAAGTACTGTGGTTGCGGCGCTGACACGCGCGCTTGGCCCGGTGGGAAAGGTTGACGATGAGCGAGGCACGTAGCACTTCGCCCACGTCGCGGGGCGCCGGTTCGGCGTCGAATCGGGGTCGTGGCGGCGCGACACATGAGAAGCACAGCCGCTTCGCCTGGGCACTCGGCGCGGTGGGGCTCATCGTCCCGGCCATCGTGCTGATCCTGATCGCGGCATTTGCCTGGACCTACGCCAACGCGCAGATCCCCGAGCCCGAGGTCAGCCAGAAGGCGACCATCGTCGACTCCGGTGGCAACCTGATCGCCGAGGTCAAGCAGGCCGACGGCGACCGCAAGGTGATCCCGTACAAGGACATCCCGACCACCATGACGCAGGCGATCGTCGCCGCCGAGGACCGCGAGTTCTGGCAGAACGACGGCTTCTCGGCGCGTGGCCTCTCGCGCGCGGTGCTCGGCAAGCTCACCGGCAACGAGGACGCCGGCGGCGGCTCGACCATCACGCAGCAATACGTCAAGAACGCGATCGTCGGCGACGAACGCTCCTACACCCGCAAGTTCCGCGAGCTGGCCTACGCCGCGAAGATGAAGCCGGGCAACGGGTGGTCCAAGGAGAAGATCCTCGAGTCCTACCTCAACACCATCTACTTCGGCCGCGGCGCGTACGGCATCGCGGTCGCCACCCAGGCCTACTTCGGCAAGCCGATCAGCAAGGGCCTCACCTTTGAGGAGGCGGCCCTCCTCGCAGCCGTCGTCCGGGCACCGTCCTACTACGACCCGGCGGTCAACTCCGACGTCGCGCTCGTGCGCTACCGCTACGTCCTCGACGGCATGGTGACCACCGGTGCCATCACCCGAGCCCAGGAACAAGGTGCGCGGGACAAACTGCCGCGCACCATCGAGCCGCGTAGCGTCTCCGACTACACGCCCGGCCCGAGCGGCCTGATCAAACGTCAGGTGCTCGCCGAGCTGCCCTCCATCGGCATCACCGAGAAACAGCTGCGTACCGGTGGTCTGCGTATCGTCACCGGCATCGATCCCCAGGTGCAGAACTCGGTCGTGCAGGCGTCCTGCCGGCAGAACAAGATCTACAAATGTCCCGACGGCAAGATGAACGGCGAACCGAAGAACCTGCGGACCGCCTCGGTGTCGATCGACCCGCGCACGGGTGCGGTCCGCGGCTACTACGGCGGCGACGAATCGCTCGGCTGGGACTACGCACAGGCCGGACTGCAGACCGGGTCGTCGTTCAAGGTGTTCGCGCTCGTCGCCGCGCTCGAGCAGGGCATCCCGCTCTCGCGGGTCTACAGCTCGGCGCCGTACGAGGCCACCGGCGGACTGACCGTGGAGAACTCCGACGGTGAATCCTGCGGTTCGTGCAACCTCGCGACGGCCATGAAGATGTCGCTCAATACCGTCTACTACCGGCTCATGATGGATCTGCAGGGCGGCGCCAAGGCCGTCGCCGACGCCGCGCATCAGGCCGGTGTGGCCCGGTCGTTCGGCGACATCGCGCAGACCCTGCAGGAGGCCAACGGCTATCCCGAGGGTGGCGTGGTGCTCGGGCAGTACCCGTCCCGCGTGATCGACATGGCCTCGGCCTACGCCACGCTCGCCGCGTCGGGGATCTACCGTCAGCCCTACTTTGTGCAGAAGGTGACCGACTCCGACGGCAACGTCCTGTTCGAGCGTCAGAAGAACGACGGTCAGCGGGTCTTCCCGGCGAAGGTCGCCGACAACGTGACCTCGGCACTCGAACCGATCGCGGCCTACTCCAACGGCCACTCGCTCTACGACCCCACGCTGGGTTCGCGTCCGTCGGCAGCCAAGACCGGCACCGTCCAGCTCGGCGACACCGGCAGCAACAAGGATGCCTGGATGGTGGGTTACACCCCGCAGCTCTCGACCGCGGTCTGGGTGGGCACCAATGCCGGTGGGCCGTTGGAGAACGTCAACGGTGCGTCCATCTACGGCAGCGGCCTGCCCTCCGACATCTGGCAGGCGGCGATGAACGGTGCCCTGGCCGGCGAGCCGATCGAGCAGTTCCCCGAGCCGGAAGCGGTGGGCGGTCAGGCCGGTGTGCCCTACGAGCCGCCGGCGGTGACGTACGATCCGACCACCACCCAGACCCGTGGTCCGCGGACCCAACCGCGTCGTGGTGACTACGGCAACGGCGGCGACGGCAACTGGACGCCGGTGCCCGGGATCACCATCCCGACCGGGCCGCCGGGTGGTGGCAACAACGGAAACGACAACGGCAACAGCGGGGACGGCGACGGTAACGGTGGAGACACCGGCAACGGTGGCAACAACGGCGACAACGGGGACGGCGGTAATGGGGACATTCCGGAACCGCCAGTCGGCTGACGGGCATCGAGCTGACGTTCGCGCCCTGCAGCGCGTGTGTACGCGCGGCGCCGACCCACGCATCCTGAGGTGCCAGCAGCGTGAGCGACGAGCCACGACGGGCCGCCTCCGCACGCCCCAGGCCGCCCATGTCTGAGCCGAATCCGCCCGAGCCGAGCCGCTCGGAGCCGAACCCCGCCCGTGACGACGCCGAACCGGGCCTGGTGAGTCCCACCCGCATGTCCGCCGACCTTCGCGTCGACGACGATCGGATACGCCCGAGTCACACCGACGGATTGGTGCGCGAGGCCAGCTCGGTCGTCGGCGGTCCGTCCGGCGCGCACGCCGTCGTGGGACGTAGCCGGCATCTGACCCCGGTCCGGGTGCTGTTCGGCCTGGCTCTGATCACGTTGGCGCTCAGCTGGTTCGGCAAGGCCGGCTGTCTGCAGCAGGCCGAACCCGATGACGGAACCGCCGGACAGCCCGGCGCGGTCATGCGGCTCGACTGGGACAACCAGCGTCAGTTCACCGACCTCTGCTACTCCGACGTCATCAGTCTGTACGGAGCCGAACGCCTCAACGACGGCGCGCTGCCCTACCGCGACTACTGGTATCAGGACGACGGCACCGGCAAACAGATCAAGCGTTACATGGAGTACCCGGTGCTCACCGGGATGTACATGTACGGTGCGGCGCGGCTCGCCGGCTGGTGGGGCTGGGCGAATGAACACTGGGGAGTGCCGGGCGCGCTGGACGTGGTGATGTTCTTCAACCTCGTCGCGCTCGGGCTGGCACTGTTCTGGCTCGTCACCATCTGGGCGACCGCGCTGACCGCCCGCACTCGCATGTGGTCGGTGTGGCTGGCGGCCCTGTCCCCGCTGGTCCTGGTGCATGCGTTCACCAACTTCGACGCCATCGCCACCGCGTTGGTCGCGCTCGCGTTGCTGGCCTGGTCGCGGCGCCAACCGTGGCTCGCCGGTGTGTGTCTCGGCCTGGGAACAGCGGCCAAGTTGTACCCGGCGTTACTGCTGGTGGTGTTCGCCGTGCTGTGTCTGCGGGCCGGCAAGATGCGCGAGTTCGCGGTCCTGGCGGCGACGGCGGTCGGCTCCTGGCTGCTGGTGAATCTGCCGGTCCTCATCCCGTACCCCTCCGGGTGGCGAGAGTTCTTCCGCTTCAACACCGATCGCGGGGCCGACCCCGATTCCTGGTATCGCGTGCTCTCCGACATCGGTGGTTTCACATGGAACATCGATCTTCTCAACGGGCTCACCATGCTGCTGCTGGTGCTGGTCATCGGCGCGGTGATCGCGATCGGCCTGCTCGCCCCGTACCGCCCGCGGGTCGCGCAGCTCGCCTTCCTGCTCGTCGCCGGCTTCCTGTTGGTCAACAAGGTATGGAGTCCGCAGTACTCGCTGTGGCTCGTGCCGCTGGCCGTGCTCGCGTTGCCGCACACGCGACTTCTGCTGAGCTGGATGGTGATCGACGCCCTGCTCTGGATTCCGCGGATGGGCCTGTTCCTCGACGCCGACCGTCGGTGGCTACCCGACGAGTGGTTCACCGGCGCGGTGATCCTGCGTGGACTGATGGTGATCATGCTGTGCGGCGTCGTGATCTGGCAGATCTGGCATCCCACCGAAGATCTCGTCCGGCAACGACGCCTGGGTGGCTACTATGACGACCCGGCGGGTGGGGTGCTCGACGGTGCACCCGACCGGCTGGGATCGCGCGTCGTCGCTGACGTCGGCGCGAACCGGCCACACGACGCGGGTGACGACGGTACGGTCATGGCGACAGGGGGAAGGTCGCACATGACTGGCGGGGGTCAACCGGGGTCGGACGGCCCGCAACCATCATGGGCAGCTCCGTCGCCCAGGCCGCCACCCCCGCTGGCACCGCAACCCGGGCCATAGCCGGCTGGCACCGGTGGACCGCCGCCGTACCCTGCGCCCGGGCCGCCCGGCTTCGGTCCCGGCGGACCGCCGCCGCAGCGGAGACGACCGCGTCGAGGACCCATCGTCGGGTTGGTGCTGGGCGGGATCGCGTTGCTCGTCGTCGGCGCACTCGCCGGTGGCGGCGCGGTGTGGGCCGCCAAGTCGTCGGATTCGACGGCGTCGACGGAGCCAACGCATGACAACCACGTCGACGAGGCGGCGCAGCGAGATGCCGAATCCGTCGACCTTGCAAAACAATTCGTCACCGACCTCAGCACCTATAGTCCAACAGACACGTCAGGACTGGATCGGGCGATCGGGCGAACCTGTCCCGGGTCGCCGACACGCAATCAACTCACGTCGAGCGTGACCAGCCTGAGACAGATTCTCGTTCAGTCGAAGATCACCTCTGCGGCGACGATCCTCCGTGCAGTCGCCGACGACGGTCGACGGACATCGGACACGGTCCCCGTCGTGGTTGTGTACCGGGCCGCAACGACGGCCGCCGGGGGTGCGGAGAAATCACAACAGCCGACCGTCGAGGTGGTCGTCCGAGCTGCACCGGCCGGGCTCTGTGTCGACAACCTCGAGCTCTTCACCTGATGTCGGCCTGAATTCGCTGCAGGAGAGTTGCTTTCGCAGCCGGCCAATCGTCGTCGGTCATCGCGAACTGTGCGGTGGTGCGCCAACCGTCGCCGAAGCGGCGGTGTTTGCGCAGCAGACCCTCGAAGGTCGCACCGAGTTTCGTTATGGCCGCCCGGGATTGGGCGTTGAGCTCGTGGGTGTGCCACACCAGACGGACCGCGCCACAGTCCTCGAAGGCGTGTTTCATCAACAGGTACTTCGCCGTCGGATTGACGGCGGTGCCCTGCACGGCTTCGGTGTAGAAGGTGTATCCGATGGCACAGGTCAGATTCGGCTGGTCGATGTCGTAGTAGCTCGTCGAACCGAGTAGTGCCCCGGTCTCGTTGTCGATCACCGCGAACGCGACGCGCCGCTGCGGATCGGCGTGGGCGGCCTCGACAAACGTCCGGGCGCTCGTCTCGTCGGTCGGGATGGCCGGCACCCACCGGAAACGATCCGGATCACCCACCACACCCGCCAGGGCGCCGACGTCGTCGAAGCTCAACGGGCGCAACGTCACCCGATCCCCGACGAGGGGCCCGGTACCCAGCCAGGAACTCATTGGACGCTCTCCTCCGGTCGTGCTGTCGGCTTCACCGTATCCGCGGTGTCAACGGGATTCTTCCGGGACATCATGGTGGCCAACGGCTCTCGCAGTGGGGTGCGGACAAAGGTGACGATCAGCACGACGAGCAGGACCGCGTGAACCCAGACCGATCCCGCCACTCCGCCGATGGTCACCCACGACGGCCAGCCCGAGTTGATGAACCCGATGTAGCGGAAGATGGCGATGTCGAGGATGAGGTCGGTGGCGAGATAGGCGGCGATGACCGTCCAACGGACGTTCAGCAACACGAAGAACGGCATCAGCCACAGCGTGTACTGCGGCGAATGTACCTTGTGGAACACCATGAATCCGGCCAGCATCGACGCGGCGACACCGATCCACGGGAAGGTGCCGATCTGCGCCATCCGGCGACGGCCCAGCGCGATCGCCACGGCGAACGAGCACAGGATGAGCAGTGGCGAGGCCACGCCGACGATGGCGTTGTAGGTGTCGGTCACCGATCCGCCGGTGAGAAAGCGAAAACCCCAGTACCAGATGGAATTTGCAGTGGCGTCTGCGCTGCGGTCACTCTGGAACTGCCAGGCCGCCAGCCATCCGTCGAAGCCCAGCAGCACGAACGGGAGCTGAATGATCAGGGTGGTGACCGCGGCGGCGCCCACCACCAGCCCGGCGCCGGCCCAGTCGGGTTGTCTGCCGCGCACACCGTCGGCGCCCCGGTACAGCACATACAACGCGAGTGGCAGCACGAAGAGCCCCGGATAGAGCTTGAGGCAGAACCCGATTGCCAGCAGCGCCGATGCGCAGGCGGCTGCTGTCCGCAACGAGAGTCGCCGCTGTCCGGTGCGGGGGCTCGTGGTGGCACCCCACGCCATCACCGCGATCGCCCCGACCGTCGTCGCGACCACCGGGAGCTCCCAATTATGGAAGGCGTACAACACAATTGGAGGAGTGGCCACCCACAGCAGCACCCGCCAGCGGGCCATCAGCGCCAGTATGATGGTGATCAGCAACGCGAACGGTGCGAGAAGCCACACGGTGTGGGTGAAGAACTCGGTGTCGTTGTGTGCGCCGATCGCCCCGAGATAGATCAGCATCCCGGACAGCACCGGGTACTCGACGACCCCGCCGTAGAGCGTCCCATCCGGATGGATACCGCCGTGGATGTAGGGGAAGACGTGTTTGTCCACGTCGCGGTCGAGCCAGAGTTGGTAGACGTCGGAGTAGCAGGGCAGCAGTCGGCTCTGGTCGCCGCCGGGGAAGTGGGCGCTGCGACCGAGCGGGTTGAACGGCTCCCCACCGCAGCGGATCTTGATGTGATAGCTCCATAGCATCGCCAGCACGGTGAGGATCAACGCGACCAGAATGATGACGGCGGTCTCACCGCGCCCCGAATGCCAGCGCAACCTCGAGCGCAGACCGGGTCGCGAGGCACGCATGGTGTCAGCGTAGGCGGTCACCGGCTGCGGTTCCGGGGGAGCCTGGCGCCTGCCGAGATCTGTACCTGGGGCGGGTGGCGTGTGGATGGTGCGGGTGACGACCCCACGACATACACCTTCCGGCTATCGGCACCCGCCCCCGCGACCACGGATTTCTCTCCAAACGCCCTGGTCGTGTATCTTGGAGCGGTTGCCGACGCAGGCGACCCTCCTGCCACGGACCGTCCGTGGCCGACTAGCCCATAGGAGGTGATGTGGTCTTATGCGTCACTACGAATTGATGGTCATTCTCGATCCGAATCTGGACGAGCGCACCGTCGCACCCTCTCTCGATACCTTCCTCAATGTTGTCCGCAATGACGGCGGCAAGGTGGATGGCGTCGATATCTGGGGCAAGCGCCGTCTTGCCTACGAGATCGCCAAGCACAGCGAGGGCATCTACGCGGTCATCGACCTGAACGCGGAGCCCAAAACCGTGACCGAGCTGGACCGTCAGCTCAAGCTGAACGAGTCGGTTCTGCGCACCAAGGTCCTGCGGAAGTAATCCACAGATTCCTTGATCGTCTGAACACGTCGGTACCGGGACCTAGGGTTGGACCCACGATCCCGGTGCACGTCGATCAGCGAGTGCCCACCACACGACCCGAGGGGAAATCATGGCAGGCGACACCGTCATCACCGTCGTAGGAAACCTGACCGCCGATCCGGAACTGCGCTTCACGCCGTCCGGTGCCGCGGTGGCCAACTTCACGGTGGCGTCCACTCCGCGCACCTTCGATCGTCAGACCAACGAGTGGAAGGACGGCGAAGCGCTGTTCCTCCGCTGCAACATCTGGCGTGACGCGGCCGAGAACGTGACGGAAAGCCTGACCAAGGGCGCCCGGGTCATCGTGCAGGGACGGCTCAAGCAGCGGTCCTACGAAACCAAAGAAGGCGAACGACGCACGGTCGTGGAACTCGAGGTCGACGAGATCGGTCCCTCGCTGCGGTATGCCACCGCGAAGGTCAACAAGACCTCGCGCAGCGGTGGCGGCGGCGGTGGGTTCGGATCGTCGGGCGGCGGCGCAAGCCGCGGCGGCGGCGGATCGAACCAGCAGGTCGCCGAGGATCCCTGGGGCAGCGCGCCTGCCAGCAACAGCGGATCGTTCAGTGGCGGGGACGACGAACCACCTTTCTAGATTTGTACTGACTGGAGCAACACACACATGGCAAAGGCAAAAGCCAGCCGGAAGCCCCGCGTCGAGAAGGTCACCAAGACCAAGGCGTGCAGCTTCTGCAAGGACAAGAAGGCTGTCATCGATTACAAGGACACCGCACTGCTGCGGCGCTTCCTGTCCGACCGCGGCAAGATCCGTTCGCGTCGCGTCACGGGCAACTGCGTTCAGCACCAGCGCGATGTCGCGGTGGCCGTGAAGAACTCGCGTGAGGTGGCCCTGCTGCCCTTCACCTCGACCAGCCGATAAGCGGAAAGGGAGTACAGACATGAAACTCATCCTCACCGCTGCCGTGGAGAACCTCGGCGAAGCCGGCGACACCGTCGAGGTCAAGGACGGCTACGGCCGCAACTACCTCCTGCCCCGCGGCCTGGCCATCAAGGCCACCCGTGGCGCGCAGAAGCAGGTCGACGACATCCGTCGCGTGCAGGCTGCCCGCGAGGTCCGTGGACTCGAGCACGCCAACGAGCTCAAGCAGGCCCTCGAGGGCCTCGCCGAGGTCTCGCTGGGTGTCAAGACCCACGACTCGGGCAAGCTGTTCGGGTCGGTGACCGCGGCCGACGTCGCGGGCGCCATCAAGACCGCCGGCGGCCCGACCGTCGACAAGCGCAACGTCGAGCTTCCGCAGGGCCACATCAAGGCCACCGGCAGCTACCCGGTCATCGTCAACCTGCACCCGCAGGTGTCGGCGACCGTGCAGCTCGCCGTCGTCGCAGGCTGACGACCAACGCGAAAGCCCAAGGGACCGGGTGGAATCCATTCCACCCGGTCCCTTTTCGCATCCCACACCTCGGCTGGTTCAGCCGCTGCCCCGTTGCTGGTTGAGCCGACTCGAGCCGCGACCCCTTTGCTGGTTGAGCCGTGGTTGAGCCGGCTTGAGCCGCGACCCCTTTGCTGGTTGAGCTCGACTCGAACCGCTAGCGGAAGGCGTGTCGAAACCACAAGCGAGACAACGATGTTCGCATTACCACTGCCCGAACACACCGAACCGCAGCTACCCCCGGAGCAACAGAGCGAGCTACTTGGGTGCCGGCGGATTGGCAGGCAATTGATTCCAGTATTGCAGTCGCGGCGGCAGATACCGCGGCGCAGGATTGCGGTCATGTGCGACGGCATTGTTGCCGGGTTTGATGGTGTCCCACGACGGCCAGAAGAACTTGTGCCACGACGGTGTCAGGATCATCGCGCGTTCTGCAGTGCGGCAGGCGACCACCGACGGTCGCGGTGCGGTGCAGGTGACGCCCTCGATGGTCACGCGCATACCCACGCCCAGCACGGGCGGCCGGAAACCGGCCTTGGAACCGAAGCGATAGTTCACGTCGAGCGGCCCACCCGGGACCACCCACCACGGGCCCTGGATGTCGCCGACGATGATCGCACCGCGGGCCGTCGGCGGCGCGGTGGCCGGCCGGCCCTTGCAACCGACGTAGCGGTACTGCCCGCCGATCTGGCACATCCACGGTCCGGCGACAAAGAACGACTTGCCGTTGTCGGCGTAGGCGAGTGACCGGAACGGTGTCGGGCTGACGGGCTGATAGCGGGCGAGGTCGAACTCGACCGGCATGGCCGGTCCGCGGGGCGCTGCGCTCGACGCCGGGGCCAGTACGGCGGCGCAGGCGGCCACGATCGCGACGGCAGCCGACAGACCCGTCAGGCGGCGCAGGAAACCGGTGCGGAGACGTCTCGGTGACACGCCCGCTATTGCATCACAGCCGTCGATCGCGTGCGGCCGGAACTTCCACATCTGGGACGACCGCCCCACTTGACCGGCTTCGAGTGAACCTGCTGTGACCTGGTGTTACGTACATCACATCTGATGTTCATCCGAAAGTTGGCACCAGGGGTTGATTTCGGTCCGCAACACGCCCGACATTGCCATTCGCAAGACACGCCGCGCGAAGGAAAATCGTTGATTGTGGAAATTGCTCACCGCTCTGACCTGCACGAACCCGTTTGCTCACAGAACAATTCCTCATGTTGTCCACAGCCGGTGCACAACGACTCCTGCGCGCCTCACACTTCGTCCACAGATGCTCCCCAGAACTATCAACAGCCGGGTTTGAGTAGCAGGCAAGGAGGTCTTAGTGTCCTCCCTCAGCGCCTCGAAACGACGACCCGTCTCTCCTCCGACAGGCACTGTCGGTGGGCCGGGGTATCACAGGGGCATACCAACACCAAAGCGTTCCGAGAGGTTTGACACACGTGGCTGTTGTGGATGACCGAGGGCATGACGCGGCCAGAGGTCGGGGCTTCAACGGGGGTAATGGGCGCCGTCAGGACGACGAGCCGCCACCCGAAGAGTTCGGTCGGCAACCGCCACAAGACCTCGCTGCCGAACAATCCGTCCTCGGCGGGATGATGCTGTCCAAGGACGCCATCGCCGACGTCGTGGAGAAGCTCCGCACCGCGGACTTCTACCGTCCTGCGCATCAGGCGGTCTATGAGGCGGTCCTCGAGCTGTACGGCAAGGGTGAGCCCGCCGACGCGGTGACGGTGGCCGCCGAGCTCGAACGCGCGGGAGAACTGCGCCGGGTGGGCGGCGCGCCTTACCTGCACACCCTGATCTCCACGGTGCCGACTGCGGCCAACGCCGGCTACTACGCGGAGATCGTCGCGGAGAAGGCCATCCTGCGTCGTCTCGTGGAGGCCGGAACGCGCATCGTGCAGTTCGGTTACGCCGGGGCCGACGGTCAGGACGTGGCCGAGGTGGTCGACCGCGCCCAGGCCGAGGTGTACGAGGTCACCGAGCGACGCACCGCCGAAGACTACGTCCCGCTCGAGGAACTCCTGCAGCCGACGATGGACGAGATCGACTCCATCGCGTCGCGCGGCGGTATATCTCTCGGCGTACCAACGGGTTTCGCCGATCTGGACGCGGTGACCAATGGTCTACACCCCGGTCAGATGATCATCGTCGCCGCCCGCCCGGGTGTGGGTAAGGCGCTCGCGCTCGACACCCCGCTGCCCACCCCCACCGGCTGGACCACCATGGGCCGGGTCGCCGTCGGCGATCAGTTGATCGATGCGCAGGGCTGCCCGACGCGGGTCGTCGCCGCGACCGACGTGATGACCGACCGGCCCTGCTACGAGGTCGAGTTCAACGACGGCACGGTCCTCGTCGCCGACGAGCAGCATCAGTGGATCGTCGACGTCGACAACGAGTCACAGGTGGTCACCACCGAGGTCCTGCGGTCGCACGTGGGCTGTGCGGTGGTCCGCAACACCAAGCCATTGGAGTTGCCGCGCAAGCGTTTTGCCTACGGCCCCTACACGGTGGCCGCGCTGGCCGGCATGGCCTTCAACGACCCAGAGATCGCGATGCGCATCGACGCCGAGGGTCCCGTCGACGTGATGACGTTGATGGCCGATCTCGGCGGGCGCATCCCGTACGAGTATCTGCGCGGTTCGATCGCTCAGCGCCGGGCGTTGCTGGCGGGTCTGCTCGATGCGCGGGCCACCGTCGACGACGACGGCTGGATCACCGTGCCCGCCGCGACCCGGCACATGACCGCGGTGGTGGCCGATCTGGTCGCCGGTCTCGGCTACAACTACAAGCGCTCGGTCACCGGCTGGCTGCGCGTCGACGCCGATGATGACGTCTTCACTGTTCACCACAAAGCATTGCGGCACAAGGAACTTCGACGCGCCGCAGGTATCCGCCGGGTGGTCGTGGTGCGGCCGGTCGATTCGGTGCCGGTGCGCTGCGTGCAGGTCGACAACCCCGACGCCCTATACCTGGCGGGCGAGGCCATGGTGCCCACCCACAATTCGACGCTGGCCATGGACTTCCTGCGGTCGTGCTCCATCAGCCATCACATGACCGCCGCCATGTTTTCCCTGGAGATGAGCAAGACCGAGATCGTCATGCGACTGCTCTCGGCCGAAGCCAAGATCAAACTCGGCGACATGCGCGGCGGCAGCATGAGCGACGACGACTGGACCCGCCTGGCCCGGCGCATGGGCGAGATCTCCGAGGCGCCGCTGTTCATCGACGACTCACCCAACCTGACCATGATGGAGATCCGCGCCAAGGCCCGACGCCTCAAGCAGCGCAACGACCTCAAACTCGTCGTCGTCGACTACATGCAGCTGATGACCTCGGGTAAGAAGGTCGAATCCCGCCAGCAGGAGGTCTCCGAGTTCTCCCGCCAATTGAAGCTGCTCGCAAAGGAACTCGAGGTTCCGGTGGTCGCGATCAGTCAGCTCAACCGTGGACCCGAGCAGCGGACGGACAAGAAGCCGCAGGTGTCGGACCTTCGCGAGTCGGGATCACTGGAGCAGGATGCGGATATGGTCATCCTGCTCCACCGGCCGGACTCCATCGAACGGGACGACCCGCGTGCGGGTGAAGCGGACATCATTCTGGGCAAGCACCGTAATGGTCCGACGGCCACGATTACCGTTGCGCATCAACTGCATTTGTCGCGGTTCGTGGATATGGCGCGGGGCTAGTCGGTCGGATGTAGGTTCGTGTAGGTTCCAAGAAAAGTTGTCATATTCCAATGCCGGTGTCAGTGGATTTGTCAGCAAATCCCGACATTCCGGCCTGCGTGTCAGTGACCCAGGCCACTCCATCTAGGTCACGTGACGAATTGTTCGCGGCCGGTATTTGGTGGTGTTGGTTGGCGGAGGCATCAGTCGGTCGTTCAGCCTCACTTTGCAACCACTCGAAGCTCACCAAGTGCCGTTTCGTCGATTCCACTCCTCGACGTTGCGCCGCTCTTCTTCGCGCGCGTACCGATCATTGCGCCAATCCAGTCGTTGTCGCCTGTACTCAGCTGGGTCAGCTATCTGAAGGTCCAGCCAGTGCTTGCATTGTGGGCACAGATCCGGGTCATCGAGCTCAACGGGCATTGGCAGAATTACGCGGACCGAGCGCTCACAAATCGCTGTGTACTCGAAGCGATCCGACGAGAACAAGGGAGACTTCAAGTCATCGAGTGCCAGCAGGTGGCGATGCCGATACTTGTACTCGGGGTGAAGTTCGACGGCGTGGACGTAGCCCGGTTCCTCAGGTAGCGCGGGATCAAGCTGATGGTCAATGGGGTCACGGACGAGGTCGAAATGACGAAACGCGGCGCGGGTATCGGGAACTCTCACCGTGGATTACCTTCCAATCACCTTGTGGATGTTCTCTCAATTTTAGTGCTCTGACCCGACAGTTCTGAACAGTCCGGAACCACCCTGTTAATAACCCCTGGGGTTACCCCCTGACCCTCACCAAGGCCGGGTGAACCGTCCTGGGTCTGGTGGAGACCGTGATCTCACCAGGAGAATGCTGTTATGGGAGCACCACGGAAGTTTGACCAGGAGACGCGTGAGCGTGCGGTGCGGATGTATCAGGATCGGCTCGGCGAGGTGGGCGGGTCGAAGTCGGCGGCGCGCCGGCATGTCGCCGAGATGCTCGATATCAATCAGGCGACGTTGCGTAACTGGATCGAGAAGGACACGCCGGTGGTCTCCTCGGGGGTGAGTACGACCAGTGGGGAGTTGGATGCTCAGGTGCGTGAGCTGCGTCGTGAGAATTCCGAATTGCGCAGAGCCAATGAGATTTTGAAGACGGCGTCGGCGTTTTTCGCCGCGGCGGAGATCGACCGCCGACTTCGTTGATCGTCGAGTACATCGACGATCACAGGGACAGGTTCGGGGTCGATCCGATCTGCCGGGTACTCACCGAGTACGGAATGCAGATTGCCCCATCCACCTACTATGCCCACAAGCAGCGTGGCCTGGTCTCGGCAGCGATGCTCGAGGAGGCCTACGCCGCTCATGCCGTCTACCAGCAGTTCGAGAAGAACCGCGGTGTGTACGGGGTGCGCAAGATGTATCACACGATGTGGCGCGCCGGTCACGTGATGGGTCGTGATCAGGTCGGCCGGCTGATGGGGATCTGCGGCATCTCCGGTGCTGTACGCGGCAGCCATCGCACCACCACGACCCACCGAGACGATAGGGCGCCACGATTCCCTGATCATGTTGAACGACAATGGGATACACCGACACATCCGGATCAGTGGTGGGTGGCCGACTTCACGTATGTGTGGACATTGGCGGGGTTTGTCTACGTCGCGTTCCTCGTGGATGTGTTTTCGCGACGCATCCTCGGGTGGCGAGTCATGGCGAGCAAGCACACACCGTTGGTGACGAGTGTTGTCGAGCAAGCGTTGTTCGTCCGCCGCCGATCCGGATTCGACTTCACCGCAACCGGTTTGGTTCATCACAGCGATGCGGGCAGTCAGTACACATCGTTGGCATTCACCGCTGCGCTGACCGAGGCCAACATCACCGGATCCATAGGATCGGTCGGCGATGCGCTCGACAACGCGCTCATGGAGTCGGCGATCGGCTTGTACAAGACCGAACTGATCGACACCGGCCGCGCCTGGAAGGACCGCGGCGAGGTCGAACGAGAGACCGCCGCCTACGTGCACTGGTTCAACGCCGAGAGGCTGCACTCCTCCCTGGGCTACTGCTCACCCGTCGAGTACGAGACGCGCTATCGTGACAGCGTCGCCTCCGTGGCGGAGGTGGCCTGAACCAGGTCTCTATCCGATCCAGGACGGTTCAGGGTGGTAGTGCGGCTGACCAGTCAAACTTTGAACTGCCATGTGTTGTCCAAGCTCGGGTTTGACTGGCCCCTAGAGACTTCGACCCTCGCGCGAGTCCGCTCTGCTCACCGCCGGACTGGCCTGAGCCGTCGGGCACTCAGTGGTGCCCGCGCCGGGCGGTGAGTCACTGTCGTTGGACATCCACGGACGAGCAAGATGAAGCGCTTCAGGTGCGGGCGCTCGAACGCGCCGACGTCGACGCCCTCTACATCGACCACGGCGTCTCGGGCGCCGCGGTGTCCCGGCCGCGGTTCGACGCGATGCTCCCGGACCTTCGCCCCGGCGACACCGTCGTCGTCTACTCCCTGTCCCGGCTCAGCCGGGGCATGAAGCACCTCGTGGATCTCGGCGAGCAGTTCGAGCGTGACGGCATCGGCCTGGTCTCCCTCACCGAGCAGATCGACACCAGCACCGCGATGGGCCGATTCGTCTACACGATGTTGGCCGCCCTCGCCGCGATGGAACGGGACCTGCTGATCGAGCGCACCCGTGCCGGTCTCGAAGCTACCCGCGCGCAGGGCCGGTACGGTGGCCGACCGGCGAAGCTGACGGCGGAGCAGAAGCGGCACGCCCGCCTCCTCCGGGCCGGCGGCGTCGGCGTGGACGAGATCGCCAAGTCGCTCAGCGCGAGCCGGGCGACGGTGTACCGCGCACTCGCTGAGGAGAAGGAGTCCGCCGCATGACCCCCTCCGAGCGCGCCGCCGAAGGCCTCCGCGCACGCTTCCGTCGCGAAGAGGCGGCTCTCCACGCCGAGGGATTCCTCGCGATCGACGACGCCGCGGAGCTGCTCTCCGTGCACCGCGACACGGTGGCTCGGATGATCGCCGACGGCCGCCTGCCCTCCACGCGCGTCGACGACCGCATCGTCACGCGGCCGGAGTGGGTCGCTGCCGTGCCCCGCAGCCGTAAGGCCTCAGCCGAGTGGCGCCGGGAGCACGGCTGGCTCAGCACTGCCGAGGTCGCGGAGCTGGCGGGCATCACCTCGCAGGCGATGAACGTGCGTATCCGCAAGGGGCAGCAGGAGGCGGTGCGGGCGGGCTCGGAGACGCCGATGCCGGGAGTGAACCGCCCCGGGTTTGTCGGTGGCTCTCGAGCCTGTGAAGGATGGAGAGCATGGCAGCACCACGGAAGTACAGTGTTGAGCTGAAGGAGCGGGCGACGCGGATGGCGGTGGAAGCCCATCAGGACCCGGCCACGCGGCCGGGAGCGCTCAAACGGATTGGCGATCAGTTGGGTGTGCACCCGGAGGCGCTACGGACCTGGGTCAAACAGGCCGAGATCGATGGTGGGCAGCGCCCGGGTACGACGACCAGTGACGCTGACCGGATCGCCCAGTTGGAGCGGGAGAACCGTGAGCTGCGGCGGGCGAACACGATCCTCAAGCAGGCATCGGCTTTTTTCGCCGCGGAGATCGACCGCCCACAGCGCTAATTGTGGAGTTCGTTGCCGCCTTTCGCGGCGAACACGGGGTCGATCCGACCTGCGAGGCCCTGCGAGATACGGCCGCCCAGATCGCTCCGTCCACGGTACGAACCCATCTGAGCTCTCGGCGAGTCGAAGCGCCACGAGCAGTTCGTGACCGCGAGTTGCTCGGTGAGATCCGCACTGTGCACGCCGCCAATCTCGGCGTCTATGGTGCCCGCAAGGTCCATGCCGAACTCCGCAGAAAGGATATTGAGGTGGCTCGCTGCACTGTCGAACGATTGATGAAAGCCGATGGGCTACAGGGGATACCACGGTCGAAGACGCGTAAGACCACGCGCAGTGAGGGAGCCCAGACCCCACAGCCGGCAGACCGGGTCAAGCGGAAATTCACCGCGGCGGCGCCCAACGCGCTATGGGTCGCGGACCTGACCTACATCCGCACCCACTCCGGCTGGGTGTACGCGGCGTTCATTCTCGACGTGTTCTCGCGGATAGTCGTCGGCTGGCAGGTTTCAACCACCATGCACACCGACCTCGCGTTGGATGCCTTGGACATGGGCTTGTGGGCGCGTTCGCGTGCCGGTCAGGATGTGGCCGGGCTGATTCACCACTCCGACCGCGGAGTGCAATATCGAGCCATCCGCTACACCGAACGTCTCGCCGAGGCTGACGCGGTGACTTCTGTTGGCTCCAAAGGTGATTCGTACGACAACGCGATGGCCGAAGCGTTCAACTCGTTGTTCAAGGCCGAGTGCATCCGTAACCCGATCATGCGCCCGAAGGGCGGTTGGGGCAGTGTCGGCGACGTCGAGATCGCCGTCGCCGAGTACATCGACTGGTCACGATATGCAGGTGATCTCGGCGTGTCTGCTGGTGATAGCTACAGGGCAGGCGGACCCTCGACTCGGGAGGTGCGTGGTGTTCGATCCCTGTCTGGTGCGCGGCGCAAGTACCGGCGGCCGAATGGTGTCACTCGGGCACGAGTTGGTTGACGACTATCTCGAATTGGTTGCCACGCGGGCGCGACCGAACACAGTCCTGGCGACCGCCTACGACCTGAAGGTGTTCTTCGAGGTCGTCGACCGAGAACCCGAGAAGGTCAGCGTCGATGACGTGCTCGACTTCCTCAAGCAGCAGCGTCAGCCGCGTCGGGGTGCGACGGTCGTACGCATCGAGGACGGCGAGCAGGGATTGTCGGCGCGCACCATCAAGCGCCGGTTGTCCAGCATCGCCGGGCTCTACGAGTATCTGCGAATCCGTGGTGTCGTGACGGCGAATCCCGTGCCGCGAGGACTAGCGACTCGGAGTCCGGGCCGGGCAGTGCGGGGAGTTCCGTTGATCCGGGCGCCGCGGACGTTGCCACGGGTGCTCGATCCCGCGCAAGCCGACGCATTCGTCGCGTCATTGCGCACGGACCGTGACCGGGCCATGGTGGCCGCGATGCTGCTCGGCGGTCTGCGACGCTGCGAAGTCCTCGGACTCGGGTTGAACGATCTCAATCCTGGTGAAAGACGGGTGTTTATCGCCGAAGGAAAGGGCGGGCATCAGCGAATCGTGCCGATCTCGACACGCTTCTTCACCGCGGTCACCGACTATCTGAATCGGGAGCGTCCACAGGATACGGCCACCGATCGCCTGTTCGTCGTGCTCAAGGGTCCCCGTCGCGGGCAACCACTCAGCGCCGCCGGACTCGACGAGATCATCGCCGGCGCGCGGCGCCGTGCAGGCATCGAGCAGCTGACGTGCCATCAGTTGCGGCACACCTGTTTTACCCGGCTACGCGAGGCCGGGATGGCGTTGGAAGCCATCCAGTCCCAGGCTGGCCACCGCTCGATCGAGTCGACTCGGATCTACCTACACCTGGCCAACGACTGGCTCGCCAGCGAGTACCGACGAGCAATGGAAGCCATTGATGCCCAGAACCTTTCGGAGCAATGATGGCCGCGGCCGCCGATTTGTCCGGCAACGACGCACACATCGTCGCCAGCTACCTCGCGGCGATGCGCGCGGCAGGACTCAAGACCGGGCGCTCCACGACACAGGCAGCCGAAACCTGCCAGAGGCGAGTGAGTCGCGCCGGCGGCTGGCATTGCTTGACCTCGCCGCAGCGGCTCGAGGTCGTCGGGAAAGCGCGCTCATTCGCGTCCTGGCTGATGGTCACCGGGCAGCTGCGTGCCGATGCCGAGTTGATCAGCTCGCTGAATCTGCATCTGGGATACGCCGCACGTTCCCACTGCCCGCAGGACTACCGCTGGTTTCTCGAGGCGTGCGAGACAGTCGAGATCAGCGGCTCGCGGATCACCGGCCAGTGGAATCTACTGGCCAAGATCTCCGCGATGACCGCGACTCCTCCTGCCGCAGTGGGTGATACAGAGTTCTTCCCGGCTCGCGAAGCGCTCCTGGCGAGCTACCGGATGCGGGGACTGCCCGAGGCCGGCCGCAACCTCGCGGGTATGTTCAACCAGCTCCAGCTGACCCTGTTCCATGCCGAGAAACTGTCCACCTGGCGGCGCCCGTCGAACCATCAGCCAGTCGCGACGACCGGTTGGGCGACGATCACACACGGTTACGCGACCACCGCTCGCCGCTACATCGAGCAGGTCACCCTGAGCCTGCGACCCAATACGGTCACCGGCATCGAACACGACCTGCGGCGCTTCGGTTCGTGGTTGACCGACACCCACCCACAGATCGCGAATTGCGCTGAGCTGCAACGCGTTCACATCGAGGAGTTCAAGAAGTGGCTGTCCACCACACCCACCCCACGTACCGGGAAACCGTTGAACCGGGGCAGCATCAAGAACGCTCTGATCAACCTGCATTGCTTCTTCGACCGGATCACCGACTGGGACTACCCGAACGCACCGGTGCGTCCGCTGGTCTTCATCGGGGACCTACCGATCATCGACAAGCCACTGCCCAGATTCCTTGACGACGGGGCCGCCACCAAACTTCTCCGCGCCGCCCGCGCAGATACCGACCCCCTGTCCCGTCTGATCGTCGAATTACTCGCCCGCACAGGCATCCGCATTAGCGAACTACTCGGACTGACCACCGATGCCGTGGTCCAGATCGGCACAGCCTTCTGGCTACGAATCCCATTGGGCAAGATGCACAATGACCGCTACATACCACTACACCCCCAACTCAAAGAACTCCTCGACGACTGGATCGACAACCACCGTCCCACCGGCATCCGCACCAGCCGGCTGCTCGTTGAGAACCACCGCCCGATCACCAGCCACCGAGTGACGGCCGCGCTCGACCGGCACGCCGAAGCCGCCGGGATCGGACATGTCACCGCTCACCAACTGCGCCACACCCTCGCGACCCAGGCCATCAACCGGGGCATGTCGCTCGACGCCATCGCCGCTCTGCTCGGCCACAAAACGCTCGCCATGACCATGGTCTACGCCCGCATCGCCGACAGGACAGTGGCCGAGCAGTACTTCTCCGTCACCGAAAAGGTCGAAGCACTCTACGACCAGCCGCCACACCTTCCCGACACCGACGAAGGCTCCGAGATGCGCAAGCTCCGCGCCGAAATGCACCGCCGCATGCTCGGCAACGGATACTGTGCCCGGCCCGTCGACATGGACTGCCACTTCGAATCGATCTGCGAATCCTGCAGCTTCTTCGTCACCACCATCGAGTTCCGTCCCACCCTCCAAGCCCAACGCGACGACGCCGCACACAAGGGCCAAGTTGGCCGAGCCAAGGTCTTCGACGGACTCCTCGAACGACTCGACACCGACGCCTCATGACCGGCTCTTGACGCCGATCACCCACATAAGTTCAACCACCGACGGTTGCACGGCGAGATCGGACACGCCCCGCCCGTCGAGCACGAAGCTACCTACTGGGCAACCCACACGGTCACCAGTTACCGTGAGAACACGGTCCCAACAGAGGCCGGAACCAACTAAACGAGCCTCCAGCAAAGCCGGGGCGATTCAGAGCGTGGCTGATCCGCGTCGAGGATGTGCGGCGGCGGGTGGCGTAACCCGGCGGATCAGCTTTCCGCCGGCACCAGCTTGGCGACCGCGGCGTCGATCGCCGCGCCGATACCGGCGTCCGCAACCGCCTGGACAATCAGTTTCCGCGCCGCCTGGAACGTACGCGCCGAGGACACATCGACGGTCGCTGCGAGCTTCTCCGCCTTCTCGCCGAGAGAAGCGATCTCAAGGTGCAGGTCGTCGGTGTTGTCGTACTTTGGGAACGGCACCAGGAACACGTACTTGTCAAAGTGTCGCGCGCCGTATAGGCCCAGTGTCTGAAGAGGTTTCACCCTCTCCAGCACCGTGCCCGAGTTCAGCACCGCGCACAGATACCGCGCTTCCGACTCGGTCGAGACCTCGGCCCAGTACAGGGAGAAGTCGATGATCGCCCGTGAGTCGCGCACTATCGCCGCTGCGAGCTTGTTCCCAGTCTTCGTGTAGACAACTCGGATCGAAGCGACTGGGAGTTGTGCCGACAGCTGCCCGTGAAAGTCGATGCGGTCGAGCAGCTTTCCCTTGTCTGACTCCGACTTGTTCGCGCCCCACAGTTCCTCAGCCTGGTCCCACCAGGACTTGAGCCCGGGGTGGTCATCGATGGCTGACTCTTCGAGCACATCGGCGTCGTTGACCGGGAGTACAGTTCGCCGCGGTTCCAGTGTGCGGTAGGGAAGCACAGTCATACCGAGGTATGTAGGACGAACGAACTTCGTCTCGACCGTCGCGCTTATCGCGGCCAGGTGCTTCCAAGGCTTCGGCTCGTAGGTGCTGCGATTGGACGTCACCGACACTCGGCCCGCTCCGGCGCCGAGTGGGCCTGCAGGTACTTCACGGACAAAGAGAACCATCTGCGGAGCGAGAACGGCGCCCTGACGGAACTCCTTCTTGTACGGCGACTCCGGCCTCACGGCGCCGGCATCGTGCGCAGACACAGCGCCATCGCCGATCGTGATCTTGTCCTTCGCCTCTTCCCACGGAATATCCGGTCGCGCGAGGTATCCGGTCCAAGTGCTGATGGCTTCCCCGATCGGGGAAGCCGACGCCGAGCGCTTGCCGTGGACTACACAGGACACCATGGGGAAACCGGTTGTGACATCGGCCAGGCCCCAGCTGACTCCGAACTCCACTGCGAGGTGTTCCGAGTTCCTCGTCATCCATTTGCCGGTGCGGAAGCCTGTGTGCGGCTTACGGGTAAGAATCCCGTACGGCATCACAAACGCGAACGCGCCACCGGGACGCAGGTATAGCTCCACTGCTCGCACGACAAAGAGGGTGGATAGATCACGGCTGGCCGCCCCTAGCCCGCCGGTCAGCAAGTTGCGCGGCTTAGCCAGCTTCTTGTAGCTCTCCTGCATCGCGGCGGTCATCTTCGCGTAGGGCAGCCATGGCGGGTTACCCACGAGCACGTCGACGCGGTTGTCGGGCTCAGCCAGCCACAGGGGGCGGATCAGGTTGCGGACGTAGTAGCCCCAGATGTGGTTCTTTCCCGACTTGTGTAGTGCCCGCATGGTGGCGAATGTCTCACGCAGGATCTCGGCCTCGTCCTCGGTGATGTTGAACCGCCTCAGGACGGGGTCGATCAACGTTCCGTTCTTCTTGTTGGACGTGTCGAGGGCCTTGTCTGCCATCTCCGAGACCAGGCGATCGAACCGGCCAGCGTCCCCGAGGATGCTGCGCGGGAAGACCAAGTCGTCACCGAAGAGAACACCGCCGCCGCCGGCGATGATGGAATCGCCCTCCGTGCTGATAGTCACCCTGTCCACGCCTCCGATGAGGTCGCGGCTCTGCTCCCACTGCATCGAGTCCCCGAGGTAGACGGGAATCGCCAGCGGTCCCCGCTCACCATCCTTGAGTCGGTCGAGTCCGATCGCCAACAGGTAAGTGACCCGGGCGAGAGTGACGGCGACGGGGTGCACATCCATCCCAATCACGTGCGCCGTGACCTCGTCCACCGCGGCCGCACTGGCAGTCCCCGCGTCATCGGCTGCCCGCAGGTACCGCCTGATCGCATGGAACAGGAACGTCCCAGACCCGCAGCTGGGGTCGGCCACTCTCGAGCCGAGCGGGTCAGTGACGGTTGCCGCGACTACCCGATCCGCGAGCCAGTCCGGCGTGTAGTACTCCCCGAGGCGTTGACGCTCCTCGGGGGCGATTACCGATTCATAGAGGATCTTGAGAACGTCGTGCTCGACCTTGGTCCAGTCGAATCGTGCGATGCGCCGACCGAGTTCTGCGACGAACTCTTGACCGCCATCGACCTGTACCACCCAATCGAAGAAGTCGGCCTCGACGACACCGTGAATCTGGGCCTGCTGGAACTCCGTACCTGACGTCAGCTGAATCGGCGACAGGCCGCCACTGGGTGAGACGTCCCATCCGATCGCGGCGTGGGCGATAAGCTCGGCGGTAATCACCAGCAGCGTGTGGTTGATGAACAGGTCGGGGTCATCGACGAAGCCCTTGCCGAACGCGGTACGAAGCAGCTTGGCCCAGAGTTCGCGCTTGAGCTTCACCTCTGCGTGGTCAATGTTCGCTTCGAATAGAGCCGCGAGGGACGCGTGATCGAGCTGATGGCCGGGAGATTCGGCACCGAGGCGATCTTCGATCTCCTGCGGAGTGGGTTTGATCTGGTCCCTGGTCGCCATGACGGATTCCAGCCACACCAGAAGATGGTCGACGTCCGGCGCACTCGGGTTCAGTTCGAGCTCGGAGACAGCGACGAGCACCCCGTCCCTCAGGTTGTACAGTCGCCACCCGGTGCCGTCAGTCAAGATGCCGACGTAACGGCTACCGAGCTCGATGTGACGCTGCTGGACATACCCCGCGAGCTGCTCCTCGTAGTCGGCGAGATTTCCGACGCGGAGATCCTTCTTCACCTCGATGACGACGTGACCCGCTTCGATGTCGATGCGACGCCGCGTGCCGTCGGCAACCTGCGACTCCATCTTCACGACGTCATCAGAGTCGAGGCCGAGGCCTGAAGTGGTCAACAGCATGTAGATGTCGGCCTGGATCTCCGCCTCTGGCCTCGCCGGGGTGCGGCGCGCAAGGCGGGTGACGGTCTCGACAGCGAGTTGGCTGGGCACGAGATGACCATAGGCAGTGATACCGACACACGCGCCAGATCCAGATCCGGGCGTTTCGTGTGCGGCGCGGCCGACGCTGGGGAAGGTCCCCGTCGATTGCTCACGCGGCCGTTAATCTGCCCGAATGGGAGGAAATGGCGGTCCGGATGGGACCGACGCTGTCGGCTTGAAGGCTCCGCGGCTGGGTGAAGAGACCGCGGAGGTCATGATCACCGTCAAGACCTACCCCAACCCGAGCGACAAGTACCTGGAGACTGTCTGCGTTGCTGGCGTGCGACTCGACCGCGAACGGCCTGAGTGGATTCGCCTGTACCCCGTCCGGTTCCGCAATGAGGACTTCGACCGGACGTTCAAGAAGTACGACGTGATCCGGGTGAACGGCACCTACCACCAGTCCAACGATGTCCGTCCGGAGTCCTTCCGCCCTCGCCAGGACGAGATGGCGCGCCTGGCATGGATCGGTACGAGCAGCAACTGGCAGGGCCGCCGGGCGAACCTCGATGGGTTGATCGGCACGAAGACCATGTGCGACCTGTTGGCCCAGAATCCGGTGGGTGAAATGACCAAGCGGGCGCCCTCGCTCGGCCTGATCAAGCCGTACGACATCAAGGTCACCGTCGAGGACGGGCAGCCGTGGAGCAAGTCCGAGCAGGCGAAGATCGACAAGGCGTCGGCGCCGGATCTGTTCGGCACATCACTGGCTCCGCTGGAGCCGGCGCCCTTCGTCGTCCGATACAGGTACAAGTGCGCGACGGCGACATGCAAGGGCCACGACCAGAAGGTCCTGGATTGGGAGGCCGGGCAGGGCGGCCGCAAGTGGCTGCGTGACTACGGTGACCGCGGTCGGGCCCGCGAGGCGATGTTGACGAAGTGGCGTGGCGAGATGCTGGCCGAAGACAACGACGTGTACTTCTACGTCGGGAACCAGAACGCCCGGCACTGGGTCTTCTCCGTCCTCGGCGTGTGGCGGCCGAAGATCGAGGACGCCCTCTTCTAGACGTGCACCACGGCAGCGGCCGGGCGGGCTTTCAACAGCTGGCGGACCACGATGTCGCGGTGGCACTCGGCGTGGTCATGCTCGAAGCACAGCAATGCCACTGCCCCGCCGTCCAGGAGTTCGCATACGTGGGCGAGCGCATCGGTGGCGGCCGAGCTGTCGAGCACCTCCCGGTACCGGGCGCGGGACTCCGGCTCACCGGCGCGGAACCCGGCGCGGTTGTCCTTCGGGTTGCCCAGCGCACGATGGTGCACGTAGCGGATGCCGACGGCGGCGAGCGCCTCAGACAGCTTCGTCTTCGACAGTCCCGGCTTGCGACTCAGCGGGGTCAGTCGAACGTCCACGAGCACGCGCACGTCCTGCGCGAGCAACTGGGCGACGAGGTCGCCGACTGTCCGCCCCTCGTAGCCGATGCTGACCAGGGTCCCTTCGGCGGCGTCGTGCGCGGCGGTGGTGTCAGAGGTGCCCATGGGTCCCAATGGTGCATCACCGAGCGTGCCGACGTGCAGTGAACCCCCGGTGACGCGATGCAACCGTGACTGCGACTCAGAAGTCTTGATCCACCCGGCGCAAGATGTTCGCGAGCATGATCACCGAGTCCGCGGCGATGCCGGCCTCCCGCCGCGTGGGCGCGGTCGAGTGCTTCACGCTGTGCGCCAGCTCGATCACCTTGTTCGCGACACCGCGGATCGCCTCGTTGTCGCTGCCCGCGAGCGAGTCCTCGACGTACCTGCCGATGCGCTGCTTGGTCTTGTCGGCCGGCGGCTCGGTCTCGCCGTCGCGCAGGTGCACGTCGGGGTCGTAGATGGTTCGGCTAAGGGCCTCCAGCACGCCGACGGCGCGGTTACCGACGTCGCGGTAGTCCTGCGCGGTGGTGGCGCTGCGGAAGCGCCGGCGAAGCTCGGTGAGCTCCTCATCCACCTTCGGCCAGCCCGTCTTAGTGTGCGGCGACACCGCCTCGGCGTTAACGGCTCGGAACTGGGCGTCCTCCTGCCGATCCAGCTCCGCTTGTACCGGGGCGAACAACTCGTTGAGCAGCTCGCGGCGGGCGTGCCAGGAGTTGTAGCAGCCGTTGCGCAACCAGTGAGCCTTGAAGCTGGTGAAGTCCCGCCACGGGAAGCTCAGCGTGATACCAATGCGCGAGAGGGTCGCGGTGAGTGCGCGCTGCGCGATCGCAACTTCCTTGTCGTCGAGGGTGTTACCGCCGCCGGTGCCGAACGCGATCAGTTCATCCCATACGAGGTGGGTGAGCGCGACCGCGGCGTCGAGGTCGTCCGTTCCGGCCACGGGACCGGCCGCCAGTTCCTTCAGGAATGCTCGACGCAGTTTGGTCGTCGTGGTCGTGCCGCTGGTCCACGGACTGATCGTCTCGCGCTCCTCGAAGAAGTCATCCGGCCCCATGAGGGTCGACGCTACCGATTCCCTGCGACATGCATCGCATGCTGATCTGCGGGATTCGGCTTCCGGCCCCGCTGGAACCGCCAGATCGCGTGGTCGAGGGCCGTGGGCGACATGTCGAGTTCTGGCGCCGCGGCGGTAACGATCTCGGCAGCGAACTCTGAACCAACGCTGCGGCGCGGAACATCCAGCGCGTCGGCGACGAATCGGCAGATCATCCGGTCCGGCTTCACCCCCGGGAATGCCCGCGAGCATCAGCACGTACCGCCGCGTGATCCCGGAGCGCTGGCCCTTCACCGCGCACCGCGCCTTCCGTACCTGCTCCAGGCGGGCCTCATCGGTGGCGGCTTGGCGAAGGGCAGGCGCAGTGTCGATGCCCTCGGCGGCGAGCACCGCGGCCGCGTCCCGGATCGCCTCCGCCTTCAGGATCCCGCCGCGGGTAGACGTCCGGTTGCGGGTGCCGATTCGCGCCGCCCAGCCGTCCGGGCCGTCCAACTCGTCGAAGGTGGCGAGCAGCTCTGCGGTGCCGTCGATGGCCGGTTCTCCGCCCTGCTCGCGGCGGTAGGCCCGGTAACGGTCGAGTACCTTCCCCACGCTGCGGTAGGTGACGCCGGTGGACTGCACGCTGTCGACCATGCAGAGGGCGAGACCGTCCCGGTAACCCTTCGGTGCCTCCGAGCCGCGAAACTGCTCGCAGGCGGCGACGAGGGCGTGGAGCTGCTCGGCTGTGTGGGGCATGGGCGACAGCGTCGCACGGTGGGGTGACAACGCGGACCGCTATTCGCCCTGGAGCGCCCTGGCGAACGCGAGCTTGAACTCCGCCTGCCGCCCCGATGATGGGAACGGGATGCGCACCTTGCTGACCGGCAGGCCCGCGACTGCCAGCGCGGTGTACGCCGCGTCGTAGACGTCGGCCTTGATCAGGATGATGCGTTCGGGTTCCAACTCCGCGATCCGGTGCAGTCGAGGCGGAACGTGCGGCCGCAACTCGGCAAGACTGTCCCGGCTGTTCACGATGGGATCGGGCTTCAGATCAATCAGGAACACCCCGCGGTCGCGCAGCTGCTCCAGCAGGGCCGCCTTGTTGTCCCTGGTGAGTTCGGCGCCCGGCAGGAGTGCCTGCACGACCGCGCGGAACAACCAGTCGTGCTGCGCCACGTCGGGGAAGTAGAAGTAGCGGTCGTCGGCGTCGGGCGGCGCTTGCGCTACCAGGAGCAGCCGGATCCTGCTGGGCTGGTACCGGCGGGCTGCCGCGGCACGGCGCTCGCGGACCTCGGCGGTGGTCATTCCCCGGCGCTGTCGACGCTCTCCCAGCGCGTCCAAGTACCCGTCGGATACGCGCGCAGCACCACACCGAGGTAGATGATCTCGAGGGTGCCCCCGTTCTCGTCGGCGCGCAGCTTCTCCGCGTCGAGGTAGCGGGTGCCGGCGACGTGCTCGACCTCGCCAGAGTTCAACCACACCGTGACGGCTCCCCGCCCCGACATCAGGCACTCGGCGTAGTAGCGCGAGTCGCACTCCATCACCGACGTGGCCATCGGCCCCGACGCTGCGTAGAACCGCTCGGCCGCCGTCACATCACTGCTGCTGTTAGTCATGCTGGAAACGCTACTTCGGGACCGTGCAGACGCCCCGGGGCGCGATCCGCCGACGATTCCGCGGCGGGTCGCCTCCCCGCGGGCGTTCTCTGTTTTAGTAAGGCATGCCCAGGCACGAGGCCGGTGAGGGTGCAGCGATCGCTTCGCCTACTAACCCTCCAGAACGGGTACCGCTTGCTCGCCATGTCGCCGCCGCCACAGGTTGCCCACGTCATCGGCGAACTGAAGGTCCGCCCGCACTCCTGTCGTTCCGGGGAGCTATACATCACTTCCGACGAATGGTCCCGGCGATGACTTGAGGGTAGCTGTCGCTCCACATCGCACGCGATCGCTGCTCGGCTGTTGGCCGAAAGCCGAGTCTTACGTCCCTGAGTCTGCGGCTGGGCTCGTGGGTCCGCCGTAGCGTTCGAGGTGCCAGAGGACGTGCTTCAATCGTTCGGCTAGTCGTCGACCGTCCTTTGAGCTGGCGCTGACCGCGGTCAGCTGTCGTTTAAGTTCGTCGGCTTCGGCACGGAGCCGACGCCGGTGGCCGGCGTACTCGGTTGAGCAGTTGTGGCTGCAGAATAGTGCTTTCCTGCCAGGTTGCCCGATGGCGTAGGTCACCTTGTTGACGCAGCTCGGATTCATGCAGAACGCCTCGATCGAGTGGTCGCTCAGGGATGAGTGCAGCGTGGAGGCGGGCCGCGACGAGCGCGCTGCAGGGCGAATCGACGGATCCTTTGGAGTCAGTGCTGCCTTGTACACGGTGGTGTCACCTCATGAGATGGGCTTCGATGTATGTGGTAATCATAGCGAGCTGACGTCTTCTCATGCTGGTAGCAAGGGGTGGGAGGGCAACATGCAGTTCCTGTTAATCACTTGACGTTGGGCCGATCAACACCTAGCTTGTTGACAAGCCCGCCGTAAGGCGGGACGACCGGTGAGGCTGCGCCAACAGCCTGAGAACCGGTCGTCCCATGGCAGGCCCTGATGACCGGACGCGAATCCGAAGGAGCCCGCCGTGGGCGATTCTATCGACGTACCCCGACATCGTGCACCTGGCTGTGCGCTCCGGCTCCCGCTGTCTCCGCCTACCCGGCCGTATAGGACGTGTGTCCTCGACTCGGGGGCGGAGGCCGCGCGATGCGGTCGCTGACCAGCTCGACGCTGTGGCGATCGGTCCCCGACCCGGCGCACTTCGCGAAAATGGAGCAGGGGAGCGGGTACGACGGGGACGAGGTGGCTGCCAGGACGACGGTCCGCTATATCCCTGCCGGCGGGGCCGAGGCGACGAAACCGCTCCTGGATGTCGATCCGATGTGTGTCGACGGTGGGCGGATGGCACGGCCGATCCCCAAATACAAGGGTCGCAAAAACTATTCGGGGCACGACGCGCTGACCACGGGTGGACGTGTCGTGGAGTTCGAGTCGAGGCTCGAGCACGCCCGCATCATGATCGCCGACTTCGACCCCACGGTGACCGCGATCAACTCGCAGGTAATGGAGCTGGTGTTCCGTCCACCGAACGGTAAGCCACGCAAGCATTTTCCCGATCTGCTGTTGCTGGGTGCCGATGGGCCGACGGTCGTCGATGTCACCAGCGAAACTCGCCTCTATAACCCGAAGCGGGTGGAGACATACACGTGGACGGGTGCGGCCCTGCGCGGAGCTGGGTGGCGCTATGAGGTGTGGTGCGGCGCCGACCCGATCGTGATGGCGAACCTGAGTCTGTTGAGCGGCTATCGGCGCGAATCGGTTGTGGACCCTGCGATCGTCGCGGCCGCGACATCGCACGGCCGGTCGTCGACTATGGAGGATCTGGTGGCGCACCTCTCGGCGGACTTCCCATCGATGTTTGTCAAAGCTGCTGTGCGACATTGTATGTGGAGGTCGATCTATCGGTTCGATATGTCGGAGCCGTTGGAGTCGTCGACCTGGCTGACCTACCACAAGCTGCACGATGCCCGTCGTTGAGGCGGCGGCGCCCCTGGATGTCGGCAGCCACGTCCGGTTCCGGGGCGATGTGCTGCGGATCGATGCATACGACGCGACGCGCGTTACCACCCGTGACATGGGCCGCCAGATCGGACGCACGATATCGATGGCGGCGTTCTTCGCCGAGGCGCAGCCGTGCACGCGCGCCGGCGAGACACTCGCCATCGAGCAGGATCTCCAGTGGAATCTGACCTCGGATGCCGACAAGCGGCAGGCGTCTGTGGAGACACGGGAACTGTTGTGGGTCATCTTCGGTACCGAACTCGACAAGATCTCCGACTACGAGCAAGCCGCTCCCCGCACGGGTAAGACCCGGCGTGTCAAGGAGCTCGCCGCGAGACGGCAGGTCTCTGAACGCACAATCTGGCGCCAGCTCGATGAGCTGCAAGCGGCCGGTGGCCCCACGGGGGTGACCCGACCGAAAGCGACCCGCCGGCGCCGCAGCGCCATCGATCCCCGCTGGGAAGACAAACTCGGCGAGATCATTTCGCGCCGCACCGGGGACGCGACGTGGGATGTCGCGCCAGTCCTCGAGGACGTCGAGGACGAACTCATCGAGGAGTTCGGCGAGGGCGTCGTGCGGGTGCCGGGAAAGTCGACGGCCTACGCCTACGTCAAAGAGAACTTTTCGCATCTCAACTCCTTCAAGGGGTCGGCGAAAGCTCGCCGATCGATCGCTCAGCGACCCGAAATCTCACTGCGTCAACTGAAACCGACACACGCGGGCGAGTACGTCATCATGGACACCCAGGTCCTCGATGTCTTCGCGATGGAGCCGGCGACCAGGCGGTGGGTGCAGTGCCAGCTGACCATCGCGATGGACCTTTACACCCGGGCAGTGGTGGGGCTGTCGGTGACACCGGTGTCGACGAAGGCCGTTGATGTCGCGACCGTTCTGTTTGAGACCTGTCATCCACGCCCGATCCGCGGCCCGATCAACCCACGTACCACCTGGAACTACCACGGAGTGCCGGAGAACATCGTGTTCACCGAGCGCAGCCACCACTGGGGCATGCCACTGGTGGCCGCGGAGAACCTGATCGTGGACAACGGACGAGCGTTCATCTCCACCCACGTTATGGAGGTCTGCCACCGCAAGGGCATCAACCTCTGGCCTGCCCAGCCATACAAACCGACCGACAAGCCCACGGTAGAACGGTTTTTCGGCAGTCTGCGACGCCGACTGATCATGCGTCTCCCCGGCTACAAGGGCCCCGATGTGTATTCGCGGGGGCTCGACGCGGAGGATGACGCGTTCTTCTTCGTCGACGAGATCGAAAATATCATTCGGCATTGGATCACCCGTCACTACCACAAACGCCGCCACGTAGGACTGGTGGATCCCCGTTTCCCCCACGAAAAGCAAAGCCCGAACCGGATGTACGAGGTCTCGGTGGAGGTTCACGGGCTGGCGCGGATGGCCAGCGATCCGTATGCCTTCGTCGAGTTCCTGCCGACTGCGTGGCGGAAACTGCACCACTACGGTTTCGAGGTCGGCAAGAAGCGTCGCTATCGCGGCGATATCCTGAACACCTTCGACGGCCGGGTCTCACCGTATGCCGGTCACCACGCCGGGCAGTGGCCCATCCGCTACAACCCCGACGACATCACCCGTGTCTACGTGCAGGACCCGCGCACACATCGCTGGCACGAACTCGAGTGGGAGCACGCCCACAAATTCACCGGCCCGATGTCGGAAGACACCTATGCGGTCCTGCGTAAGTGGGCTCTACGCCGGGGAGAGTCGCCGGAGCGGACCAAAGATATTCTCGTCGACTGTATTTCGTCGATTGACATGAGTCGCCATGACCGTAACGCTCTCATACGGTCGGTCCACATGTCCGACAAGCGCACGCGCGGCACTGCCGACACGATATTGGGTCCGGCACTGGACCCGGACCTTGCCGCGCCGGAGAGAACTCCGAAACACGTTGAATTGGAAGAGATCTCGACCTGGGATCTGTCTGAGGTCGATGATGTCGTGGCCGAGTGTATGCGGGCCGCCGGTGTGGCAAGCGAGGGTGCTGAGCAACTGCGCCCCACCGATCCCGTCGAGGACACCGACAACGAGACGGCGACAGACGACGAGGAGTCGGCCGAGGAGGAACCCACCGGCGGGTTAGGCGCGTTCACCGCCCATGCACCTGACGGGCTCGATGACGACGATGACGACGATGACGAAAACTATGTCCCACAGGCACCCGAAATTCGTTGATTGACAGCAGAAGTGGAGAGGAGAGCATGATTCACACCGGTCGATGGGACCTGACCCGCCGCGAGGGCTGGCGAGCGTTCGTGACGTCCGAACGCAGAGCCCGCCCGGACGTACTGACCGTGCGCGAGCTGAATCGGCTGACCCATGAGGCGCGAGAGGACTACGACGACAGACGACTGGACTTCCACGCGAACTTCGGTGTCATCCGAACCCCCCAGCTGGTCCAGGCACACGCTCTGATGACCATGGTCCTCGACACCGGCCTACGGGTGGACTCCGACAGAGTCAAACCGTCAGTCGTCATCGACGCGGACGCCGGCGTCGGGAAAACCACCACCGTCAACGAATACCTCCGAGAATTCGAGCGACGAGAACTGCGCAAGTACGGGGAGCGCACCGATCGGGGACATGACCGGATCCCGGTGTGCCGCGTCGGTATGAGTGCAAAAGCGGGACTCAAACCGGTTGTCGCGACCCTGCTCAGGTTCTACGGCGGCGCACAAGTCGACACCGACTCCCTTCGCCGCAACGAACTGTACGAGATGCTGATCGACTATGTCGACCGCACCGATACCCGCATCATCGCCGTCGACGACATGCATTTCGTCGACCCCACCTCGAGGGACGGTCTGGCCGTGTCGAACTTCATCAAGGGCGTTTCCAACGACCTCGGTGTTGCGCTCGTCATCACCGGAGTCGACCTCGCCAGCCGCGGCCTGTACACCGACGGTAAAGCCTTCAACACCACCAGTTCTCAGAACGGACGCCGGTGGACGCCGGTGAATCTCGCTGCATACACGAACAAAGGACGCGAGGGGAAACGGGCGTGGAAGGACCTGCTGGCCGCCTACGAACAACAACTGGTCCTCGCCGCGCACGAACCCACCGACCTCGTCTCACACGCCCAGTTGATTCACGATCGGACACAAGGTTATTTGGTGTCTCTCAATCACCTGATCACGCGCGCCGCGAGCTATGCCATCGCCACCAAATCCGAACGGATCACCGAGGAGATCCTGCGACTGGTGCCGCTGGACTACATCGCCCAGTCCTACTGGGAAAACACTGCGGGAAAGAACATCGCCGCATGACCGGGCACGAACCGGTGCGCCGGCTCCCGTTCGCGGCACGACTCGACCCCGGCCAAACCTTCGAGAGCCTGATCGAATCCATGGCGATCGACTACCACGTCAGCGTTGCTGTGATGCTGCGCCGGCTCGACATCACCTCGGAACGCACCACACACGCCCTGCTGAATCCCGACGTCACCACCATGGCCCACCTGGCCGATGCGTGCGACCTCGACATCGACCAGATCAGGGCCGCGACGCTCGGCTGCTACCGAGACGTCGGGGTCGCACCGTCCAGCTACAAGCGATCACGCAGCGCCACCGCGCAATGGACACTGTTCACCCGCGACAGCGGTGCCCGCTTCTGCCCCGCCTGCCTGACCGAGAGGCCCCGTGTCACTCCAGTGTCATGGCACTTGCAGTGGACGTTCGTCTGCCACGAACACCAGGCCGTCCTGGTTGATCGATGTCCCCGGTGCGCTCACGTTCCCCGCTCGGAGAGAACCGGCGGACCCACCGAATGGTGCCATGGCTCTGTCAGAACGTGATCCGCAGCGGCGGCGCGACAAGCCGTGAAGTTTGTGGGTTCGACCTTCGTGACGCCGAACCCACCCGACTGGGTACCGGACATCCACTGCTTGCGACCCAGGCATGGATCGATGGGGTCATCGGTTCGCCAGGCCGACCATCCTCGGCCACCACGCATGTCTGCGGAATCGACGTCCCGCGCATCGAAACGCTGTGCGCGCTGTCACAACTGGTGCGGCGCATGGTGCTGCTACGCGTCGACACCACTGATGCGGTCACCCACAACCTGGGCACACCGCGGCGCATCACCACCGGGGTCACCCCACCACCCGGCGACGCCCCGGCCCAATCGGTCCTCGCCGCCACCGTGGCGTGCGCAGCCCGCTTCGGGGAGGCCGCGACGATGGCCGTCGACTGCCTGGCTGCGCCCACCCAGGCCCGCGCTGCACACGAGATGGCCCGCTACGCCGACCTCGCCCTCTCGAAAACCCCGCGGGAGGACATGACCGACGGCGCGGCCGACTGGCGTTCGGACACACCGAGACTGCAGACGCGTCACCGCGCGGGTCTCATCGATGCCATCGACCTCGCAGGCCAGGACCTGACCCCCAGCGACCAACTCACCTTCCGTCTCCACAACCGCATCCCCCGTAGGCCCCTACCGTCGACCATCGCCCTTCCCACCTGGCCGCACATCGCACTCACCGGACTGACCGCTCGCCACATCCCGCAACGCCTGTGGCCCAACGTCATCGCCGCCCTACCGCAGAGCACCCACAAAGACACCGGAGCATTCCCCACGGTCGCAGCAATGATGCTCGCGCGAATCGGCACATACACACGCTGGGGCCCGATCGCCCTGCAGATGGCGCTCCCCTCAACCTTCGCCCGCACCCCCCAATCGGTGATGGCACGCCTGATCGACAACGACATGTTCGCCGAAACCGCGTTGGTGCTCGATGCTCTCCGCGAATGCCTCGACGACTCCCCACCCCCGATCGACTACGCACGCCGCCGATGGATCTTCCGCAAGCTCATCGACCCGGGCCGCGGCTGGCGCCAAGCCTGCCGCGACGCCGACCTCGTCGCCACCGACCGCCGCCGAATGTTTCTGGGACATGCACTCTTTGAACTACTCACCGGCAGCGACGCCCGGTTCCGAACTCACCAATCACTACCGGCGGGAGAGATCCGCGTCGCGTACAAGCACTTCCTGGCGTTGGAAGCGGGAGCCCTCCACGAGTTTCTCCGCCACAAAGCCGAAAGCCTTCTCCTGCGCCACAGGATCGACGAACCGATCCAGTGGGCCCCCACCTTCGACTACGACGACGGCTGGCGATCACCAACCCCCGATCTCGAAAGAAGCCTGCCCGGGTGGACCTCGCCGAGCCGGACCGACACGCTGCGCCAGTCCAGCCGCGACCACACCACTCAACAGGTACTTGACGCATTCACCACCGGCGGCCACCTCGATCACATTCTGACCGACATCATCGCCCACCAACGCACCGGAACACTCGTCCACGGACCCTCCCTCGACGTGGCGATCGCCGGCCTCTACCAAGTCACCCATCAGCAGTGGACCTTGGGCGCGGTGGGCAGCGAACTGCAAGGCCACCTCGTCCATACCTTCGGCTCCACCATCGATCTCGACCTGTGGGAGCCCCGTGCGCACGCCCCTACCCAGATTGTTCCCCAGGAGAGGCCCGCATGACCGACTACCGGACACCCCTTCCCGATCCCACGGCACTGTTCGCCGACTGCAAGACCCCAAGAACTCGCCTCAGCTACACGGGGAGATGGTCGTACTTCATCGACTGGTGCAGCAGCCACGACGTTGCCGCGGCACCCGCCACCTCGACCACCGTCATCCGATACCTCTGGGCACGCACCGACATCGATCCGACCACCGGCGTGCCGAGACGCGCGCGGAGCACCGTCCGCGGCGACTACGCGGCGATCATCTACGCACACCGCCGTATGGACCGTACCTCCCCTGATCCGACAACCGGTGCGCCGACCATCCCGATCTGGGCCGACCACCGAATCCAGGACGCACTCAACGAGATCGACCGTCAATACCCCACCGACGCAGAGCCGGAACCTTCCGTGCGACCACTCCGAGCCGATCACCTCAAACACATGATCGTGACAGCACGCACCAACGCCGCAACATGGGAAGAACGCGCGATGGAGCGACGCGACACCGCGCTGATTCTGCTGCCGGCCATGAGTGGACTCACCGGCCGTGAAAGTGTCCAACTACAGATCGCCGAGGTCCACCGCGCCCGGCAACAGTGGTGGATACGCGTCGACCGAATGCGCTCGCAGACCAAGCAAGCCCCCATCGCCATCTGCCACCACACCGACGTCCACCTCTGCGCCCCGTGCGCGTGGGTGCGCTGGCTCGAAGTCCTCGACACCCACGCGACACGACAGCGACACGGAGTCATCAGACTGCTCGCCCGCGGCCACGAGCAGCGCTGGCACGTCTGCAAGCGCAGACCCGCCATCCACGGTCTCACCGTCGACAGCCCCTGCTTTCCCGGTGGCACCACGGGACGCTTCCGCGAACGACACCTCACCGAGTACACCGCGACTCGGGCAGTTCGCCGACGACTCGCGGCCGCCTATCCCGACATTGACCAGACCGGATATGGCGTCCGCAGCCTGCGCGCCGGCTATCTCGCCGACGCCATAGACGCCGGACACGACATCCGTCAGACCGCCAAGAACCTCGGCATCGCGTCACTGAACGTCGACGCTCTCCACCGATTCGATCACCCCCACGACACAGAGGACGACCATGTACATACACGCTGACGACCGACCCGTCCAGACAGCAGACGGCCCCGCACGACAGTTCCTGATCATCGATGAATACACGCGCACGATCCTCGCCGCATGGCTGGTTCTCGACAACGATCCTCTCCACCAGGACAGCAGCCCCAGCGGGCCCCAGCGACAGGACCAGCATCGCCGACCCCGCACCATCGTGCCGCCGCGATACACCAACGAGTGGGCGTACTTCGTCGACTGGGCCTGCGCATTCGACCACGAGTACCTGCCGACCACCCCAGCCGTGGTGGCGGAATTCCTCAAGTTTGAGAACCCCTCCGAACACACGCGCCGCGGCGCAGTGTCGGCCATCAACGCCGTACACCGGGCCAATGGGTTCCCGCCACCCGGACGGAGCATCATGCTGCGCGCCATGCTCTCCCGACGGTTCCGGGATGTCGACCTGGCGCGCCGTGCAATCGCGAACCAGCCCACCACCGGCTCAGCGATGCTCCGAGGCCGTCGCGATGCGCTACTGCTGTGGCTGACCGAAATACTGGTGGTCCCCACCTCAGTGATCGCGAACCTGCGCACCGACGGCATTCGAATCACCGAGAACACAATCGAACTCGTCGATCACGACATCACCGTACCCCTCGATCATGATGACCCCAACGGGTTGTATCGAGTCATCGCACGATGGGCGACGGTCGTAGCACGAGCCGACGACAACGGCCCGATGGATACCTTTCCGGACTGCGAAGAACTCACGCCAGCGGGCGTCAGACAGGCACTCGCGGGCCGGTCCCAGCCGCTCATCCCCGGGATCGATCAATGGGGCAACATCATGCCACGCGAAGACAACAGTGCGCGAGGACTCTCCGCAAGCGCGGCACGAGCCGCCGCCAATCGCGCACTCCAGTACGGCGACACCGGACCGGACCCAGTGGCCGAATTGGCAGGTCCCCAGTAACCGGTCCAGGTAGTTCTAGAGCCGGTTCCTTGTTGTGATCGTCAGTCGATCTCGCAGCCCACGGGGTGATGTTGGTGGGTGCATCGGGCAGCGTACTCGGTCGGGGTTTGGTAGCCCAGCGCCGAGTGCCGGTGTCGGTGGTTGTGGTCGTCCTTGAAGTCCTCGATGACCACGCGGGCCTCCAGCAGGGTGGGCCAGCAATTGCGGTTCAAACACTCATCGCGCAACCGGTTGTTGAACGACTCGATGAACCCGTTGTTCCACGGCGTGCCGGGCGGAATGTAGGAGATCCCCACCGACCCTGCGCAGAACGCTTGTAGGGCCTCGGAGATGAACTCAGGACCGTTATCCATGCGCAGCACCATCGGTGGGCCACCCCAGATCGCGAAGACCTTCTCCAACTCCTCGATCAACCGCTCGGCCGGGATGGACCGGTCCACGATGTTCAGCAGCGACATGCGGGTGTGTTCGTCGACCATCGACGCGATCTTGACCTTCTTGCCGTCGATGGTGGAATCGAATTGAAAGTCCAATGCCCACACCACCTTCGGTGCGTCCGCGACAACGATCGGGACCGATGACTGGCCGGCCCGTTTCCGGCGTGGCGCGCGCCGGACCTGCAGTCCTTCCTCCTTCCACAACCGGTGCACCTTCTTCTTGTTGATCTCGATGCCGTCGTCGAAGCGCAGGTGTGCCCACGCCCGCCGGAACCCGTGCCGTGGATTTTTGCGGGCATAACCACGCAGCTGCTCGCGCAGTGCGGCGTTCGGATCGGCCGGGGTGTGTGCTTGCGGCAGCCGACGATACGCGGAACGGGACAGCCCAACTACCCTGCACGCCATGCGTTCTGACATGTTCTTGACGTCTGTGAGCATGTCGATGGCGGCGCGTTTGGCGGTTGGGCTCAGAATTTTCCCTTGGCTATCTCCCGCAGCGCGTCTTTCTCCAACTCGGCATCGGCGAGCAGCCGCTTGAGTCGGTTGTTCTGCTCGCGTAGTTCTTTGAGTTCCTTCGCGGCGTCGCCGTCCATGCCGCCGTACTGGCGGCGCCAGTTGTACAAGGTCGCTGCCGACACCTCGAGGTCGGCGGCGATCTCCTCACCGGTCTTGCCTTCCGCGGCCAACTCGTCGGCCCGGCGCAGTTTGCGCACGATGTCCTCCGCCGAGTGACGCTTCCGTCCTGCCATGTTCTTCATCGTCCCTTCTCTGCCCTCATCAGGGCAATCAGGACTCTAAAACCACCCGGGCCGGTTCACTGGGGACACGCCACTGGCGTGACCGCAATAACCCACCCCGACGCCGGAACCCTACTGCTCGCAACCGGCAGCAAAGTGCACTGCGACGACGGCGACGCGGAAATCACCTGCCGCGACGACACAGACGTGACCATACGGTTCCGGCAGACCGGCCGGCTGCGGACCTGCACCATTTTGGATCTGATTTTCCAGGCGGAGTTCTATGTCATCGAGTAGCGATGGTTGTCCACGCAATTTTGGATGCACGGTAGCTGTACTCACCCCCCGCATGGCGGCATCGCCCAAACCGACCAGCGCGGCCCCGTCGGACACACTTCTTAGTCGGCTGCGCGCGAAGACTCAACTCGCCGTGGAACTCGAGGAGTCGGAATGAACGATCCTCCGTGACATCGATTCTCTGTCGCTATCCGGCGTTCCGATCTACGTGGTGCGGGGGTCACGGCGGTGGCTTCGTCTTACTTGGTGGAGGGCTACTGCCCCGAGTTGTCCGGGCTCACGCTGGGAGAGTTGATCGCTCTGCTATCTGGTGCCGGTCGGATCGACTCACCGGCCATATCGGCCTTTTGCGTCGAGGTGTACTGACTGACACCCACAATCGGACTAAACAGCGATGCCCGGGGTCAATACACGTCGACCGCGCCGTCACAGGCCCGCGTTACGGCAGCGGCCACACGGCGGTTGCGAACAATTCAGGTGGGTCGAGGGCCACGACGGCACGTTCACCCGTGTCGGATCTGCCGCGTTCCCGGATGTGTCCCCTGATCGTGGCGACGGGGTCGCCGATGTCCCCCTGGGTGTCGACGATCCGGAGAAGACAGTCGACATGCCGGCCCCGGTAGCCCGAGTCTGCGGGGTGGACGCCCAGTTCCGACGGCCCGAAATCGTACTTCTTCGGTCGACGCCTGATGAGGCTCGGGCCGCCAGGCGGTTTAGCGAAGTAGCTGCACACATCAAGGTCCTTGACCCCGTTGCCGCCGCCGAGGTAGTGCTGGGCGCCACCCTGGACGAGGGCGGTGAGCAGGAACCCTGCCGCGACGTCGGCGTAACCGTATTGATCGAAGAACCAGGCACGATCGCGGCGGGCAATCAGGGCCAGACGACGTAGGTGGTTTTCGGTGAGGCGCTCGTACGAGCGTTCCGCGATCAGATTGCCACTGCCGCTGCTCTGCATGGCGACAGCGTATCCATCCGCGCAGCGTTTCGCCTCTGCTCGCCCAGAGTGCGCATACGCAGCGCGTTGATATCAACGCGCCAGCGTTTGGTGCGATTGCGGATTGCGAACACCGCCAACGCGAGCAGCACTGGCCCGAGGACCCGCACGATGATGTCGATGACGACACCGACACCGACACCGACACCGACACCGGTGAAGGTGACATCGGAGGTGCCGACGGGCCGGAACAAGGCGATCGTTTCCTGCGCGGAGAACAACCACGCCCGCTGCGCCGAGAGACCGGTCGATGGTGGTGCGGACGAGGTGACGGCACTGGTATCGAGGTTGACCGCTGTCGGGGTGCTGGTCGATTAAATCTGCGCCCACGCGTCGTTGGTGAAGCACCAGCCGACGACAGCGATGACCACTATCAAGTGTTGCCAGCGCCCGCCACGCCCGTAGTCCGTATCCGGAAATCAGCCAGTACGCGGTGAGTAGCCACCGCTCCACCGACATCGGCGCGGATGCGAGGCGCCGCGTCCATTTCGCCGTGGTAGAAGTCGGCGGCGCCCGGCTCATCCTTGGAGCCCTCAAGCGCTTTGCGTAGGGACCGGTAGGTGGCCGAGACGGTGCGAGGCGACGGTGTCGGCACTCCTCGTCACCGAGGAGGAGTTAGCGGGTTCCTCGGTTCGCGCATAGGGTGTTGGCGAGGTGGCCCGAACGGTCAGTTCGTCTCGGATCACGCGACGATCCACGCGCCACCACGTGCGGCCGTGCGCGTGCCACGTGCGCGTCTCGTCGCGTGCGCCCCGGTTGCTGGTCAGTCCGGAGTCTCCGGCGATCACAAGCTCATCGAGGCCGTCGACCGAGGTGAGTGCGCATTCCCACAGGTCCATCCCGGACAGCGTCACCCCGGCCACATGTGCACGATGCAGAGAGCCGATCGCAGCGCGGCGGCCCGGGGTGAGTGCCGTCGTGAGTGTGCGGTCGAGGCGTAACAATGCCAGCACGTGCCTGAGCCACGCGTGCACAGGCATCCCGCCGGCCGCAAAGTGGTGCCAGCGTCCACGGTGGCCGGGTTGGCACCCGCGTCTCGCCCCCGGGAACGAAACCCGCACGTCGGCTGTCCGGGACATCGGGCACTGCGACCGGCACGGCCTCGATCAACGACCCCTCCGCCAGATCGGCATCCGTCAGATCCACAATCGCGCCAGCCGCTCCACCGCCTGCAGCCGCTGCGCCGTCACCGACCCGGCCGCAAGAGCGAGGCGCATCTGCGACTCGAACACCGCACCGGTCAGAACGACTTGCTCTGCGACCAATTCTTCTGTCGACAACCCGACCGTCGACCACCGCGTACCGCTCCAATCCAGCGCTCGGAACATCGCTTTGTCGAACCAGGCGGGGCCGATGAACCTCGCCGTGTCGAACGCGACGACGCCGGTGAACTTTGCCCAGTGAAACATCGTGGTCTCCATGAACGTGGCTTCAGTGAGCTCAGCGTTGCCGGTGAACCGAGCGTCGTCAAACCGGGAATCCCAGCGAAAGCCGCTCCATTGAACCCGGCGCCGTGGGTGAAGGCTGCCCGGTCGAATCGAGATCGCTCAGCGAAGGTCGCTCTATCGAACGAGGCACTTTACCGTCTCATGTGTATCTTGGGGACATGCACTACGCTGCTGCTCAGAAAGAATCAGAACCAGTCCGACGATACCCGATCCGATTACAGTGGAGATAAGTGAATTCAACAATCTTAGATGAGCTAACCCTCGCTCAGAAAGAACTCAGTGATACGCGGCGATCTTTGGCGGAGCCGCAGCACGCTTTAGAACGCATATTTGCCGCGATTCGAAGCGGCGAATCGGCCTGGTATGAAGGGCAACTGGTCTTGGAGGATGCCTTACTACTTACTCGTGCCCTAGCTCGCGCCTACTCTGGTCTCTGGATCTGGGGGACTGATTTTGAACCTTATGTAACTGAGGTGCTGCGTACTGATGTTTGCGGACTACACAACAAATGCTATTTGCGCCTGACCGAGTTGTCCGATTGGTTAACCTCAACCGTCCAGAAGGAAATGCGGGAATCGGCGGAGATCCATACCCTCGAACTAGAATTACGGACACTCGTAACGCAGGCCGAGGCATATCTATTTTCGAACCCAGCTTGCCTGGTTGATTCTGGCTGGCAAGCATCTAGGGAGAAGTTGATAAGCAAAGTTTATCAAATCTACGTTGACCTAGCGGAACTCGAAAGATGCGCTCCCGATGATCGGCACGACCTTTATGAGTGGATCCGTGCGAATTGTGAATCTCTATCCGGTTCCCTCGGTGGACCGCGACTCGAACTCCCCGACGAAGTGTTTCAGGGACTCGGTGACCCTCGTGTGGTAGCGGATGTGTTTATGAGCCGGATTCGCAGTGCTAGCTCAAACGAGCAACGACTAGATCTCCTGGAGAAGGTAGTGCTTAAATCTGCACGATTAGGGGCACCTTTCTCTGACGAGCAGGCCAGTTTTATCGGAATATTTGGAATAGAAGCACCTAATGTTCTCAGGCGCGCCGCGTCGAATGACGATCTTGCGGATAGGGTCTCCGCAGCTTGTTTGTCTCTGAATACCTGGGGGCAAGTCCACCAACTTAGTGGCGAGACCTTTGGGAATGTATGGCATATAATCTCAGACTTCACGAATATCGTTGCTCTGAACGGCCTAACCCGAAAGTATGTAGCCGTATCGGTCGACAGAGAACTAGTTGAAAGATTCTTAGACGCGGCTATTTCTGACTCGGATGCTCGTCACGAAGAATTGCGCAAGAAAATGGCTTCTGCGTTGAAGTTAATCACTAGGGAGATCCACGAATCGGGCGAATCGCGTATCAATCCTGTCGGTTACGCCGCTCGTTTCCCCTGGCTCTCCTACGGAAACTTGTCTGAGCAGACGGCAGTACTGAACCCCTACCCCAATAGTAGGTCATCAACTCACGGACCTCCAGAAACGTTCCGAGTCCTATTTGCAGATAGCAGCATGGATGAAAGCAGGCTTGTATGTGAAGTTGCGGAGCGATCTGGTTGGCGTATTGTCTTGTTCAACTCGCTCGTCCCAGGCGATGAATTAGTTCATAAGAAAATTATGTCCGATACGACCGAAGCGCGCTCCGTGGCATTCTTTTGCCATGGCTTGAACGACGAGCACGACTACAGGAAGAGTGGACTCTTCTTAGGGATTGATAGAAATCAGCGCGAATGCTTCCTGACGCCTGGAATGAGTGCGAGTTTGCGATTGTTGCCAGATTCTGACGTTATCATCATCGCGTGCCAGTCGGGAAGTACAAATTTTAGACTGCCTGGTGCGGCTATCTCGAACGGTTTCGCATATGCAGGTGCGCGCAGTATCTTGTCTACTCTGTGGTCAATTCGAAGGAGGCTGGGTTCCGAAGCCTTGCGCCAAATTATTGAATCGATCGCAGCTGATCATACTTTGGAGTCGTCGTACTCGAGTCTGATGCTGCGAGATAAATCGAGGTACTGTTCATTATCACTACAGTCGCGGGCCCGCCTCGTTCCTCCTTCGACGAATTTCGATTGACAACTTGCCTGCGCGAACCCGAGTTCGGTGAACACCCTGTCGAGGTAGTTCTATTACACCGCCATCCGCAACGAAGTGGAGGAAACGTGCCCGGCTCGGCCAGCACGCCCAGACCAGATCAAGCTGTTGCTGCTCGTTGGAACGAAGATCATCAGACGAGGTTTCTGACACCCCTAGCTGGAAAGCTGAACTGACAGAAATTGGAAACCCGCTGGTTGGAGAGTTTGAGACTGACAGAAGGAGATGGAGCCTACAGTTCGCATCCCACTTTGCATCTTCTCATCAGAGTCTGCCCTAGCCTCAATCTTTCGTGAGGTGGCGGTCCCTTGTTGAGTGGCCCGGATGAGTGGTCTGAGGACTGAATTCCGGGTGTGGACCGTGGCGTGTTGCCCGAGGCGTCGGTGGGCGTCGGGGTTCACGGTCCCGAGGTGAAGCATCCTTTCTGGATCGATGATCGGATCGGGCCTGGTGGTCAGGCCGGCGCGGGAAGCGCTGCGAGTCTGGCTATTCCGTCGAGCAGGAGGTCGACGTGGGGTGCGTGGGCAGCGAGTTTCAACCGGGTTCGCCGCGCGTGGCGGGTGATCTTGGCGGCGATCGCGAACAGGCGATGGCGCAGTCGTTTGGGTGCCCACCGGCGGGCGGGGTGATCGGTGAACGCGAGCATCTGGGTCCAGGCGATCAAGTCGCAGGCGAGCATCACGATGGCACACCAGATGCGGTTGGCGTCGAATCCGTGCAACGGAAGGTTCGTCAGGCCACAGTCTTTGGCCGTGCGGATACGATCTTCGCAGCGTGCCCGACGCCGGTGACGTAGCTCGAGTGTGGCGAGTTGACCACGGCTGGTGTTGGTGGCAAATGCGGTGAGCCGCAACCCATCGTGGTCGGTGAACCGTAACTGCGCACCGGGATGCGGGCGCTCCTTGCGGACGATCACCCGCATCCCGGCAGGCCAGCCCGCCAGGTCGATCAGCCCGGTCAACTCGGCCACCCATGCCCCGTCGCGTTGCACGCCGTCAGCGTCGTAGGCCGGCGTCCACGCCTCGGGGCTGATGCGGTCGATAGCGGCCGCGGTCGTCTCGGTCAGTCCGAACCCCACCGAGTAGGCCAGGCGCCGGCGGGTGAGGTAGTCGAGGAATTCGTGGGTGCCGCCGGCTGAGTCGGTACGCACCAGCACCGACTTACCGACCCGATACCCGTGCACCTGCGGTAGCTGCTCGAGTGCGGCGGCGGTGACCGCGATGTGATCGGCAGCTGTGTTTGCACCAGCATTACCCGGTCGCAACTCGATCGCCAGGGGTTCGCCGGTGCCCTCGCTGCCGTGATCGACAAACGCGCACAACGGGTGAAACCCGAACCCCCGCTTGTAGGTTGGTGCCGCCTCCTCTTTCTCTTAATGCGCAGTGACCAAGGTGGCGTCGAGGTCGAGGATCATCGGATCATCGACGTCGACGTCATGATCGGGAGCAGCGGTACCGGCTGCCGACCAGCACGCTGCCCGCGCGCCAGCGCGGGCAGTCGTGATCGCCGACAGTGCCGCCGGCGCATCATCAGCCAACGTCGAGATCAGTCGTGACACCGTGGGGTCAGAGGCGACCTGACCGAACACCGCCGGGTCGGCGCGCAACTGGTTGATGTCAGCCAAACAGTCGCCACCGATCGCGACGGCCACGGCCAGATCAGCGATGATCTTGCCCGGGTCATGGGTCGCAAGGGGTTTACGCCACGGCACCAACGCTTCGGACAATCGGCTGGTCAGACCCGTTTTCTCCGCGGCCCGCAGGACCACCGTGGCGCCGGCGTGCGACACCACCCCGGTTCCGGTGCCATCTGCAGACAGCATGGGGTAGGGCGACGTAGACTTACTCACCTGAATGGTGCTCCTCGATCTGGTCCGATTGATACCTTCGCAAGTTCAATCATCCCAGGTCAGGGCACCATTCTTCATTCACGACACGAAAAAGCGTGAAAGCCCGAGGCTAGTTTGCATTCGCTCCTGGGTTTTCTCACCTAGTTTGCTTCCTCTACAGATGCACGGGAGTTGGGTGCGGCAGAGGCCAGCACCGGGCTCTCCGCTGTCATGTCCGTAGAGTAGCTGTGCGATTTCTAGGTCTTACCCCTCGGCCGCGGAAGGAGTAGGTTCCCCGCGTGTGGTGGGACTATTGAACCGTCCTGGGTCTGGTGGAGACCGTGATCTCACCAGGAGAATGCTGTCATGGGAGCACCACGGAAGTTTGACCAGGAGACGCGTGAGCGTGCCGTGCGGATGTATCAGGATCGGCTCGGCGAGGTGGGCGGGTCGAAGTCGGCGGCGCGCCGGCATGTCGCCGAGATGCTCGATATCAATCAGGCGACGCTGCGTAACTGGATCGAGAAGGACACGCCGGTGGTCTCCTCGGGGGTGAGTACGACCAGTGGGGAGTTGGATGCTCAGGTGCGTGAGCTGCGTCGTGAGAATTCCGAATTGCGCAGAGCCAATGAGATTTTGAAGACGGCGTCGGCGTTTTTCGCCGCGGCGGAGATCGACCGCCGACTTCGTTGATCGTCGAGTACATCGACGATCACAGGGACAGGTTCGGGGTCGATCCGATCTGCCGGGTACTCACCGAGTACGGAATGCAGATTGCCCCATCCACCTACTATGCCCACAAGCAGCGTGGCCTGGTCTCGGCAGCGATGCTCGAGGAGGCCTACGCCGCTCATGCCGTCTACCAGCAGTTCGAGAAGAACCGCGGTGTGTACGGGGTGCGCAAGATGTATCACACGATGTGGCGCGCCGGTCACGTGATGGGTCGTGATCAGGTCGGCCGGCTGATGGGGATCTGCGGCATCTCCGGTGCTGTACGCGGCAGCCATCGCACCACCACGACCCACCGAGACGATAGGGCGCCACGATTCCCTGATCATGTTGAACGACAATGGGATACACCGACACATCCGGATCAGTGGTGGGTGGCCGACTTCACGTATGTGTGGACATTGGCGGGGTTTGTCTACGTCGCGTTCCTCGTGGATGTGTTTTCGCGACGCATCCTCGGGTGGCGAGTCATGGCGAGCAAGCACACACCGTTGGTGACGAGTGTTGTCGAGCAAGCGTTGTTCGCCCGCCGCCGATCCGGATTCGACTTCACCGCAACCGGTTTGGTTCATCACAGCGATGCGGGCAGTCAGTACACATCGTTGGCATTCACCGCTGCGCTGACCGAGGCCAACATCACCGGATCCATAGGATCGGTCGGCGATGCGCTCGACAACGCGCTCATGGAGTCGGCGATCGGCTTGTACAAGACCGAACTGATCGACACCGGCCGCGCCTGGAAGGACCGCGGCGAGGTCGAACGAGAGACCGCCGCCTACGTGCACTGGTTCAACGCCGAGAGGCTGCACTCCTCCCTGGGCTACTGCTCACCCGTCGAGTACGAGACGCGCTATCGTGACAGCGTCGCCTCCGTGGCGGAGGTGGCCTGAACCAGGTCTCTATCCGATCCAGGACGGTTCACTATTCCTGACTTAGCTCAAATTAGTGTCCACGTCTGGGGCGAGGTCGCGCAGAGCCTGAGCCAGGTCGTCGGGGAGCGGATCTGCGGCGGTGACGGTCTGACCGGCGGCTTGGATCTCGATGGTGCGGTAGCGGCGTGCGGTGGTGACGAACTTCTTGATCGACCATCCGGTGCGGGCTTCGACGATCCGGGTGATCGCGAGTGCGGCGAACACGATCGTCAGGTGCGCCCGGATCGATCCCTCGAGGTGGTGGAAGATCGGGCGGGCGGCCAGATCAGATTTCGACATGCGGAAGCTCTTCTCGATGCGCCACAGCTGGTGGTACGAGCCGATCACGAAATCCGGTGTTGGAGAGTCGATGTTCGTCGCATACGCCTTCCATCCCGCGAGGGTCTTGGCCTTCTTAGCCAACGCAGTGTTGACACTCTTGTCCGCGCCGGTCAGGGTGACGAACCGGTTACGTTTGACCGGGATCTTGCCTGCCACAGCCTTTTTCCGCCCTCTCCAACTGCTCGGTGATGCCCCGCAGGCTGCGTCGGGCACGATCAGCACTGTAGCGGTAGTACACCACCCGGTCCCTGCGGTAGCTGGTCTTCGAGTTCGCCGGTTTGCGTTGGGTCAAGGTCAACCCGTCCGGCGGTGTCGATCCGGGATTGTCTTTGTGCCACTTGCTGATCAGATAGGGGACCGTCGGGATCTTCTCCCCCAGAATGAACGTCAGATCGGCATCCTCGATGGCTTTCATATTGTCCGTCGAGATCATGCCGGCATCGGCCACCACGGTCACATCGGTGAGCTTGTGGGCGGTCATGAAGGCGGTCAGCGTCGGCATCATCGTCAATGTCTCGGCCCGGTTTCCTTCGAACGCTTCCATCATCAACGGAAACCCCGACGCGTCGGTCAACAACCCGACCGTGATCTGCGGTTCCAGGCGCCGTTCCTTGGAGAACCCCGGTTCGCGAAACCCGTCGGCCTTGTCGGTCTCGAAGTACAGGGTCGTCACGTCATACAAACACAGCGTCGCCGGCCCGAGGCGGGCGTGCTCGGCGCATGCCCGCGACAGCTCACGCTGCCACCGCGGCTCGGCAAACATGCGCAGGTGGCGGGTGACCGTCGCATACGACGGTGCATTCACTCCCGCTTCATCCAGGACCCGCAGCGAATCGAGTTTGCTCGTCGGCTCGATGATCCTGGCCAGTACGAGATCACGAAACACGTTGTCGCCGTATGTCTTCTCGGTGAATCCGAGTTCGTCATAGATTCTCAGCAACGCATCGACCAGCACCGCCATCCGCGAACTGGTGATCGGTAGTGGCCCAGCCCCATCGACGGCGGCGATCCCCAGGTCCAGTTGCTGCTGCCCCTGCGACAGCCGCGCAGCAGCCGCCGCTTTCAACGCGGCGACCTCCTGTTCGTCATGACCAGATCCGATGTGCTCGATCCTGCGCGCCCCACCACGATTCGAGTACACAATCTGGACAGCCGTTGCCCCCGACTTCGTCTTCACCGTCCGCACGAACGCCACATGACCAGCCTAAGCCTCGATCCACCGATCGGCTTTTTGATGTCTCGTGAAATGTGTTGTGTATGTTCGGGGTGGCGGTGGGCGTGGGTGAGTCGCCGATCTCTGGTGTCGGCGTGTTTCACTGGGTTTCGTGTCGGGGCCGGTTCTGGCCGATGGTTAGGGGTCAGGCTGAGTGTTGTCGTTTGATCGTGTTGTTGAACAACAGGTTCCACTCGCGTTCCCACGGCCATCGGGCGGGTAGATGCATCGTGATGCGCCGCGCTGAGGACGCGATTCGAGCGGGTATGCAGATCAGGGTGCGTCGGATGGTGGAGGTAGTCGCCTTCGCCAGACGCTGTCCACCGAGACAGGCTGCGGCGCGGGTCAGGTTGAACGCGATGACCGCACACACCAGCCATGCGGCGTTCGCGCAGAACTTTCCCGAGGGCAGATGCGCCAATGCGGAGGCTTTGAGGTCGGCGTGGACTTGCTCGATGATCGCATGACCGCGGTGAGTCTTGTCGGCGGTCACGGTGTCCAGGTCGCTGGTGGTGAAGAACGCATGAAACCGCCACACGTCGAACAAGCCGTCTCCCTCGGCTGCGAAGTCAGGGATACGGCGCACCACCAGCCGTCCGGATACCTGCAGGCGCTTGGCTTTGGAGGTGAACGCGGTGAACGGTACTTCGGCGACCTCGGCCCGCGAGACCCACTGGCCGCTGTCTTCGTCGAAGACGGCGTCGGTGTACTCGATCGGCGTCCATGCATCTGCCGGTATCTCGCTGATCGCTGCTCGGACGTGGGAATCCTGACGCACGGTGACCGACACCTGCGCACCGGCCCGGAGCGCGGTGGTGATCGCGCGATGGCCGTAGAACGCTGAATCCGCTCGCAGCAGTATCGGTCCCGACGCATCGGACGACCGTAGCCGCCGCACGGTGGCCAGGGTGTCGGCGATCAACCGATGCGCCCCGCGCGCGGAGTTACACGCCCCTTTGCGCAGGCGTTGAGCGGCGATCACCGGCGCACCGTCACCACAGGTGAGGGTGGTGATCGCCGAGTTCAGCCCACGCACTCGGGTGTAGCCGAATCCGACGCCCTGCTTGGCCGGGCCGTGGACCTCGATGATCGAGTCGTCGATATCGATCATCACCGGCCCGTCGATCCCCGCCAGCACCGGAGTATGGCGAGCCAGTCCCGCCAACAGCCGGGTGGCGATCGCATCGGCTTGGCGGACATGCCCGAACCGGAACTCGCGAAGAAACGATCCCAACGTCGACGGGGCGTAAGGATGGTCGAACACCTTGCCCATCGCGCCGTGTCGCAACACGGCCATGTCGTCGATGCTGTCGGCGCCCGCCACCATCCCCGCCACCAGGGAAAACATTTTCCGATCCGGATGGGCGCCCTTGTCGGTGGGCACGCTCAGATGCTCGCGGGCCAACTCCGACAGGCTGGCGCGTTCGGCCAGCGCCATCACCGGCACCACCCCCGCAGCGGCGAGGAGATTCGGATCGTCACAGGATGCAGACCGGACCGGGTGAGTGTGAGACAATCGCATCTACGACATGCCCTCCTGTGTGTGTGGATGGAACCCTAGAGAAGTCCCATTCTGTCACTCAGACAGGGCATTTCGTTTATCCCTCACCGACCGATCACAAGCAAATCGGTGGATCGAGGCTAAGCACCGCCGGTTAGTGTCCACCTCCGAACCCAACACCCCAGGTCACAGCCCCGCAAACCGCGAAACAGACGAAAATGAGCTAAGTCAGGTTTCTGACACCCCTAGCTGGAAAGCTGAACTGACAGAAATTGGAAACCCGCTGGTTGGAGAGTTTGAGACTGACAGAAGGAGATGGAGCCTACAGTTCGCATCCCACTTTGCATCTTCTCATCAGAGTCTGCCCTAGCCTCGGGCTTTCACGCTTTTTCGTGTCGTGAATGAAGAATGGTGCCCTGACCTGGGATGATTGAACTTGCGAAGGTATCAATCGGACCAGATCGAGGAGCACCATTCAGGTGAGTAAGTCTACGTCGCCCTACCCCATGCTGTCTGCAGATGGCACCGGAACCGGGGTGGTGTCGCACGCCGGCGCCACGGTGGTCCTGCGGGCCGCGGAGAAAACGGGTCTGACCAGCCGATTGTCCGAAGCGTTGGTGCCGTGGCGTAAACCCCTTGCGACCCATGACCCGGGCAAGATCATCGCTGATCTGGCCGTGGCCGTCGTGATCGGTGGCGACTGTTTGGCTGACATCAACCAGTTGCGCGCCGACCCGGCGGTGTTCGGTCAGGTCGCCTCTGACCCCACGGTGTCACGACTGATCTCGACGTTGGCTGATGATGCGCCGGCGGCACTGTCGGCGATCACGACTGCCCGCGCTGGCGCGCGGGCAGCGTGCTGGTCGGCAGCCGGTACCGCTGCTCCCGATCATGACGTCGACGTCGATGATCCGATGATCCTCGACCTCGACGCCACCTTGGTCACTGCGCATTCAGAGAAAGAGGATGCGGCACCAACCTACAAGCGGGGGTTCGGGTTTCACCCGTTGTGCGCGTTTGTCGATCACGGCAGCGAGGGCACCGGCGAACCCCTGGCGATCGAGTTGCGACCGGGTAATGCTGGTGCAAACACAGCTGCCGATCACATCGCGGTCACCGCCGCCGCACTCGAGCAGCTACCGCAGGTGCACGGGTATCGGGTCGGTAAGTCGGTGCTGGTGCGTACCGACTCAGCCGGCGGCACCCACGACTTCCTCGACTACCTCACCCGCCGGCGCCTGGCCTACTCGGTGGGGTTCGGACTGACCGAGACGACCGCGGCCGCTATCGACCGCATCAGCCCCGAGGCGTGGACGCCGGCCTACGACGCTGACGGCGTGCAACGCGACGGGGCATGGGTGGCCGAGTTGACCGGGCTGATCGACCTGGCGGGCTGGCCTGCCGGGATGCGGGTGATCGTCCGCAAGGAGCGCCCGCATCCCGGTGCGCAGTTACGGTTCACCGACCACGATGGGTTGCGGCTCACCGCATTTGCCACCAACACCAGCCGTGGTCAACTCGCCACACTCGAGCTACGTCACCGGCGTCGGGCACGCTGCGAAGATCGTATCCGCACGGCCAAAGACTGTGGCCTGACGAACCTTCCGTTGCACGGATTCGACGCCAACCGCATCTGGTGTGCCATCGTGATGCTCGCCTGCGACTTGATCGCCTGGACCCAGATGCTCGCGTTCACCGATCACCCCGCCCGCCGGTGGGCACCCAAACGACTGCGCCATCGCCTGTTCGCGATCGCCGCCAAGATCACCCGCCACGCGCGGCGAACCCGGTTGAAACTCGCTGCCCACGCACCCCACGTCGACCTCCTGCTCGACGGAATAGCCAGACTCGCAGCGCTTCCCGCGCCGGCCTGACCACCAGGCCCGATCCGATCATCGATCCAGAAAGGATGCTTCACCTCGGGACCGTGAACCCCGACGCCCACCGACGCCTCGGGCAACACGCCACGGTCCACACCCGGAATTCAGTCCTCAGACCACTCATCCGGGCCACTCAACAAGGGACCGCCACCTCACGAAAGATTGAGGCTAGTTTGCATTCGCTCCTGGGTTTTCTCACCTAGTTTGCTTCCTCTACAGATGCACGGGAGTTGGGTGCGGCAGAGGCCAGCACCGGGCTCTCCGCTGTCATGTCCGTCGAGTAGCTGTGCGATTTCTAGGTCTTACCCCTCGGCCGCGGAAGGAGTAGGTTCCCAGCGTGTGGTGGGACTATTGTCCGGGTCAGCTGGTATCGATCGCGTTGGTGACTCGATTGGGATGGCCCCCGCGTATCAAAGAGCGCACCTCCGCACTGGCCGAGAAGGCCAAGACCCTCGCGGGGTGGAAGGCGTACGCGACGAATAGCGAGCCTGCGACAGCAGATTTCGTGATCGGCTCGTATCATTAGCTGTGGCGGATCGAGAAGAGTTTCCGCATGTCGAAATCTGACCTGGCCGGACGCCCGATCTTCCACCGTCTCGAGGGATCCATCCGCGCGCACCTGACGATCGTGTTCGCCGCACTCGCGATCACCCGGATCGTCGAAGCCCGGATGGTCGATCAAGAAGTTCGTCACCACCGCACGCCGATATCGCACCATCGTGATCCAAGCCGCCGGCTAGACGATCACCGCCGCAGACCCGCTCCCCGACGGCTGGCCCAGGCCCTCCGCGAACTCGCCCCAGACGTTGGACACTAATTTGAGCTAAGTCAGGTAATGAAGCTCGGTCTGCAGGTTGCGGTCCTGGTGGTCGATGTAGTTCATACGCTCGCTCTCGCTCTCGTGGCCCTCGGCGATTCGACCCGGCATCGCCCGCCGCCGTCGACTGGTTCTCAGCGGGGGAACTCTTGCCTGCTCCACCGGACCCACTGGAGAACCGCCTCGGACCGCCGTGTTAACCCGAGCCGCTCCGCAATTATTCCGTCGGTAACCACCGCGAAATACTCCGGGAGTCAACTGAATGTCGTAGCCCAGCAGGGCTACTCACCCGATCCGCAAGCGGATCTGCTCCACCCCTCTGAGGCAGCGTCGCCTCGCCCAAGCATCTATGCATCGACGGAACCGACCCGTCGTAGACATTCTAGTGGCCCGTGTTTGAAATTCGTTTACGTTTGATTTTGTCGAGTATTTCATTCGCGGGTTTGGTCCACACAAATGGTTCGCAGCGGGTGTTCCAGCTGGTGACGAATCGGCGGATGGCGGCGACGAGGTCGGGAACGCTGGTGAAGGTGCCGCGGTGGATCGCTTGGCGTTCGATGATGGCGAACCAGGCCTCGATCATGTTCATCCAGGATCCGGAAGTCGGTGTGAAATGCACTGTGATCCGGGGGTTCTGGGCGAGCCAGTCCTTTACCTCGGCTTTCTTGTGGGTGCCGTAGTTGTCCATGACCAGGTGCAGGTGGTGGTCGGGATAGGTTTTCGCGACGTGTTTGAGGAACGCGAGGAACTCTTGATGGCGGTGACGCGGTTTGCATTGGGTGGTGACCTCGCCGGTGGCGATGTTTAGTGCGGCGAACAAGGTCGTGGTGCCGTGACGAATGTAATCATGCGTGCGTTGCTCGCAGTGCCCCGGCGCCATCGGCAACGTCGGTTGAGTGCGGTCGAGAGCCTGGATCTGGCTTTTCTCATCGATGCTGAGCACGATCGCATTCTCCGGCGGATTCATATACAGGCCAACAACATCGACCACCTTGGCGTCGAGGTCGGGGTCGTTGGAGAACTTGAACGTCTCGCTGCGCCAGGGGGTGACCTTGTACTTGCGCCACACCCGCGAGACCGTGGTGTGATCGACCCCGACCCGCGGCGCCAACAAGCGGGCCGACCAGTGGGTGACTCCCAGAGATTTCGGTGGCCGCTGCAAGGTGGCGGCGATGATCTTGGACTCGTCAATCTCGGTCGGGCGCCCCGAGCGCTGCTCATCGACCAACGCCTCCACCCCACCAACCCGGTAGCGCTGCAGCCACTTGTCGACCGTCGGCCGTGACACCCCCACCACCGCGGCAATGTCGGCCTTCGCTGTTCCATCGGCTGACATCAAACACATCCGAGCCCGCCGCGTCAGACCGGCCGGCGTCGTCGAAGCCCGCACCAACCCCTCCAACCGTGCCCGATCCCCATCAACCAACAACAGCGGAGCCGCAGCACGATTCACCATTCCCACATACTATCAAACGTAAACTATTTTATCCCCCGGACCACTAGGAGACCCCGTGCCCTCGTTCGACGACACCATCACCAAGAACATCGCCAAGTCGCTCGGTGAGATCCCGCACCCCTCGCTGCCGAAGGGGTCCAACATCTACGGCGGGACCAAGATCTTCCCCGACTACCAGGCCGAAGACGGCGAAACCTACTTCACCCTCGTCCACGGCATCGCGCATGAGTCGTCGGTGTCGTTCGTGGCGGTGCTGCAGGCGACCCGCGCGCTGCGCAAGGGATTCGAGTCGGCCATCTACTTCTACGGGCCCGGCGCCATTAATTGCCTTGCCACACGAGGGTTCCCGAAGACGGGTGATTCCGGGTTCCCCGGGGAGCAGAACATCAACGACTCGCTCGAGACCTTCATATCCGAGGGCGGCACCGTCTTCTGCTGCCGATTCGGGCTGGCGCTGCACGGCGGACGGGAAGAGGACCTGATCGAGGGCGTCATCCCCGCGCATCCGCTCGACGTGCAGGACGCCATCATCCACTACGCCCGCAAGGGCGCGATCATCAACTCCACCTACATGGTGTGAACGGCTCACCGACATGACCACCATCGCATCCGTCGCGGCCAACTTCACCCGCGATCTCGAACAGAACTACCAGACCATCGCCGAGTACGTCGCGCGGGCCCGCGACCGCGGCGTAGAGTTCCTCGTCTTTCCTGAGGCGGCGATCGGCGGCTACCTGTCCTCGCTCGGCAATCACGGCGACACCGTGAAGAACACCACGCGGTCGCTGCCGCCGGCCATCCGGCTCGACGGCCCGGAAATCGCACGCGTGCAATCGATCATCGGTGACCTGGTGATCGCCATCGGCTTCTGCGAACTCGCCGACGACGGGGAGACGCGATACAACGCGGCCGCCGTCCTCGACGGCACCCGGATCTACGGCAGCTACCGCAAGGTGCATCAGCCGTTGGGGGAGAACATGTCGTACTCGTCGGGCTCCGACTACGGCGTCTTCGAGACGCCGGTCGGCCGCGTCGGCCTCCAAATCTGTTACGACAAAGCGTTTCCCGAAGCCGCGCGGGTGATGGCACTGAAGGGCGCGGAGATCATCGCCAGCCTGTCGGCCTGGCCGGCCGCCCGCACGGCGACCGCCGAGAACCTGCAGGACGACCGCTGGACATACCGGTTCAACCTGTTCGACTCGGCGCGGGCGCTGGACAACCAGGTCTTCTGGATTGCGTCCAATCAGTCCGGCACCTTTGGATCGCTGCGCTATGTCGGCAACGCCAAGATCGTCGATCCTGGTGGCAACGTGCTGGATTCGACGCTCCTCGGCGAGGGAATGGCCGTCGCCGACGTCGACATCGCAGGAACCTTCACCGCGATGCGGGGCGGGATGTTCCACCTCCGCGACCGGCGGCCCGACGCCTACGGGGTGCTCACCGAACTCGACGCCACGGGCACCGCAGGCTGGCGGGACCTCGCTCATGCCTGAGATGACCTTCACCGTGCGCTGGCCCGACGGCGCTGTGCAGCAATGCTATTCACCCAGTCTGGTCATGCACGATCACCTCACCGTCGGCAACTCCTACACCGTCGCGGACTTCTGCTCCCGCGCGACAGCCGCCCTCGACGAAGCCGGCGAACGAGTCCGGACGAAGTTCGGATTCGCGTGCACCTCGGCGGCCGCAACGGCCGACGACATCGTCTGCAACGCAGCACAGTACGACCCCGATGGCACCGTCGCCGTCATCGCAATGCATCCACCACTACCCGCCTCGACACCAACCGCTCTGGAGACATCATGAGCGCAACCGCCCACCATCCCGTCGTCATCGTCGGCGCCGGCCAGGCCGGACTCTCGGTCAGCTGGTACCTCGGCCGTGCCGGAGTCGACCACCTGCTCGTCGAGTCCAAGACCCCGACCCACGCCTGGGCCGACTCCCGTTGGGACAACTTCACTCTCGTCACCCCCAACTGGCATTGCCGCCTGCCCGGCTACGTCTACGACGGTCCGGACCCCGACGGCTTCATGACCCGCGACGAGGTCGTCACCTGGCTTCAGGGGTGGCTGGCCACCTTCACCCCACCGGTCCGTGAACACACCACGGTGACCCGTCTGACCGAGACCGGCGCCCACGGATTCGAGCTGACGCTCAACGGTCCCGACGGGATCGAATCGGTGACCTGCGAACAGGTCGTCGTCGCCACCGGCGGCTACCCGCTGCCGGTCATTCCGCCCTACGCCGGAACACTGGACCCGAGCGTCACCCAGATCCATTCCGAGCAGTACTTCAACGCCGACCAACTCCCCGACGGCGCGGTACTCGTGGTGGGCTCCGGCCAATCCGGCACTCAGATCGCCGAAGACCTGCACCTCGCCGGCCGCGACGTCCACCTGGCCATCGGGAACGCACCCCGCGTCGCGCGGTTCTACCGCGGCCGTGACAGCATGACCTGGCTCGCCGACATGGGACTCTACGACACCCCGACCCAGCAGTATCCGGGAGGCAAAGCGGCACAGGAGAAGACGAACCACTATGTCACCGGCCGTGATGGCGGGCGCGACATCGACCTCCGCCGGTTCGCCACCGAGGGCATGCGACTCTACGGGGCCCTCGAAGACGGCAAGGACTCGACGCTGCGCTTTGCGCCCACTCTGACCGCTGCCCTGGACAAGGCCGACGCCGTCTACAACTCCATCTGCGCCGACATCGACCGCTACATCGACGCCAACGGGATCGACGCCCCGCCCGCAACCCGTTACCAACCGGTCTGGGCGCCCGACACCGATCCGACCGAACTCGACCTCGCCGCCGCCGGCATCACAAGTATCGTGTGGGCCATCGGCTTTCGGCCGGACTACCGGTGGATCGAAGCCAGCGCGTTCGACGGTGCCGGGCGTCCCATGCAGACCCGCGGGATCACGCAGGTTCCCGGCCTCAGCTTCATCGGCCTGCCGTGGATGCACACCTGGGGATCGGGCCGGTTCCTCGGTATCGACCGCGACGCCCGGCACGTCGCCGACCACGTCGTCGCCTCCCTGGGTGGCTCTCGGCGCAGCGTCGCCGCAGGCGTGAGTGCCGCAGCAGTGAACGGAGCGCCCTCGTGACCGTGTCCACCCGAGTCGATCTTGCCCTCCTCGGCATCCGCGGAACGCCACCGGTGAACCGCACCGGCGGGGCGGGCCCCACCGACGACGGCCACCTGCTGATCGACGGGCTCAATGCTGCGATTCCGCGAAACCCGCTCAGTCCCTTCGAGTTCGACGGTGACCGCGTCCTCTATGACGGCGTCGACACCGGGGTGCAGGTGGAATCCATCGGCCGCCCGCGCTTCTACGACCTCACCACCGACGACGGAACTCCTTTCGAGAAGATCGCTCGGCTGCACGGCGCCAATGTGCTCGCGACAACGGTGGTGCAGACCTGCATCCGGTACTCGGAGGATCAGCGCTGCCGCTTCTGCTCCATCGAGGAATCGCTGCGCAGCGGCTCCACGGTCGCGGTGAAGAAGCCCGCCGATCTCGCCGCGGTGGCACGCGCCGCCGTCGACCTCGACGGCGTCACCCAGATGGTGATGACCACCGGAACCTCGGCCGGAAAGGATCGTGGGGCAAAGCATCTCGCCCGATGTGTCCGCGCGGTCAAGGCGGCCGTACCGGATCTGCCGATCCAGGTCCAATGTGAGCCACCTGCTGACCTCTCCACGATCACGGATCTGCGCGAGGCCGGCGCCGATGCCATCGGCATCCACGTCGAATCACTCGACGACAATGTGCGTCGCCACTGGATGCCGGGCAAGTCGTCGGTGTCACTCGACGAGTACCGCGCAGCGTGGGCCGAGGCGGTCCGCGTCTTCGGCCGCAATCAGGTATCGACCTACCTGCTCGTCGGGCTCGGCGAGAACATCGACGACATGATCGCGGGCGCAAAGGAACTCGCGGACATGGGCGTCTATCCGTTCATCGTTCCGTTCCGCCCGCACGCCGGCACGCTGGCCGTCGATGTCGATCACGCACGTGCGCCGGCACCGGCCGACGTCGAGAAGGTCAGCCGAGAAGTTGCCGCCCATCTGCAACTCATCGGCATGACCGGCTCGGATCAACGTGCGGGCTGTGCTGCGTGCGGGGCCTGCAGCGTCCTGCCGAACGTGGGAGGCTGAGCCGATGCTCGACGGCAACGCCACCACGCCCGCCCGAAGGATCGACGGGCCGAAGACCGATCTGTCCATCCTCGCCGGCGTCCGAACCTGTTCGCCACCACACCCATTCCTGATTCGAGTGGCCGACGACCGACAATCGTCCGACGCCTATCGCGCGCTGCGGCACGTGGAATTCGTCGAGCGCCAACAACTCTTCGATCACAGCGACCACGACGACACCGACGACGACCCACGGACCGTCGTCCTTGTCGCCGCGACTCCCGATGGTGAGGTGATCGGCGGTGTGCGGCTCGCCCCGGGCACCACCGACGACATCGGCTGGTGGTCGGGCAGCAGGCTCGTCGTCGCCGACCCGGCACACGCCGCCGGGATCGGAGCCGCCCTGGTACGGGCCGCGTGCGCGTACGCCGAAACCCACGGCGTCCTACGCTTCGACGCGACCGTCCAGGACCGCTACGCACCGATGTTCCGGTCCCTCGGCTGGCTCGACCGCGGTGATGGTCCGACGATCCGGGGCCGTGATCATCGTCGGATGCAATGGCCCATCGGAACGATCCAGCGGGCGGCGGACTCCACCAAAGCGATGCTGGCCGAGATTCTCTCGCCGCTGTGGTCGCAATCAGGAGGACTGGGCGGCAACGGGTTCCGCGGCGACGACGGTGCACCGGTACCCGATTCCGACGTGATCGCCGCCTGCGACGCGATCCTCCCGGCGATGGTCGAGCGGGATCCCGAATGGGCCGGCTGGTGCTCGGTACTGGTCAACATCAACGATCTGACCGCCATGGGGGCCCGACCACTCGGCCTGCTCGACGCCGTCGGCGCGCCGACTCGATCCCACCTGACCCGCGTCGTCCGTGGGATCGCCGCGGCCGCACAGGCCTGGCGCACCCCGGTGCTCGGTGGGCACACCCAGGTGGGTGTCCACGCGTCGCTGTCGGTGACCGCACTCGGCCAGACCGAACGTCCGATCCCCGGCGGTGGCGGGCGCGTCGGGGACACCCTCTCCCTCATCACCGACCTCGGCGGCTCGTGGCGGCCGGGTTACCAAGGGCGCCAATGGGACAGCACCAGCGCACGATCCGCCGACGAACTGGCGCGGATGGCCCGGCTACCGGCCGAGGTGCGACCGGCGGCCGCCAAGGACGTCAGCATGGCCGGGATCGCGGGCACGCTCGGCATGCTGGCCGAGGCCTCCGGAACGGGTGCCGAACTCGACGTGGCGGCCGTCCCGCGGCCGGACGCGGCGCGCATGGGGGAGTGGTTGACCTGCTTCCCCGGCTACGCGATGCTCATGGCCGACCGTCGGTCCATCGAGCACACTCCCGCTCCCACCACCGCACGAGCGTGTGGACGGCTGACCTCGTCACCCGGCGTGCGGCTGCGCTGGCCCGACGGCGAGGTCACCGTGGCGGTCGGCTCCACCGTGACGGGTCTGGGAGCCGCATGACCGAGCCGACGCTGAGTAGAGTGCGATGACATGACCACGGTCACTCTGGGCGCTCTCGCAGCGCATTTCGGACGAGACGTGGAACGCGGCGTCGCCAAAGCCGTCGGGATCGTCGAAGCCGCCACCCGCGACGGTGTAGATCTCCTCGTGTTCCCGGATGCCTCGATCGGCGGGTACATCGGCGACCTCCGTCATCCAGACCCCGCCGAGTTGCCACCCACCCTCGATCCCGACGGTCCGGAACTCGCCGCGATCGCCGCGGCCGCCGGAGCCATGACCGTGTGCATCGGCTACACCGAAGCCGACGCCGGAGTGCGGTACAACACCGCGGTATGCCTGTGCGGCGACGGCATTCTCGGCACTCACCGCAAGGTGCACCAACCGGCGGGGGAGTCGGAGGCGTATGCCGCCGGCGACTCGTTCCAGGCGTTCGACACGCCCGTCGGGCGGATCGGCATGCTCATCGACTACGACAAGACCTTCCCGGAATCCGCACGCACCCTGGCACTCGACGGTGCCCGCATCATAGCGACTCTCTCGGCCTGGCCGGCCAGCGTGACCGACCGTGCCGCACGGCTTCCCGCCGATCGGCAGTCCCGTCTGTTCGACCTCTACGACTGCGCACGGGCCGCCGAGAACCAGGTGTTCGTCGTGTCGTCGAACCTCACCGGCGTCACCGGGTCGCTGCGGTTCCTCGGGCAGGCCAAGGTCGTCGGCCCCGGCGGCGACGTCCTGGCTACCACCCGATCCAAGGGCGGTCTCGCCCTGGCGCGCGTCGACGTCGACTCCGACATAGACCGGGCGCGTAGGGTTCTCGATCACCTGAACGAACTGCGACCGGACACCTACCACCGGATCGTCCAAAAGCCGGTCGGGGGAGGGTGATTCATGCGGATCGCGTTGCTCACCTACTCGACCAAGCCCCGCGGTGGGGTCGTGCACACCCTCAACCTCGCCGAAGCACTGGCCCGCGCGGGAGCCGAGGTGACCGTCTGGAGTCTCGCGCGGGGTGGGGACGAGGGATTCTTCCGTGTGGTCGAACCGTCTGTCCGCCAACGTCTTGTGCCGTTCGCAGACATACCGGACGAGACCATCACCGCCCGAATCGTACGGTCGATCGACACCCTGCGCGCTGCCTTCGATCCGACCGAGTACGACATCGTCCACGCCCAGGACTGCATCAGCGCCAACGCCGTCGGCACATGTATCCGAACCATCCATCACCTCGATCAGTTCACCACGCCGATCCTGCAGGAATGCCACGAGAAGGCCGTCGTCAACCCGTACGCACGTATCTGTGTGTCCCGTGGGGTGGCCGACGAGGTCGCCGCCGGCTGGAACCTGTCGCCGGCGGTCATCCCCAACGGCGTCGACCATCGCCGCTTCGCGAACGCGGCCGACGACACCGAGCCTGCCATGGCAGCCCGTCGACGGTGGCGCCGCGAACTCGGCCACTACGTCCTGGCCATCGGTGGGATCGAACCCCGCAAAGGCAGCATCGATCTGCTGGAGGCGTACGCGCTACTGCGCGCCGAGGCACCGGATCTGGCACTGGTCTTCGCCGGCGGGGAGACCCTGTTCGACTATCGCGACTACCGCGCCGAATTCGACCGGCGACGCACCGAGCTCGGCATCGACCCCATTGTGCTCGGGCCCGTCGCCGACGACGATCTGCCGTCGCTGGTCGCCGGGTGTGACGTCTTCGCATTCCCCTCCACCAAGGAGGGATTTGGTCTCGCCGCGATGGAAGCACTCGCGGCCGGACGCCCCGTGGTGGCCCGCGAACTGCCGATCCTGCGCGAAGTCTTCGGTGACACCGTCACCTACGCCGACGATCCCGCCGGGTTGGCGGCCGCCATACTCGCCGCCCGAATCCCCGACGACCGGTGCCGTCGTCGCGGCGATGCATTGGCGCGCAGCCTCACCTGGGATTCGGCAGCACAGGCCCACCTCGACTTCTACGCCGACCACCCCTACCCGGGGTCACGCTGACGGCGTCCGGCGACATCATCGGCCGGACACCCGGTTGGGCCGACACCGCATATTCGCGCGTGCACGAACCGTCCTCCGGGTAGGTTCGAGGAACGAGCACACGTCCGGCTGCGATAGGAACACCTCGTGCCGATCATGCGGACCGCGGGTGCCACCGTCGGATGGTGCCGGATCTCGTCGACACCGATGACGGCTCGCACATGACGATCGAACAGTTCGCCCGAGGCCCGGTGTGGGCCGCTGCGGCCGCCCAGGCCGTCGTGCTGAGCGTGAGTTCAGTCGGCTACGACTATCACCGCGACGAGCTCTACTATCGGATGCTCCACCCGGCCTGGGGCTACGTCGACCAGCCCCCGCTGACTCCCGCGATCGCGCGGATGACCGTGCACCTGGCCGACGCGGAATGGGCGATGCGGATACCCGCGACACTCGCGTCGGCGCTGTCGGTGGTCGTTCTGGCGATGATCACCTGGCGGCTCGGTGGCAATCGAACCGCCCAGAGCCTGTCCGCCTGGGGTTACGCCACCGCGATGATGCCACTGATGCTCGGGCACGTCCTGTTCACCTCGACGATCGATCTGCTCCTGCTCCTGCTGGTGGTCTACGCCCTGCTCGTCGCCGTGCAGGGGAGCAACCGCTGGTGGGCGGCCGCTGGTCTGATCGCGGGCATCACCACCTACAACCGGTGGTTGGTGGTGATCGTGGTCGCCGGTCTGATCTTCGGGCTGCTCCTGCTGGGTCCGCGGCGTGCGTTCCGGACACCGTGGCCCTACCTCTGGGGAGTCGTCGCGGTATCGTGGGTTTGCCGAACCTGCTCTACCGAGCGATGAACGGGTGGCCGCAGCTCGAGATGGGTTCGGCACTCGGGGCGAGCAACGCGGCGTCGGTGCGCAGCGGCTTCGCGCTGATGCTGCTCGTGATGCTGGGGCCGCCGCTGGTGGCGGTGTGGGGCACCGGCGTCGTCTGGCTGCTGCGCGCCGACCGGCGCAACATCGACGGCGGCTGGTCGTCGGCTTCGTCGTGCTGCTGGGTTTCACCTTCGTCGGTGGTGCTCAACCGCACTATCCGGTGCACCTGATGTCGGTGATGTACGCGGCCGGATGCGTACCCGTCGCCGCCTGGATCGCTGGCCATCAATGGCGAAAGCGACTGTTGCTCAGCGTCATAGCCGTGAATGCGGTGGTGTCGATGGTGCTGGCGCTACCTGTCATCCCGGTATCCGTGGTCGGCCGCACGCCGGTGGTGCAAGCCGGACCGATGGTTGCCGACCAGATCGGCTGGACCCAGTATGTGGCACAGATCGCGCGGATCTACGACGACCTACCCACACCGCGGCCGCCGATCCTGGCCTCCAACTATGGGGAGGCCGGAGCGCTGGCCCGTTACGGCCCGGCGTATGGCCTGCCGGCCCCGTACTCGGGTCACAACGCCCTCTATGACCAGCGCCGGCTCCCGGACAATACCGACGCGGTGCTCATCGTCGGAGACCAATTCGACCGGGTTGCGCACCTTTTCGCGTCGTGCGTGGTCCTCACCACCCTCGACAACGGGCTCGGTGTCGACAACGAGGAGCAAGGCGTTCCTGTCGCACTCTGTGAACGTCCGCACGACCCGACGGGCTTGTGGGCGGAGCTTCGGCACCTGGGATGACGTTTGGCCGGGTAGGGGAAGTTCGACGACGCGAGATCCCGAGAAAGCAACGCTCCTCGCACTTCAGAGAACGTCGGGCACATCCTCCGACATCCCCCGCTGCGCAAGCTCGTTCGCGTCCGCCCACCCCACTATGTCGCCGCGGCTGATCGCGACGGCGAGCAGGTCGGGGAAGGCGTCGGGGGTGCACGCGAAGGCCGGAACGCCGAGAGCTCCCAGAGCGCCGGCGATCTCGCGGTCGAAGGCGGGTGCTCCCTCGTCGGACAGCGCGAGCAGCACGATGACGGCGACACCACTGTCGCGCATGGCGATGATCCGCTTGAGCATCTCGTCGCGGATGCCACCCTCGTAGAGATCCGAGATCAGGACGAAGATGCTGTCGTTGGGCCGCGTGATCAGTTCCTGGCAGTAGGCGATTGCCCGGTTGATGTCGGTGCCGCCGCCGAGGGTGGTGCCGAAGAGGACGTCGACGGGATCGTCGAGCTTGTCGGTGAGGTCCACCACCTCGGTGTCGAAGACCACCAAGGAAGTACGGACCGAGCGCATCGTCGCGATGACCGACCCGAAGATCGACGCGTACACAATGGAATTGGCCATCGAACCGGACTGGTCGATGGCCAGGACGATGTCTTTGCTGACCACCTGGGACCGTCGGCCGTAGCCGACGAGCCGCTCGGGCACGATGGTGCGCTGCTCGGGCAGATAGTGGCGCAGGTTGCGAGCGATGGTGGTGCTCCAGTCGATGTCATGCAGTCGCGGGCGGGTGGTCCGCGCGGCCCGGTCGAGCGCGGCACCCACTGCGCTGCGGGTGCGTTCGGCGATGCGCCGCTCGACCTCGTCGACGACGGTCCGCACCAGCGCACGCGCCGACGCCTTCGACTTCTCCGGGATCGCCCTACCGAGCGCCATCAACGTGGTGACCATGTCGATGTTCGGCTCGACGTGCTCGATCAGCTCCGGCTCGGCGAGCAACGCGTGCAGATTGAGACGCTCGATGGCGTCGGTCTGCATCACCTGAACGACCGTGGCCGGAAAAAACTTTCGGATGTCACCGAGCCACCTGGCCACCGACGGCGCCGACTTGCCGAGCCCGCCTCGCCGGTCGCCGGAGCTGTTGTACAGGGCGCCGAGCGCGCCGTCCATGTCGAAGTCGTCGCCGCCGAGCGCGGGCAACTCCTCGGCAGCCGCGTCGCCGAGAATCAGGCGCCAGCGCCGCATGCGCTCTGGCTCGTCTGTCATGGCAACCCCAAAATGCCGGCGACGACGGCGACCGCCGGTGCGGCCAGCTCGGCGTCGAATACGGTTGTGGCAGAACGTTTCGACGGCTGATCCAGCCCGGCGACGCGGCTGCCGATGTTGCGCCGGATCGACGCGTCGAAGGTTCCGAAAGTGCGGCGCACCAACGGCAGCACATCGGTGAAATCCCGCTCCGGGAGTCCCACCAGCCAGTCGTCGAGGATCGCGAGGAGGTCACGATCGTGGATCAACAACAACCCGCCGTCACCCAAGAACCCCTCGATCCATTGGGCTTTCGCCGTCGGGCTGGCGCCGGCGGACAGTGCGCGGCCGAGCCGGACCGCGGCCTGGCCACCATCGATCTCACCTCCGTCGAGCAGCAGCCGGGTGGCGCGTCCGACGAGTAGACCGTTGACGTCGGAGCGTCCGGCGATGGTGTGCAGCACCGCGATCCAGCGCGCCTGGTCATTGTCGGTGAGCAGGGCGATCGTGGCATGCACCGCGTTGAGGCGTTTCGTGAGATCGGCCGCGGCATCGTCATTGAGATTGGTGACCGCCGACGGTAACCCGCTGCACACCCGGATCAGCAGCGTCGACGCGACGTCGCCCAGCGCACCGACATCGGTACCGCGCACGTCCCCGTAGCGTCGGGCACGCCCCAACGCGGGCAGCGCCGACATCAGGGCCGCCACGTCGTGGTCGATCGCGGCACGGTCGGCAAGTAAGTGCAGCACCAGCGGTAGGGCGTCGCGAAGGTCGGCGAGCAATGCGTCCTCCAGCGCGCCGGTGACGTCAGCCAACGACGACCCGGCGGTGGCCCGGTCGATGACCTTGGCGCTCGCCGCGGCGAGCAGCGTGGTGCCCCACACCGAAGCCATCACGACATCGACGACGAACTCGGGTCGCCACACCAGGGTCCAGCCCTCTTTGAAGGTTCCGGTTCCGGCGGTCTCGCGTGGCGTGCCCCACTCGATCCCCAGCACTCTCATCCGGTGCAGCACCAGCGATTTGGAACGATCAACCGGCTTGCGCAGGTCGACGTCGATCTCTTTGATCGTCGGCACCATCTTAAGTCGTGCCGAACGCGCCGCGGCGGTCAGATCGGCCTGCAACGGCACCACGGGTGCGTCCTCGGGTACCGCGCCGAGGCGTTCGCCGATGACCGCCTCGCGGTACATCATGTCGGCCAGGGCCGAATCGCCCTGACACATCACTGCCAGCGTCGCCTCGTTGATCTCGGCGAGCCCGGCGAGCGGCCGCCGCCGCAGTGTGGCCAGGGTTTCGGCGAGCCGGGCGGCCTCGATGATGTGCGCCGACGAGATGTCGATGTCCTTGGCGCGCAACAGCATGGCCTCGTGAATCAGCCACCGGACGATGATGTCGGATTCGGTGGTGAACAGATGGTGAAACCAGCCCGGCGAGATCACGCCCGCGCCGTAACCGGAGGCCGACGCGAGGCGCGAGTGGGTCCACGGCACCCAGGCCAGCCGGGTGCGGAGCTTCGGTGTGCCCCGCAGGATCGCGGTATCCGTGCTCGCCGGCGGGAGCTTGCCACTGAGCGCCGGCGCATGCCAGGCACCGCAGACCACCACCACCCGCTCGACACCGGGGAGTTTCAAGGTTCTGCGGAGCACCTGACGCATATGTGCTTCCCGGCGCGCGTCGTGCTCGACCTCCGACGACGATCCCGCGGCATCCGGGGCGTCGGCACGCAGTGCTGCCATGGCTTCGGTGATCGCCTCGAATCCGGCTCCCTCGCCGCGGGTTTCGACAATGTCGTCCCACCAGCGCTCCGGATCGTCGTATCCGGCGGCGGCTGCGAGCAGCGCAATCGGGTCGCCGCGGACGGTGTGTGCCGAATCGTCACCGCGTGGAGGGTCGTCGGGTGCCGGCGTGGGCGTTGACCGGTGCGCCAAGGTCATCGTCGACGGCAGATCGCAGAACTGGACGGGCACCGACGCGGCGACCGCCCACCGCATCGCCTGCCACTCCGGTGAGAACTCGGCGAACGGCCAGAAGGCCGCGACACCCGGATCGTCGGCGGCGTAGGCGAGCAACGCCACGGGTGGGGACAGATCGGGGTCGGCCACCGTCGCGATGAGGTCGGATGCGTCTGCGGGACCTTCGATGAGCACGGCGTCGGGACGGATGCGATCGAGTTCGGCGATGACCCCGCGCGCCGACCCGGGCCCGTGGTGGCGGATGCCGAGCACATAGACCCCTGTTGGAAGTGTCTGCGGTGCCGGTATTTCGACGGTCGAGGTCATCGTAGTGCGCCACGGGCGGCGCGGTAGAAGTCCGCCCAGTCCGCACGTTCGCGGATGACGCCTTCGAGGTATTCGGTCCAGATCGCGGTGTCTGCGGCGGGGTCCTTGATCACGGCGCCGTGGATGCCGGCTGCCACGTCACTCGGTCGTAGTACCCCGTCGCCGAAGTGCACCGACATCGCCAGACCATGCGTGATCACCGAGATCGCTTCGGCGGTGGACAGGGTTCCGCTGGGTTGCTTCACCTTGGCCCGTCCGTCTTCGGTGACGCCGGAACGCATTTCGCGGAACACGGTGACGACGCGCCGGATCTCCTCGGTGGCCGACGGCAGGTCGGGAAGTTCGAGGCTTTTACCGAGCGCCGCGACGCGTTGGGTCACGATCGCCACCTCCTCGTCGGCGGTCGCCGGCAGCGGAAGGACGACGGTGTTGAAGCGCCGTCGCAACGCCGACGACAGCTCGTTGACGCCGCGGTCCCGGTCGTTGGCGGTCGCGATCACGCTGAACCCCTTGGCGGCCTGCACCTCGATCCCGAGTTCGGGTACGGGCAGGGTCTTTTCGCTGAGCACCGTGATCAGCGCATCCTGAACGTCGGACGGGATGCGGGTCAGCTCCTCGAGCCGGGCTATCTTGCCCTGCTCCATGGCCGTCATGATGGGCGACGGCACGAGCGCCTCCCGGCTCGGTCCCTCGGCGATGAGGCGGGCATAGTTCCAGCCGTATCGGATGGCCTCCTCCGGTGTGCCCGCGGTGCCCTGCACGAGCAGCGTGGACGTCCCGCTGATCGCGGCGGACAGGTGCTCCGACACCCACGTTTTCGCCGTGCCGGGTACTCCCAGCAGGAGCAGTGCGCGGTCGGTGGCGAGTGTCGCGACCGCCACCTCCATGAGGCGCCGCGGCCCGATGTACTTGGGCGAGATGGTGGTTCCGTCGTCGAGTTCACCGCCGAGGAGATAGGTGACGACGGCCGACGGAGAGAGCATCCAGTTCGTCGGCCGGGTGGCGTGATCCTGCGCGCGCAGCGCGGCGAGCTCATCGGCATACAGCTGTTCGGCGTGCGGTCGCAGTAGATCGTCGGTCTGGTGGTTCTCGGTCACTGCAACTCCTTGGTGAGGACGGATCGGACGCGGAGGGCCTCGCTGACCACGGCCAGCTGGGCGTGCCCGGTGACGGCGGTGGCTGACAGCTGGGCGACGGCCTCCTGCCACCGGTCGGTAGCGGGCAGGCCGACGGCGAGCGCGTCGAGAAGTCGCGCGGCCGCCGGGGCGGAATAGGTGTTCTCGCGCAGCAACCGGGCAACGGCAGCAAAGGTATGCCGGGCAATCGGCTCAGGCCACGGCGCGTCAATGAGCGCGAGCAACGCCGGCAGCTTCTCCGCCGGCAGGTCGGGGTAGACAGACACCAGCCGGGCGGTCGACGCTGCCCGCGCAACATCGGGGAGGGCCTCCCGATGTCCGACCAGGGCGTCGGCCCACCGCTGATCGCGGTGGAGAACTGCTGCGCGGCACAGACTCTCGACCACGACACCGTCCTCGGGGCCGATGGCGTCGACGATGGTGGTGGGGTCGGCGCCCAACTGGGCTTCCCAGCGGCTGGGTGGGATGCGCGACAGCAGTTGCGCGAGGACCCACACCCGCAGCCCGGTCCCCCTCGGTGGTTTCACGGTGATGCCGTCGCGTCGCAGATCGTCGTCGGGTTCGGCCGGCAGCGTGACATGTAGCTTCTTGCGCAGGCGTCCACGCATCTCGAGGTGCGGCGAGGCGGCCGCGAAAAGGCGTTGTTGCAAACCGGATTCGGGAATGATGTCGAGTATGCGCGCCGCGGTGGCCCGTACCGCGCCGCGTCGGTCATCGAGCGCTCGTTCAAGGAAATCCTCGTCGGCGACGGACGCGCCCTGCGTCAGCGTGTCGAGGAGGGCTTCGCGGTCGGGTCCGCTTTCCGACGCCCAACCTGCGGCGAGCAGTTCGGCACCGGCGATGGGGTCACGTCCGCGGAGGGCGCGCAGGTACGCGGTCCGTTCCGATAACGCCCCGTGGGTCCAGACCGTGGGATCCTCTCGGGTAGTGGTCCCCACCTCCTCCCGCGGCAGGACGGCTCCGAGGTCCGGTGCATATTCGGCCAGCCAGTACCCGGCCGGTCCGGCGATCCGCTCGATCTTCGGCCGGATCGCCACATTGTGAGCGGTCCGGCGCAACAGGTCCGGAAGTAGCCGCATCGGTGGACGGAATCGGCTGTGCGACAACAGGTCCACACACCAGTTGGCTACCGCGGGTGACAGGGTGAATGCTCGGCCGACGTGCGCGGACGCGAGTTCGGACATCAGGGGCCGTGGGTCGGCGGGAACCGGTGGCAGCGGTTGTGCCGTGAGGTCGGGGACGGGTCCGCTGGCCTGCGTGGCCACCGCGGTGAGGGCGGCGATCTGCAGGACCCGGATCGACGGGTCGGTATCGACAACTCTCGTGACATGCTGGGCGACAACCGCATCCAGGTTCTCTGCGTCCACGGCGCGGGTACGTGCTCCGACCAGCGCCGCGGACACCACCTCTTCCCAGGTACTCACAGGCCCACCACCTGCCCGTCGAGCTGGATGGCGAACGGATCGAGCCCGTGTACGCCGAAGTCGCCGACGACGCCGATGCGCTGCCCACCACTGAGGGCGAGGAGCATCGCCCAGCGCGCGTCGACATCGAGGAGTTCGACCGCCGCCCCCGCGTCGTCGACCAGGGCAGCCCTGCCCGTGGCGGTCCGCGCGAGCCATCCACCGATCAGAACCGGGTGAACCGACAGCCAGGGATCGGTAGCGACCGCGTCGGCCAACCGGCGCCGCGCGTCGGCAACAGTCGCGAACGGCAGTGATGGCACCTCGACCAAGGTGGCGGGTTGCTCGTCGGGCAGGCACCGCAAGTCGGGGTTTCCGGGATAAAAGTGCATGGCGGTCCGCAGCGCCGACCCGATCACCGGGTAGGTGGGCAGCACTGCGCCGGTGGGAGCGTAGTCGAGGATCAGGCCGAACCGCCCGGATTCGACGCCGAAGACGTAGGTACGTCGTGCCTGCAGGCGGTCTTCCTCGGTGGTGCGCGACCCGACAAACGCCCAGGTGTCGGTGACCCCCGGTGTCGCCAGGACATCGGCGCGCGACGTCTGATAGCCGACGTGGCGTCGCACCGTGTGCTGCAGAGGTTCCGGGAGTTGATCGAGACGCTGGTGGGCGACGGTCAACGACCACAGCCGCCCGAACTCCGCCAGAAGGCGGTCCGGCCAGTCGGCACCGTCACCGGTCACGATCAGCTCCGGCAGACGCCGGACGCGGCGCGCGAGACCGGGCGCCTGGGCGTCGACGAGCCGTGCGGCGACGGTGTCGAATCGGCGGTACGCGTCGGCCTCGGCGCCGGCGAGGCCGTTGGCCACCTGATCGGTGAGCCACAGCTGCAGTTCCTCGACGCCCGCGCGCACCCGGTCGGCGCGCTGAGCAGCGGTTTTTGCTGCCTGCGCCGGGTCCTTCGGCGGTGCCGACGCCTTGGGTGTGACCGTTCGCGCTGCGCGGCCGGCGAGCCACTCCGCGGCGTCGTCGGGTGGTTCGGTTGCCTCCGGGACCGAACCCTCACTCCACAGCAGGAGCAGGCCGATCGCATGCTTGCACGGAAACTTGCGGGACGGGCAGGAGCATTTGTACGCGGGCGCCGTGAGATCGACGACGGTCCGGTAGGGAGTTCTGCCGCTGCCCGCGCACAGACCCCACACCGCGCCCAGACGGTGGCCGGTGGCTGTCCACGGCGTCGGGGTGGCGAGTTTCTGACCGGCCCGGACCGACGCGGCGTCGGGCGCCAGCATCAGCACCTGGTCGACCGTCCATCGCTCCCCCATGGCGACCAATCAATCACACGCCTCGGACATTGGCCAGACACACCAAATCTCGGTCACCTCGACTGCGTGCCACATGCGATTCCGTTGTAGCCCGGTGACCCGCTCCCCACCGTGTGAGGTTGCACGCGGATCCGAGGGCATGGCGACATCATGCCCTCACTTATCAAACAATTGAGGGTATGAGTGAGTCATACCGTCAGATCCCGGCCGTCGTGACAGCCTCGGCAACGTCGGCATCCTCCGTCGACCGCGGCAGGATGAGCCACGCCGCAACACTTCCCACGAGCAGGAACACGGCTCCGACGGCCAGTCCGAGTTGGTAGCCGTCGCGCGGCAACGTGGCGTGCGCGGCGATGGTGACGAGTACGGCGAGCCCGAATGTGCCGCCGAGCTGGCGTGAACTGTTGAGCACGCCCGACGCCGCGCCGGCATCGCGGGCGTCGACTCCGGCGGTCCCGGCCACGCCGAGAAGCACCATCGAACCGCCGATGCCGGTCGCGGTGATGGCCGACGGCAGGAGGATACCGAGCCAGAAGTCGAAATCGGCTGGCATGCGGGCGAATACGGCCAGACCGAGGGCGCCGAGCACACCGAGGCCGGCGATGGTGTTGCGCGGGCCGAAGCGCGCCACGAGCTTCCCGGACACCGCGATACCCACGACCACGAAGCCGCAGAACGGCAGGAACAGCACCCCGGCGATCGCCGGCTCCACATCCCAGACGGTCTGCACGTACAACGAGCAGAAGTAGAACGCGGCCAGTTGTCCGGCAGCGAGCATGAACCCGAAGACGTTGGCGCCCAGAATACTTCGGGGGGCGGGCAACCGGGGCGGCATCAGTGGGTGCGGGGCCCTGCGCTCGGTAGGCACGAACCAGGCACACAGAACCGTTGCCGCGGCCAGGGCGATCAGCGTGCGCGCCGACGTCCATCCGTGGATGTCGGTGGAGGTCACCGCGAAGACCAGCGCGGTGACCGATGCGGTGATCAGCACTCCGCCGAGAACGTCGAGCCGGCTTCGATCATGCTCGTCGTGCCCGGCCACGCCACGCCATGTCGCGGCCAGGCCGACGACGATGATCGGCACGTTCACGAACATCACCGCGCGCCAATCCCACCATTGGGTGAGCAGGCCGCTGGCGACCACGCCCACGGCGCCTCCCGCGGCACCGGCAGCCGCCCAGAGTCCCATTGCCTTCTTGCGTCGAGTGTCGTCGGAGATGGTGACCAGGGCCAATGCGGCGGGTGCGAGGAGGGCGGCCGCGACGCCCTGCACCGCACGGGCGGCGACCAGGACCCACGGGACGGCGGCGAGACCGCCGACGACGCTCGCCGCCGCGAACACGATCAGCCCCACCACGATCACCCGGCGTCGTCCGAACCAGTCGCCCCGCCGGCCGCCGAGGAGCATGAATCCGGCGAAGCACAGCAGGTAGGCGTTGACCACCCATTGCAGTCCGGTCGCCGTGAAGCCGAGATCGTCGGCCATGGCCGGCAACGCGATGTTGACCAGTGACATGTCGACTGCGACGAGGAACTGCAACACGAAGACCGCCACGAACAGCGAGACCGCCCGGGTGGGTCGCGATGAGGTGAGAACCATGGGACCTCCGAAAGAGCAGCCGGCCAGGGATGTCGTACGCGTACGACAATGCCGCCGACGCCGTCCCTGGATCGCCAGACGATCGTCGACGCCGCGATTCGGATTCTGGCGACCGACGGCCCCGACGGCCTCAGCATGCGCCGGCTGGCTGCCGACCTCGACACCAAACCGATGACGCTCTACCACTACGTGCCCAACAAGTCGGCGCTGTTGTCGATGGCGCTGTCCGACGTTGCCGCGAGCATCCCGTGGACCCCGCCGACCGGCACCCCTACCCAGCGCATGGCCGGGATCGTGATGGACATGTACGAGCGGCTCGGCGAACTGCCCTGGGTGGTGTCCATCCTCACGACCGGGACCAACGTCGGCGTACCGGCTCTCACCCTCGCCGAGCAATTCCTCGACGCCACAAGCGAACTCGGCCTCGACGACCAACGCTCACTGGACTTGTGGCGGGCTTGCTGGTACCTGGTCCAGTCCGAACTCGGCTGGCAGGAAACCCTGGCGCGACGAAAACCCGGCGAGACGTCGTGGCATGAGCGGTTGACCCCCGACGACCTGATCGGCCTTCCCCGGGTCGCGGGCCTGCTCGGGTCGTGGCCCAACCTCTCGCGCGCCTTCGACCTGCGCGAGGCGGTGCAGGCGCAGATCGAAGGAGTGCTGGCGATGGCGGGCATCTCGGAACGTTGATGCGCGGTCGGAGGCGCAAGTCCGCTCCAAGCCGGCCACAAGAACGCGCTGCCACGGTGACACTGGATCAACCACCACCGAGACAGGAGCGCGGGCATGGGATTGTTCGACATCTTCACCGGAACCAAACGACCCACGGGTGACATCGAGCCGCGCAGCGCCGCCGAGGTGCGGGCGGCCCTGCTGGCAGTCAACCGCGAGACCGCGCCCTTCGTGATCCGTGACGCCGCCGATCAGGGCGTCGACCTGATAGCGGAATGGCGCATCGTCGACGCCCGCTGGTATGAGATCTTCGCGAAAGCCGGTCTGAGCAAAACGTTCCAGATTCTGATGCGTCTGGACCCCGAGGCGCACGAGGTGCGGGCGGTGGACCGGGAATGGGAAGTGCGATGGCGTGCCGGGGTGCCCGAATTGTCCGTCGCGGCATCGGGATTTCGCGGCCAGAAGGTCGGGGTCGAGTTCGGCACCGCATACGCGTTCACCGAGCAGCTCGACTACGGCCAGGTATACAACTATCGGTTCGCCACCAAGGAACTCAAGGAGCCCATCACACAGGTGGTCACCGGCAACGGATGGACCTACCGCGGGGTGGCCTTCGGGAAGCTGTGATCCTCCACCCACGAGTGGAACCGCCTCCGCCTACAGTCGGTGCGGCGCATCCGTCTCATGGGCGATGACCGCAGCCGCAAATCGGCTTATCGTGGAGGCCGTGTGGGTGATCCGGAGAGTCAGGGGATGGTGACGTCGTGACCGCGTTGAATCTGTTGTCGCCGCACATACGCACGTCGCCGGCGCGGTGGCACACCCGGCCCGACGACGCGGCGTCGGGGATCGTCGGAGCCGACGACACCGCCGGCCCGGTCCCGACCCAGATCGTCTCCGCATCCCCCGCCCGGCTGCGCCCACGAACGCTGCGGACGTCGCTGCAGTTCGCGCTGCGGCAGGGTGACGTCCTCTTCGCCGACGCCGCCGAACACGGTGACGTACTGAGCTACTCATTCCCGGGCGGACCGGAACTGCTTGCGGTGCTGTGTAATCCGGCACACATCAAGTCGATCATGACCGCCGACCCGGCGATCGCGCCGTCGGCGACCAAACAGTCCCCGCTGCGGCCGATCCTCGGACCGAACTCGGTGCTCACCTCGACCGGTCCACGTCACCGGCGGCAGCGCACTCTGCTCATGCCCCGGTTCCACGGGCGATCGGTTGTCGCGTATCGCTCCAGCATCGAGAACGCCACCGCCACCCGGATCGACACCTGGCCCGTCGGAGAACAGATCCGGCTGGTCGATCTGGCACAGCAGATCACTCTCGACGTCATCATGGCAGCGGTGTTCGGACTCCCGGACGGCGGGCCGACCACGAATGCCGAAGCGGCCCTGCGGACATCGATGACGCGGCTCCTGAAGTTGTCCACCCACCCCGTCGCCACCATCGCCCAGCTGACCAACAGCTTCAGTGAAGAACCCGTGGGCATCACCAAGGTGGTGCTGCGGCCGGTCGACAAGGCGATCGCCGCCGTGCTGGCCGAGCGTCGCGCCGAATTTGCCGCGACGCAACGCGACGACATCGCTGCGCTGTTGCTGGCGGCCGTCGACGAAGACGGTCATCCGTTGTCCGACGGGGAGATTCGCGACGAGCTGATGACTCTGGTACTCGCCGGGCACGAGACCACCGCGAACACTGTGGCCTGGACCTTCGAGCGCCTCACCCGGACACCATCGGCATATCACGATGCGCGTGATGCCGCCGCGGCCGACGAGGACGACTACCTCGACGCTCTCCTCAACGAATCGATGCGCTCTCGGCCGGTGGTGCCGCTGGTGGTGCGAGAACTGAAGCAGGCCTGGCAGTTCGGTGCCCACCGGGTGAACGAGGGCACCATCGCAGCGGTCAGCATCCTGCTCCTGCATCACCGCGACGACCTCTACGAGCGCCCCTTCGCCTTCGAGCCGCAACGCTTCCTCGGGGTGCGGCCCGCCCCGCACACACTCATGCCCTTCGGCGGCGGCAACCGTCGCTGCCTCGGTGCGACCCTGGCGATGTCCGAACTGGAGATCGTGGTCACCGAGATCTTGCGGCGGGTCGATCTGGCTCCGGCCGAACAACCCGCCGAACGCCCGCGCCATCGCAATGTGACCATGATCCCGCGTGAGGGTGGCCTGGTGCGCGCCACCGCCATCCGCTGACCAACCACCGAATGCGTCGTCCCGGTGCCCTGCGGTGTGCCATGGTGGAGCGGGGGCCGCGAACGGAGGATGGCGATGCAGCCGAATCAACCCGTCACCCTTGACCTGCCGGACCATGTGGTTGCCGACGACGTGGTTGCCGACGAGTCGTTGAGGGCCCCGGCCGAAGACTTCGCCACCGCACTCGGTGGCGCGGGTGAGTGGGAGATCCTCGAGACCGTCGGCCTGCGCACGGTGGACCGTGGTGGCACGACGGTTCGGGCCGCTGCCGTCGCCGATCCGCGGGTTCGCGTGGAGGTGGCCGCTGATCAGGGTGCCGTCCTGCTGGTGACCGACGACCAGGGAGTCCTGCGGTGGGTGTCCGGACAGCATGACCCGGATGCCGCGTCGATGACCTTCGAGATCGCCGGCGCGCGGCTACCCGGTGCACCACACACCGCGGGTGTGCTCGAACGTGGCTGGACGTCTGTGCGGGTCAACGTGATCCGCTTCATTGCCGACAAGTTGGTGCACGGCGCGATGGTCATCCAGGAGGGTTTCATCCATCCCGGCCTGGTGACGGTGCCGGCCACGGGTGAGGACTGGCCTCGATTCACCGGGACCATCACACCCAGCCACGCGGGTCGGCCGGCGACGCTGCTCCTGCTTGTCCACGGAATCTTCGCGACCACCGGGTTCAGCTTCAAGCAGCTCCCCACCACGGATTGGGGGCAGGCCTTCCTCGCTGCCGCACACGAGAAATACGATGCGGTGCTGGGATACGACCATCGGACGCTGAGCGTCGACCCGACAACCAATGCGCAGGAACTCAACAAGGCATTGCTCGCGGCGTCGAGCGGACCGCTCGTCGTCGACGTGATCGCCCACAGCCGCGGAAGCCTGGTCACCCGGAGTCTCGCCGAGCACGTTCTGACGTCCACCGACCCGATCACCGTCCGAAACGTCGCGATGGCGGGCGGACCAAACGCGGGCACCGGTATGGCCGAGGCCCACAATTGGGAGAGATTCATCAACCTGATGACCAACCTCGTCGCCGCCTATGCGGCCGAGTTCGGCCTCACTCTGCCCGAGCCGTTGCGACTACTCGCCGAACTCGTGAAAGCCGTTGTCGGCGAGGGAACCACCAAGATTCCCGGCCTCGCGGCCATGGACCCCGACAGTGAGTATCTGCACGCCCTGAACCGGCCCGACACCGACCTCACGGCACGCTATCTCGCCGTGGCAAGTGATTTCGAACCGCAGGACGCCGAACCGCAGCCGGCCGGTTGGAAGGGTCTGGTGCTCGCCGCCGCGGACTTCGGGGCAGACGAGATCCTCACCGTCGCCAACGATCTCGCCGTCGCGGTGACGTCGATGTCCCGTATCAACGACAATCCGTTGCCGGGCGAGGACGTGTTGCTGCTACCGAAAAGCCTTGGCGTCGACCATCTCGCCTACTTCACCCACCCCAAGATCACCGACTGGATCGCGCAGCGGTTTGACGACGAGTAGTCAGCGGCGGATGAGGGTGGCGAGAACTGCGTTACGAACAGTGGCCTCGACGGTGGCATCGTCACTGCTGTCGAGTTTGCCGTCGAGATGCAGGAACGCCAGACCGTGGACGAGGGCCCACGACGCCAGCGCCAACGGTTCGGGTGTGTCGCTCGGCAATACGCGGGCGACGATGCTGCCGAGGTAGTCGTGGATCGCGGCGACCGCCGCCACCCGATCCGGGCTCGTCGGATCGCAGCCCTCGGCGAACATCACCCGGAACAGGCCGGGTCGCCGCAGAGCGAATTCTACGTAGGCGTACGCGATGGTGGCCAGATCGTCGACGGTCTGTGGCTCAGGACAGGCGGCCGCCAGATCCCGGGCGAGGTCTGTGTAGCCGACGGCGGCCACTGCGGACAGCAGTGCCGTGCGGTCGGGGAAGTGCCGATACGGAGCCGCGGTGGACACCCCGGCCCGGCGTGCCGCCGCGCGTAGCGACAGCTCGGCGCGCCCGTTCTCCTCGAGCAGTTCGATGGCCGCCTGCACCAGTGCCGACGGCAGGTCGCCGTGGTGATACGAGGTTTCGGTAGCCACGGATGAGATCCTATCCGCGTCGCACGCGGTGCATGCTCACAGTAGGTCGGCGACATTCGCCGCGGTCTCCTTGGCCGAGAACGGGTTCTGCCCGGTGACCAGGTTGCCGTCGACCACGGCGTAGGAGACGAACGGGAGTTTCGCCTTCTCGTAGATGGCGCCCCGCTTGCGCATCTCCTCCTCGGCGTTGTACGGAACCAGCTTGTTCACTCGTGCGAGAACCTCCTCGGCCCAGGCGAATCCGGTGACCCGACGACCGGCGACGAGATATGAGCCGTCGGAAAGTGTGGTGTTGAGTAGTCCGCAGTAGCCGTGGCACACCGATGCGACGATGCCGCCGCGCTCCCAGATCTCCCGCGTGATCCGTTGCAGGCCTGGGCAGTCGGGGAAGTCGTACATGACGGCGTGACCGCCGGTGAAGTAGACGGCGTCGAAGTCGGCCGAGTCGATCGCCTCGGGGGCGGCGGTGTGCTCCAGCAGGTCCATGCGGTCCGGGTCGGCGTGCCAGGACTTCGCGGACTTGTCGTAGGTGGGAAAGCGCACGGACTTCGGCTCCAGCGGCGACCGCCCGCCCTGCGGGCTGACGAGGACCTGCTCGAACCCCCGCTCGGCGAAAACGTCCCACGCGTGGGTGAGCTCGGACAGCCAGAGCCCGGTGGGGTGCGACGGATCGTCGTAGTGGCCGACGTTGGTCACGACAGTGAGGACGCGTGGCGCCATGAGTGCCTCCCAAATATGTGTACGGCGCTTACATTAGACGGTCTGCGAGCCGCCGTCAAATGTATCAGCGCAGGTGATTGCCGGTGTTGACGCCGTTAACATCGACGTCCATCTTGATGTGAACGTTGCTCACATCGACAATCAGGGAGTGCAGCCATGACAGATTCCGCGTTACCCGCCGACACCGTCGACGTCGACCTGGGCGGGCGGACCGTCCCAGTTCCCCGGGGTGGTTGGTTCGATCGGTACCGGATGGCGGCGCCGCTCGACGAGGTGGCCGCCGACCCGCGCGTACCCGGCGTCGACTTCTTTCGCACACTGCCCAAGACGGTGGTGCAGTCGCCGATCGGCGAGACCCGCACGCCGAACTTCTACTACGCGATGTCCTCGGCGAGACTCACGATGGTCGCGCCGACCCGGGCGATTCGTCGGCATGTGCCGGATGATCTCGTGCTCTTCCGATACGACGTGTGCGACATCGACTTCTACACCGAGGCGGCCGTCGGGATTGCGGTCCGGCCGGCACGCCACGGTGGCGCGGGAGTGGCCGATCTCGCCGCCGCACTCGGCAACGATCATCTTCACGCGTACGTGCTGTCGCTTCCGGTGAACACCGAGATCGCGCAGGTGCGCGGGCACGACGGCTACGGCTTTCCCAAGTGGGTCACCGACCTCGACGTCGACATCGACGCGGACCGAATCTCGGCGCGGATTGCCAACGCGGACGGTGGGATTGACGTCGCGTTCTCGGCGCCGACTCCGACCCAGAAACGCTTCGCGGGCGGCGAGCACGTGTCCACCCTCACCTCCTATACCCGTCGCGACGGGGCGTGGCATTCCACGTTGAACCAGACCAACATCCTCGCTGCCGGGACGTCGTCGCTGCCGCGTGGGCACCGGCTCACGATCGGGTCCGGACGGATGGCCGACGACCTGCGGGCGTTGAAACCGTTCCGCGCCATCCGGTTCGACGTCAACACCTCTGCGCAGGCCGCGCTGCACATGCCGGTACCGTACTCGGTCCGCTGAACCTCAGGAGAACGATCATGATCACTACCCCGACCACCATGCGCGCCATCATCCTCGACGACGAGAAGCGCCTCGTCCTCGAGGATGTGCCCACCCCGACCCCCGCTCGCGGTGAGGTCCTCGTCCGCGTGGCCGCGGCGGGCATCAACCGTGCGGATCTGCTTCAGCGCCAAGGTCTCTACCCACCGCCGCCCGGTATCACCGACATCATGGGGATGGAAGTCTCCGGCATCGTCGTCGCACTCGGACCCGGTGTTTACGGCCCCGTCGTGGGCACCGAGGTGTGTGCCCTCATCGCCGGTGGCGGTTATGCGGACTACGCCGTGGTCCCGGCGGCCCAATTGCTGCCGGTGCCGGCGGGAGTCTCCCTCGTCGACGCGGCCGCCCTGCCGGAGGTTGCGAGCACCGTCTGGTCCACGATCGTCGCCGACGCCGGACTCCGCGAGGGCGAACTGTTGCTGGTCCACGGTGGCGGCAGCGGCATCGGGACCCACGCGATTCAGGTCGCCAAGGCGCTGGGCGCCCGGGTGGCGGTGACGGTCGGGTCGGAAGGCAAGGCGCAACGCTGCCGCGACCTGGGGGCCGACACCGTGATCAACTACCGTGAACAGGATTTCGCCGTCGAGCTGGCAGGTCAGGCCGACGTGATCCTGGACATCATGGGGGCAGCTACCTCGCGCGCAACATCGACGCCCTCGCCGTCGGCGGCCGGCTGGTGATCATCGGGATGCAGGGCGGCTTCACCGGTGAGGTGAACGTGGGCGCGCTCATCGGCAAGCGTGCCCGGATCATCGGACTCAACGTCCGTAACCGTCCGCTCACCGGTCCCGGCTCGAAGGCGGAGATCGTCGCCGACGTCGCCGCGAACGAATGGCCGCTGGTGGCAGGCGGACTCATCGCCCCGGTGATCTCCGCGAAGCTCCCCCTCGCCGACGCCGAGAAGGGCCAGGAACTGCTGGAATCGTCGTCGTCGGTGGGGAAAGTGCTTCTGCTGCCCGGTGATTGATGCAGGAGACCGCAGTCAGGTGGTAAGACTCACCACCACCAGCAACAGCACGCAGGTGACGATGACGGCGACGGCCGGCCACAGCGGACCTTCGTCGTGATGACCGGGCCCGGCATTCCGGATGTCGTCGGGTCGCCAAGGAGGTGGAGGCGGAAAGGTTGAAGCATGCACTGCGCGAGAGCTTTCGAGGGGAAGGCGGGGGTGTCACGGGCGTCTCAGGGCAGCCGACTGAACACGTGGATCTCGAGTGCAAACGACACGAACGCGAACACCGCTGCCCAGAAGACTGCCGTCGTCGACGACCCGGCGAGAACGAGAAGGCAGGTCGCTGCAAAAGCCGCGGTCGCGATCAGGGCGGCCAGGAAGCCGTCCAATGGGCTCCATTGCCATCCGCCCGGCAAGAAGTTGCCCCGGACCCGCCCGTAGCGTGCGGGTCGTCGCGCCCAATCGCGGCTCGGATCGGGTTGTGCGCCGCGGGCCCGGAGGACGTGAGCGACGTCGGCGACTTCGAACGGGGGATGCAGCACGGTGGCCATCACGCCACCTCCGCTGCCGCGTCAGGGCTGGGGCGTCGAACCGATTCGCGGGCGCCGGCGGTCTCGGTTGGTGGCGCCATGACCGTGGTCCACCAAGAGTGCAGAGGGGAGGGATCGGGCCATACGACGATGGGCTCGACGAGATCGGCTTCGCGCGCAGTCATGGTGTCCTCCTTGTCTTTCCGGTTCTCTGCGCCTACCTCTATCGGACGCCAACACTATTAGCACTCTTTGTGACAGAGTGCTAGCGAAGGTCGCGAAGCGGTGCTATTTTGGTTGGTGTACAGCGTGTGCTGCTCGTCAACGGGTGGCGAGCAGCCTGATGTTCAGGAGGTGAGTAGCTGTGCTTCGTTTTGATCCGTTCAGTGATGTGGATGCGCTTGCTCGTGGATTGATGACCGGCTCCCTGGCTGGTACCGCGCGCACCCCCCGGTTCATGCCGCTGGATCTGTACAAGGTGGACGATCACTACATGCTGGTGGCCGATCTCCCGGGCGCCGACGCGGGTTCCATCGACGTCGCCGTCGACAATGGAGTGCTGACTCTCTCGGCTCAGCGCAGTGCGCCCTCGGATGACGGCGTGCAGTGGCTGACGAGTGAGCGATTCTCCGGCACATATCGACGCCAGCTGTCGCTCGGTGACGGGATCGACGCGTCGCGGATCACCGCTAATTACGACAATGGTGTTCTGACACTGACGATCCCGCTCGCGGAGAAGGCCAAGCCGCGCCGGATCACGGTCGAGGCGACCGGGTCACCGCAAGCCATCACCACCGGATCGGACTGACGTCCGGCCGAGTTGGCACAGTAAGGAGGTTCGCATGAAATCACCTGACACACCAACCTTTTCGGCTGTTGACGAGGGTGATTGGGTCGAACAGTCCATACCTGTCGACGACACCGCCGCCGGCATTGACGAATACCCCTACACCCGACGAGACGACGACCAGGACGAATCGGGCGGTGAGCATCCGCATCCGCCGTAGGCCGGGTGCGGTGTTCTCGGTGGTCGACGACGAGACCCTCACGATTCTCGAGTCTGAGATCGCCGACGATGTCGATGCGTGCTGGCGCGCTGCGGAAGCCTGGCTGGGTGCCCAGATCGACCGAATGTTCAGCGAGGGCGCCGAACACTATCTGCGCCCGCGGACGACGGTGCGGGTGGCCACCGGGACGATGCGGACCTCTCATCCGCCGGTAGCAGGAAGGGACAGTCCGCCGCAGGCGTACCTTCCCGCATCGCGCGGTGGTCGCCAGCGGGGCCCGCCCAGCCGGATTGTGGTGAGGGACAACGATAGTGAAGAAGCGAGGAGGTGGTAGCGGATAGTTGGCGAAGACCAGCAGAGGCTCGATCCGAGCGACCCCTGGCAGCGTGACGCCTTGAACCGAGACGCCCGAAACCGAACACGGCCCGCAGCCGGCGGCGACTCCGACCGCTGACCTGGCGGGGCATCACGTCACGACGACGCATTCGCCGGGCAGGTGGGCTGCGCAGGGGAGCTCGAATCGACGTACACATCAGACACGACAACCGGTGGCAGGTCATCCGCGGGGTGGCCTGCCACTGCCGTCGTATCGGTCAGATAAGGCCGAGCGCGAGCATGGCGTCGGCGACATGCGTGAACGCCGCGATGTTGGCGCCGAGGACGTAGTCGCCGGGTAGGCCGTACTCATCGGCGGTCGCCAGGCAGGTGTCGTGGATGGTCCGCATGATCTCGCCGAGTCGTTCCTCGGTGTGCTCGAAGGTCCAGAAATCGCGAGAAGCGTTCTGCTGCATCTCCAAAGCGCTCGTGGCCACGCCGCCGGCATTGGCCGCCTTGCCCGGCGCGAACTTGACTCCGGCACCGGTGAGGATGCGGATGGCCTCGGGGGTGGTGGGCATGTTGGCGCCTTCGGCGACCACCTGTACTCCAGCCGCGACCAGAGACCGGGCGTCGGCGGCATTGAGTTCGTTCTGGGTTGCGCAGGGCAGTGCAATATCGGTCGGTACGCTCCAGATCGAACCGGTGGTCGCCAGTTTCGCGCTCGCGCCACGAGCTTGCGCATAGTCCGCGATCCGTCCGCGCCGGCCGTTCTTCACATGCTTGAGCAGATCGAGGTCGATGCCCGCTTCGTCGACCACGTAACCACTGGAATCCGAGCACGCGATGACGCGTCCGCCGAGCTGGTGCACCTTCTCGATGGCGTAGATGGCGACGTTGCCCGACCCGGACACCACCGCGGTCTTCCCCTCCAACGACCCGCCGTTCGCGGCCAGCATTTCCTGGACGAAGAACACCACGCCGTAACCAGTCGCCTCGGTCCGCACCTGCGAGCCGCCCCAGGTGAGTCCCTTACCGGTCAACACCCCGGACTCGTAGCGATTGGTGATCCGCTTGTACTGCCCGAACAGGTAGCCGATCTCGCGGCCGCCGACTCCGGTGTCCCCGGCGGGGACGTCGGTGTACTCGCCGATGTGCCGATAGAGCTCGGTCATGAACGACTGGCAAAACCGCATGATCTCGCCGTCGGAGCGGCCCTTGGGATCGAAGTCCGAACCGCCCTTACCGCCGCCGATCGGTAGACCGGTCAGCGCATTCTTGAAGATCTGCTCGAAGCCGAGGAACTTCACGACGCCCAGGTAGACGCTGGGATGGAAACGCAGTCCGCCCTTGAACGGGCCGAGTGCGGAGTTGAACTCGACGCGGAAACCGCGGTTGATCTGCGGGCGACCGGCGTCGTCGGACCAGGGAACCCGGAAGATGATCTGACGTTCGGGTTCGCACAGGCGGGTGAGGACGCCCTCGTCGGCGTAATGCGGATGCTTGGCCAGCACGGGACCGAGACTGTCGAATACCTCGCGGACGGCCTGGTGGAACTCCGCCTCACCCGGATTGCGAGCCACCACCTGCTCGTAGACATCGATGATCTTCTCGTCGAGGTTTCCCACGGTCGCGTCTCTCCTCATCGCCTGCCGGCACAAATGTGACGCAGATCCAGGTGGATCTCGCCTCCGGCAGCCTATCGAGCGACAGAATCGTGAGAACGGGGTGGGCGAGCGAACGCTCACTTGCCGCCGACGCCGACCTCATTGCCATCGGGATCGTTGAACACGAATTTGCGCACGCCGTTGTCGTAGGTTTCCTGCGACACAGGCGTGACCCCACGCTTCTGCGCCGCAGCCATGAAGTCGTCGAGCTCCTCGACGAACAGCGTCACCAGCCCGTGGCCTGCGTGATCCGGCGACACGATCACGTAGATGTGGCCGTGTTCGATCACCGTCCACACACGTTCGACGTCGTTCGGATCAAAGGATTCGACCGTGCCGAGCAGTTGTTCGAACCAGGTGATCGCGCGTGGCAGATCGGTCACCGGGATACCTGCGAAAAGATCCATTGTCATCGCCTCCTCTGGGTACAGACCAGGCCGCGTGCTCGAACTCATCTGTGTTCGCCGCACCTGTTCCTCGGCCAGCGTGACCGATGCTGCGCACCCGGCACCACCGTGCTCGATGGACATCTCCGATCCCTGCGGTGTGTGTCGGGTTTGGCCCACAGCGCATGCGCTTCTGCCCCGCCACCGGTGGCTGGTGGCGGGGTGAGTGCTGACGGTGGGGCGGGGTCAGGGTCCGGCGCGGAGGCGGTCGTCGTTGTCGAGGTTGATGCGGCGGATGGTCCAGCAGCCGGCGATCATCCGGCGGATACGACGACTGTCGGGGGTGTCCCGTACGTCCCGGATCAGCGGGGCGGTCGTCGCGGCCCGGGATTGTTGGTGGTGTTCGCGTTGGACACGAATGGTTTTGAGGTAGGCCACGATCTGCGGGCCGATGTCATTGACCCGATTGATCCGCGCCTCATTCGACGCCATCCCGTCCTCGGTGTTCAACCGCCACGCCGTCCGACCGGCATCCGGCCCGTCGGTGAGGACGCTGGTGGTGTACTGGCCGGGTTTCGGGCCGACCATCCGGTTGTGCGGCCCGCACGCGGTGGTCAGGGTGTCGATACTTGGATCGAGTAGCCACGTGCGAGCTTGCGAGCCCGAGGCGTATCGAGATTTCGGTGGTGCCACCATCAGCCCAATCCTTCGCCGCGTGGTGGATTTCGCTGTTTTGAACCGTCCTGGGTCTGGTGGAGACCGTGATCTCACCAAGAGAATGCTGTTATGGGAGCACCACGGAAGTTTGACCAGGAGACGCGTGAGCGTGCCGTGCGGATGTATCAGGATCGGCTCGGCGAGGTGGGCGGGTCGAAGTCGGCGGCGCGCCGGCATGTCGCCGAGATGCTCGATATCAATCAGGCGACGCTGCGTAACTGGATCGAGAAGGACACGCCGGTGGTCTCCTCGGGGGTGAGTACGACCAGTGGGGAGTTGGATGCTCAGGTGCGTGAGCTGCGTCGTGAGAATTCCGAATTGCGCAGAGCCAATGAGATTTTGAAGACGGCGTCGGCGTTTTTCGCCGCGGCGGAGATCGACCGCCGACTTCGTTGATCGTCGAGTACATCGACGATCACAGGGACAGGTTCGGGGTCGATCCGATCTGCCGGGTACTCACCGAGTACGGAATGCAGATTGCCCCATCCACCTACTATGCCCACAAGCAGCGTGGCCTGGTCTCGGCAGCGATGCTCGAGGAGGCCTACGCCGCTCATGCCGTCTACCAGCAGTTCGAGAAGAACCGCGGTGTGTACGGGGTGCGCAAGATGTATCACACGATGTGGCGCGCCGGTCACGTGATGGGTCGTGATCAGGTCGGCCGGCTGATGGGGATCTGCGGCATCTCCGGTGCTGTACGCGGCAGCCATCGCACCACCACGACCCACCGAGACGATAGGGCGCCACGATTCCCTGATCATGTTGAACGACAATGGGATACACCGACACATCCGGATCAGTGGTGGGTGGCCGACTTCACGTATGTGTGGACATTGGCGGGGTTTGTCTACGTCGCGTTCCTCGTGGATGTGTTTTCGCGACGCATCCTCGGGTGGCGAGTCATGGCGAGCAAGCACACACCGTTGGTGACGAGTGTTGTCGAGCAAGCGTTGTTCGCCCGCCGCCGATCCGGATTCGACTTCACCGCAACCGGTTTGGTTCATCACAGCGATGCGGGCAGTCAGTACACATCGTTGGCATTCACCGCTGCGCTGACCGAGGCCAACATCACCGGATCCATAGGATCGGTCGGCGATGCGCTCGACAACGCGCTCATGGAGTCGGCGATCGGCTTGTACAAGACCGAACTGATCGACACCGGCCGCGCCTGGAAGGACCGCGGCGAGGTCGAACGAGAGACCGCCGCCTACGTGCACTGGTTCAACGCCGAGAGGCTGCACTCCTCCCTGGGCTACTGCTCACCCGTCGAGTACGAGACGCGCTATCGTGACAGCGTCGCCTCCGTGGCGGAGGTGGCCTGAACCAGGTCTCTATCCGATCCAGGACGGTTCAAGACCGACCCCGCCAAGCCTGGCCGGGTGTTTGCCACCTACCAGCCCGACCGGTTCAGCCGGCCGGCCTGCACTATGCGGGTGTGGTCCAACTGGGGTGTCCAGCTTCCGGGGCACAACTGGTCGCCGACGATCACCGCCGGCCCGCGTGGCGGAAAATCGGTGAAGAAGACGCTCTACACCGGGCGCGGTCTGCAAGCAATCGGGTTCGGGACGACTGGCCCGCACAAGTCGGTTGCCGTGTACCTCATCGTGCCGTAGCACCAGGCCGCCCGAACCGCTGCTGTGCGGTCTGGTCCGCTCATGTCGTTGGTGGCGCATAGGCTGTTCAGCGTGGGTATTCGCATTGACAACCGCGCCGGCTTCTCCAGCGATCAGCTAGCCGCGATGTCCGAGGGCTTGGATCGAATGTCATGCCCTGCGTCCGCGGAGGTCGTGATCTGTGAGGACTTTGTCAGCGAGGTCCGCAATCTGTTGAGTTCAACAACGTACGACACCGTCCGTGGAGCGAACGTCGTTGCGGCGAAGACGATCCCGGTGTCGGACGATAGCCAGGTGATCGTGGTGAACGCGGACCCCGTGCGCGGGTTGGAACTCGCACAGCTTGGCCGTCTTCTGGCACACGAAGCGGGACACGCGCTGATCCATTCGCGGATGGAGGGCCATCCCGACCTTGACCTACGATCGCCGCAGATGGGTGAACAGGTACTTCATGCGCTCGCGACAACGGCGCTCGATGAGTACCGAGTTGAGCGGGCCGTCTACGCGCAGGGCTTCCCCTTGCGGCGGAGGTGGACTGGCCCGCCGCGGGCCAGGTCGCCACCGACGTGAATTTGGATGTGATGGAAGCAGTCGTTGACAAAGCAAACGTGAATCGCCCCGGGTTTGCTGGAGGCTCGGTTAGTTGGTTCCGGCCTCTGCTGGGACCGGGTTCTCACGGTAGCTGGTGACCGTGTGGGCCGCCCAGTAGGCGGCCTCGTACTCGACCGGCGGGACGTGTCCGATCTCGCCGTGCAGACGGCGGTGGTTGAACCACTCGATGTACTCGGCGACCGCGATCTCGACGTCGCCGACACCGCCCCACCCGCTCTTCGGGCGCATGATCGGGTTGCGGATACATTCCGCCTTGAATAACGAGTTGAACGCCTCGGCCATCGCGTTGTCATACGAATCACCCTTGGAGCCAACCGAAGTCACCGCTTCAGCTTCGGCGAGACGCTCGGTGTAACGAATCGCTCGATACTGCACTCCGCGGTCCGAGTGGTGAATCAGTCCGGCCACATCCTGGCCGGCACGATCACGCGCCCACAATCCCATGTCTAAGGCGTCCAATGCGAGGTCGGTGTGCATCGTGGTCGAGACCTGCCAGCCGACGACCACGCGCGAGTACACGTCGAGGATGAACGCCGCGTACACCCACCCGGAGTGGGTGCGGATGTAGGTCAGGTCCGCCACCCACAAGGTGTTCGGCGCCTCGGCGGTGAACTGCCGGCCGACTCGGTCGGCCGGTTGCGGGGTTTCGGCGCCATCGCTGCGGGTGGTCCTGCGTGTCTTCAACCTCGGTATCCCTTGCAGTCCATCGGCTTTCATCAATCGTTCGACAGTGCAGCGCGCCACGTCGATATCCTTTCTGCGTAGTTCGGCGTGGACCTTGCGGGCACCGTAGACGCCGAGATTGTCGGCGTGCACGGTGCGGATCTCGCCGAGCATCTCCCGGTCACGCACCGTGCGTGGCGCCTCGGTCTTGTTCGCACTCAGGTGGGCTCGTACCGTGGACGGAGCGATCTGGGCGGCCGTGTCGCGTAGGGCCGCGCAGATCGGATCGACTCCGTGTTCGTCGCGAGAAGCGGCGACGAACTCCACGATCAACGCTGTGGGCGGTCGATCTCCGCGGCAAAAAAAGCCGACGCCTGCTTCAAGATCGTGTTCGCCCGCCGCAGCTCGCGGTTCTCCCGCTCGAGCTGCGCGATCCGCTCGGAATCGCTGCTCGTGGTACCCGGCCGCTGCCCGCCATCGATTTCGGCTTGCTTGACCCAGGTGCGTAGCGCCTCCGGGTGCACACCGAGTTGATCGCCGATCCGTTTGAACGCTCCCGGCCGTGTGGCCGGGTCCTTGCGGGCTTCCACCGCCATCCGCGTCGCTCGCTCCTTCAGCTCAATGCTGTACTTCCGAGGTGCTGCCATGCTCTCCATCCTTCACAGGTTCGAGAGCCTCCGACGAACCCGGGGCGGTTCACTTCGACATCAACTGCGAATCCTGCGGGGACAGACGAATCCCGCGCCGCCGAGCCCGGTCGCGGTCTTCGGTCAACGATCCGTCCGGATCCAGATAGCCGAGGATCTTCTGCCCCACCTTCCCGATCTGGGTGGGCGTACACGATCGGGCGGCATCGACCAGCAGCATTTCCGCGGCGTGCTTCTTCTCCGGAATCACTGCGGCGGGAATCTTGTCGAGCGCCTCCAACACCGCGGTCACATGACTTGGCCCGAGAGCGCCCTCAGCCACCGCGTCGGCCAGATACGGATGTTTCGGGGTGAGTCGTTCACCCTGCATCGAATACTTGGCACAGATCGCGTCCATCGCCGCGACCCGACCACGCAGATCAGTGATCCGCAGCCGGTCGTCCATGAACTGGCGGATCGACTTATGGCCGGTCTTGGTGAACGCACCACGGTCCGAGATGTCCATCACCCGCCGATGCCCCAACCCCCACAACCGGCGAGCGATCAGCTCATGGGCTTCGGCCACCTCCACGACCTGCGCATCCGACAAACCCGAGGACTCCGCCGCGGCGATCTGATCGACCACCTGCCCCAACAGCGCATACAGGGCCGGCAGATCACCGTCGGGGCCCGACGACTCCGCAGACTCCCCAGTCGGTGCCGGATCGCGCCCGGTCGCGATCCGCGCGGCCATCAACGCCGCATACGACTGCGGCAGATCCGGCTCCCACCCCTGACCCGGCCGCCACACCTCCCACGACTCGAACCCTGCCGACGAACGCGAGTCATCCGGCAACGGCTGATCGCCTGGCTGAACGTTGTACTTGTTGTCGGCCACCGAACCCCCTCCCCGCCGTATCGAATCTATGTTCGACAATACCGAGCAGCCGGCGAGCACGCAAGGGGAATCGCAAACCTTTTCGAATGAATCTGTAACACGCGGCGCTGCAACATGTTTCATCGCTGAATGAGCTTGGCTGAGCGTTCGACTTCGGGTTGCGGCGGGCGACGGTATTCGAACCCGGCTCGAATTGATTCTCGATCACCTGGCCGCCAGAGCACGGGCAACCGCCTCAGCGCTTCCCCACGACAGCGATACCCCGGCACCACCGTGGCCGTAGCAGGCCAGGGTGGGCAGGCGCTGCCCGTCGACCCAGCCGCAACGGACCGACGGTCGCGTCGGCCGTAGCCCGACGCCCCGCGATACGACAGGTTGCCCCGCGAGTGCGGGAACGCGGGCGATGGCGCGCCGCAGGATCGCGGCCTCGGTTGCGGTGTCGATCTCAGTGGACCAGTCGCCGGCCAGGGCGGTGCCGCCGCACACCACGTCGTCGAATCGCGGTATCACATAAGTCATTCCGTCGGGGGCGAGCTCATCGACATACCAGTCGGTGAGCCCCGGATTGCGCAGACGAACCACCTGCCCGCGCACGGGTTTCGGTGGGGCTTCGTCGGCAATCAGTTCGGCAGAACGGATTCCGGCCGCGACGACGACCGCGTCGGGGTGGAAGCACTCAGTATCGGACAGTGTGGTGATGTGACGGTTGACGAAGTGTGCACTCCCGGCCCGATTGCGTAGCCACGGCAGATAACGTGACATGTCCACAACCGGCAGTGCGGCCGTGAATCCGCGTAGCGCGCCGTCGGGAAGCTCGGCCAGGTCGAGTTCCCGGTACGACGGTAGACCCACTGCCCACGAGACATCTGTTGAGTCGTCACGGATGATGTAGCGGCCGTCACGGATTGCGACACCGGCTGCCGGATCGTGATGTGCGACGTACTCGAGACGTTCGCGGGTGACCCATGACCAGGCGAGCACCTCGGGATCGAGGGAGACACCGTAGGGGAACCACACTGCGCCGGCAAGCGGGGAACAGTCGTAGGGATGCGCAGCGTCGGAGATCACTGTCACCGTCGCGCCGCGGTCGAGAAGCTCGCAGGCGATGCTCAACCCGATCACGCCGGCGCCGATAATGTTGACGCGCAGCGGATTCGGCATGCTCATTCTGATACCTCCCGCCGGTCCGCGTGAACGGCTGCCTCAATCAATCCCTCACCGCGAGCATACTGAGGTCCTGGTCACCGCAGGGGACTCCTGGTAAGCGCACCAAAGGTTCAGCCCGTCCGTGGTGGGCAAAACCTCGGCGCTTCGGGACTGTCAGCAGTACAGTCCGCACATGAGAATTCTGTACGCCTGGCCTGCGCTTTCATCCTGATCGCGTCCGTCTGCCTCGTTTCGGCGGCGGCGAAGGCCACGCCATCCTCGGGGATCTCCGCAGTCACCCTCGCCGAAGATGACATCCCGGCCGGGCTGCTGCCCTTTGTTCCCGACGGCGTGCACGTCGCAGTCCGCGAGATCACCATCGCCCCCGGCGGGACCACCGGCTGGCATTATCACGCGGAGATCTCGTGGGTCTGGTCCGAGCGGGGACGCTCACGCATCCGGGGTCCGACTGTGTGCCCGTCGTCTATCGCACCGGCGACATCATCAAAGAGCCACGCGGACAGAAGAACACACACGTCGGGCGAAACCTCGGAACCACGCCGGTCGTGCTGGACGTGCTCTACCTCATCCCGCTCGGCAAGCCACTCTTCGAGGATGCGCCGGTTCCGGCATGTGACCGATAGTGGACAGAAGACGATGCCCGCACCCCGCGAGTGTGGGGTGCGGACATCGTTGTCTCACTGGTGGTTTCGATACGCTCCGCACTCGTTCCTCGCGCGGAGCTACTCAACCAGCAGAAGAAGTGGCGCTGCTCATGAGCAGAGAAGCGGCGTGCTACTCAACCAGCAGAAGAAGTGGCGCTGCTCATGAGCAGAGAAGCGGCGTGCTACTCAACCAGCAGAAGAGAAGTGGCGCTGCTCATGAGCAGAGAAGCGGCGTGCCACTCAACCAGCAGGGTGATCAGCTGTCAACGCCGACAACCTCTTTCGCGATCTCGGCAATCCGGTTCTCGCTGGCCGAGATGACGCGCTGACGATTCTTGTGCGCCTCCTCGAAGTGCAGGATCGTGCGGATGTCGGCCGGTTCGGTGAGCTCGTTGACCGCTGCGACGGCGTCGCCCACGTTCAGGTCGGCGTAGTCGTCGATGGGCAGCTCGTCGGCGTCGACGATGCCGGTCGCCTCCCGGACCTGATGCAGGGCGTCGGCGACGCCCGGTGCGCCACTGTCGCGGGCGCTGTCCTCGACGGCTTCGAGAGCGGCGTCGCGTCCGGCGGCAGCGGTCTTCGCGATCGCGGCACCGGCATCGGCGACGCTCTCACCGGCGCGGGCCACGCTGTCACCCGCGTCGTCGACGGCCTTGCCGACTCGCTTGCGCAGGGCGGTGACGTTGTCGGGTGTCTGGCGCAGGTAGTCGACGGCGCGGTCGATACCGCGCGAGGCGACGATCGCGGGCAGGCTCACCGCGCGGGCGGCGAATCCGCTGGCCCACTGCGTCGGGCTGCGGCGCAGTGCCGCCGGGCCGCCGAGTGCCTCCTCGGCGAGCACGGTCGTGATCCAGTCAACCGTTGCGCTGTGCGCGAGGATGAGACGTTCGGCTAGCGCGACCAGGTCGGCGTCGTCCTGGCCGGTGGCCAGCGCCTTCAGATAGGTGGCGCGTCCGAGCAACTGCTGCTCGAGTGCGAGGTCGCCGAGCAGTGCCTCGTCGAGCGGTTGTGCCTGTTCGACGGTGGCCTTGACGGTCGCGCCGATTCGGCCGATCACCGGGCGGACCACGTCGACGAGTCCGTCGCGGTCGCGCAGCGCCTTCTCGATCGCGGCGGCGCGCAGTTTGCCGTTCTCCGCGTTCTGCGCCAGCTCCTGGCGGATGGCGTCGGTGCGTGCCTGACCGGTCCTGGTCTCGGCGATCTGGACCTCGGTGTTCGTGAGGGCCAGGAGTGTGCGTAGTTGCTGATGAATGGTGGTGGTGGAAACAGTCATCGGAAATTCGCTCCCTTCATCCGATGGGGGATGCGTACACCTCCGAGTCTTGCCAGTCGACGAGACATTGAAACCAACACTGCCGAATCGGGCGGACGAACATCACGTAAACCGCTGCCACGCACGACTTTCAGGAGAATGTGAGGTGCGTCACCGCCGGTGTGGGGTTCACACCACCCGCACCAGCCGCCCCGGCTGCACCTCGTCGTCGGCGGCCAGAGCGAGAACTTCGTCGAATCCCGCGACCAGGCAGTCGGCGAACAGCTCGGGCTCGGTGATCGCGGCGCCGTCGGAGTTCAGACCGAGGCAGGCCACCCCGTTGTGGGTGATCATCGTCGCCATCACCGCGCACCCGGGCAGCGGGCCGAAGGGGAACATGCGTTCCACCTTGGCTCCGGCGACGTAGGTGTCCCACGGGATGCCCGGGACGTTGCTGGCCTGCAGGTCGTTCTGGCTGGTGGTGCCGCTGAACTGCATCAGCACCTGTCCGGGCAGCCAGGCCATCACCGAGCCCAGTGTGTTGAAGATGTCGACAGCGGGTTCGTGTCGCGCGGCGCGGACCTGTTCACGAATGGTGAGAACTCGTTCGAACGGATCGGCGATACCGGTGGGCCCGGCGAGGCGTCCCACCGCGATCCGATTACCACCCGCAGGATCCTCGGGTCGGCGCACCGAGATCGGGATGGCCACCGGGATCGCCTCCACCGGATGGCCCAGCTTCTCGTGATACCGCCGGAAGCCGCCGATCAGCCCGGCCAGATAAATGTCATTCACCGACGCCTTGCACGCGGTTGCGGCCGCTTTCATGTCGGTGAAGGGCACCTCGAAGGCGCTGAACCGCCAGGACAGGCTGCGCCCGGCGAGCAGCGGTGATCCGGGCGGGCTGACCAGTCCGGCGACGCGCGGTACCGAACGGCCGTATCGCAGCGCAGTGCTCAGCGCGCGCCGCGGCCGGGTGAGGGAACGGACACCCTTCCACGTGGTGTCGATCCGGTGGGGGATGCGGCGCACCTCCTCGCCGACCTGTCGGGTGAGGATGTCGAGTGCGCTGATGCTGGTCGGATCAGGGCTCGGTGGCTGGGGTTTGCTGGGGTTGTGATCGCGCATCGGTGAATGCAGTTGCGCCAGACCGATAATTGCGCCCAGTCCGTCGGTGAGTGCGTGGTGGGCCTTCAGGAAATAGGCGGCCTTGCCGTCGGGCAAGCCCTCGATCAGGGTGCCCTCCCACGGCGGTCGCGCGGCGTCGAGCGCGGTCATCGCGAGTTGCTCGCACGTGGTCAGCAGCTCACGCATGCTGCCGTCGCCGCCAAGCCGGATGCGACGCATGTGGTAGTGCAGGTCGAAGTCGGGATCGACTGCCCAGCTTGGTGTTCCGGTGCCGAAAGGGGAGTCGATGACGCGCTGCCGGAATCGGGGTGCCATTCGGCTGGCCCATTCGTGCGCCGCGACCAGACGATCCCAGTCCGGGACGCAGTCATAGATCTCCAGCATGCTGATGGTGCCGCGCATCCGCCGGTCGGTGTCACCGCGCCACATGATGGTGTCCACGGCACTCATGTGCGGATCGTTGGCCCACTCCAGCGGCCGATCCCCGCTCTCGACGGTGTCGGTGGGATCGCTGTCGGTGGGGTCGTTGTCGGTGTTTTGGGTGTCGCTCATCCCAGTGCCCCCTCACCGCTCGGTGCCGCGGCATCGGTGAATGATTCCAGCGGCCAGTCGGCGAGCGCCGTGATGAACATCTGCCGTACCTCCTCGGCGTGTGCGCCGATGTCCTCGGCGCGCCAGTCGGTGGTGTCGACGGGTGGCAGCACCCGCACCTCCACGGTCCCGGGCTTGATCAATTGCGAACCGCGCCACATCAATTCACCGGTGTTGCGTATGACGACAGGAACCACCGGCACACCGGCCTGCATGGCGATGTGGAACGGACCCTTCTTGAACGGGCCGACCCGGGGCGTCGACGACCGGGTCCCCTCGGGTGCGACGACGAGCGACATGCCGTCGTCGCGAAGGGCTTTGACTGCCGGCGCCAACTGCTCGATCGCCTTGCCGGCGTCGGCCCGGTCGATGAACACCAGGCCCGCCGCATCGAGGATCTGCCCCAGCACGGGGACGTGTTTGACCTCCTGCTTGGCCACGCCGGTTGCGTCGTTACGCACCAGGTGGATCATCACCGGCAGATCGAGTTTCGACTGATGGTTGAACACGAACACACAGGGGCGGTGCGAGGTCAGGAACTCGCCGCCGTCGAGGACCTGCACGTGCACCCCGGCGAGCGAGAGTCCCACGTCGTTGCCGGTGGGTAGCGCTTCGACGAGGGTGCCGGCGTCGCCGCGGAGCAGACCACCGGCGAAACCGACTGCGGCAGAGGTGAGGAAGCTGCCGTAGAAGGCGCTCGTGCGGGCCAGCATGCCGACCCGGTTGTAGGTGGGGTTGCGGATGTCGATGATCGGCCAGCCACGGGCTTCGGCCTCGGCACGCAGGTTGCGCCGTGGCGACACCGCCGCCGGGTGACCCACCGCCTCGAGATAGGGGATGTCCTCGTTGCCGTCGCTGTAGGCGAATGACGCGTCGAGGTCGATCTCGTGTTCACGCGCAAGAGTCCGTACCGCAGCGGCCTTTCCCGGCCCCCACAGCGGTCGCCCGATGATGTTGCCGGTCACCACACCGTCGATCACCTCGACATCGGTGGCGAGCGCATGATCGGCCTCGATCTCGCGGGCGATCGGCTCGATCTGGAACCGCGTGGCCGACGACGCGATCACGATCATGTGCCCCATCTCCCGATGGGCCCGCAGGATCTGCCACATCTGCGGTCGGAGTTTGGCCGCCGTCTCGTGTTTGAACAGTTCGTCGCCGAACTTCAGCAACTCGGCGTAGGTCTTGCCGGCGAAGGTGGGTTTGGTGGCTTCGAGCACCTCGGCGTAATCCTGTTCGGACACGACCCCGCGCAGCCCGATGAACAAGAAGTCGGCGAGTTCGCCGAGCCCGAACTCCATGCTGCGCATTCGCGCCCGGATGATCGCCGACGCCGAGAACCCCTCGATGAGGGTGCCGTCGTAGTCGAAGAACGCCGCCACCTTCTTACCCGTTGGTGCCGAACGGATCTCGCGCATACGGTCGGTGAAAGCGCTCATCGTCGTGCTCCGTTGATCACATCGGGCTGGATCTCCTCGATGGCGGCGATCCGTCCCAGTCGATCCCGCATCTCCTCGACCTCGTCGAGCCACGCCTGGCGTGCACCGCGCAGATCGTCGGTACCCGAGCCGTCGAGGAGGCCGCGGTTGTCGGCGAGTTGGTAGGCGGAGTCGTACAGATCCTTCGACACCGAATCCTTGCTCCGCACAATACCTTGCAGCGCCAGCTGTTTTCCCAGCCCCAGGCAGTCGGCGACGATGTCATCCTTGTCGCGGGAGATGACACCGAGCTGGACCAGTCGGGTGGCGACCACCAGTTGCGCGTCGAAGAACGGCTGCAGCGTGCGCCGCGCGAGCAATCCACCGGTGTGGCCGTGCAGGACGTCGTAGGTCCATTCCTGCGTCGGGGTGACCTCTCGCCAGTCCGGTGCGAGGAGGTCGAGTTCGGCACCCAGACGGTGGAAGTACTCGTCCTTGCTCGGGAAGAAGAACTCGAATTTGAGGAGGTCCCGGATGCGGAGGGCCTCGTTCTGAGAGGCGGCGAGCAGCGTCTCGGCGGGAACGTCCACGTCGCCCTCCGCAACGGCCAGCATCCCGATCTCCACGATCGCGCGGTTGACGAAGTGGTGGATGGCGCCGTTGCGGTAGTAGGCGGCGACGGCGTGCGTGTCCGGGGCGATGGACCAGACCGGCTCGGTACCGCCGTCGAAGCACCGCACCACCCCGGCCTCGGCGAGTACCCGCAGGGTCTGCGTCAGGCCGATGCCGCGGCACATGGAGGGGTCGGGTCCGGGGAGTTTGCGACGATCGATGTAGTCCAGCAGCGGGGCGAGGATGGCCTCGATCTCCGGTTCCGTGTAGGCGCGGTCCCGTGCGCCCAGAAGCGCAAAGCCCGCTAGTGACGTCGCGGAAATCGGTGTGGCCGAGTTGATCTCGTCCATCACCCGGAATGCGACCTTCTCCACCTGGGCCGGACCCTCACCGGCCTCGTCGAGTGCATTGCGCAGTGAGAACGGTTGCCCGAAGCGAACCCTGGCCTCCCCGAGATAGCTGCGCTGGGCTTTGGCGTAACGCAGCAGCCAGCCCACCCCCTCCGGCTTCTTGGTGCCACCGGCATCCTCGGCGGCGATCGCTCCGATCTCGTGCAACTGGTCGTAAACGATGGAGGTGGGGACCAGGGTGACGTCGGCCTCGTCGAGTTGGGTGACGGCGTCGACGACGTAGTGGAGCAGACCGAGTTTCGGCTTGCGCAGCTTGCCGGTTCGGCTGCGGCCGCCCTCGATGTACCACTCGAGGTTGAATCGCTTCTCCACGATGAATGACAGATAGGAGCGCATCGCGAACTTGTAGACCGGGTCGGAGCCGAACTTGCGCCGGATGAAGATCATGCCGGCCCGGCGGGCGATAGGGCCGACCGGCCAGAACGAGAGGTTGTTCCCGCCCAGCACGAGATTCGGCGGGAAGTCGTGGGCGCGCAGCACCTCGGCGAGGATCAGCGGGTCCACGTAGGAGCGGTGCGACGGCAGAAAGATCAGCCCGGTCGACTTGTTGAGAGTCCGCAGATTGTTGAGGGTGTCGAGGTCGACCGACACGTTCCAGGCTCGTTCGTGCAGGCGACTGAACGTCGCCGAGAACACGTCGCTCATCAGGCGACTCTGCGTGGCGACGAAGTCCGACAACTTGTCGGTGGCGTCGCGGATCACCGCATCGGTGGGGCGACCGAGATCGGCAGCGAGTTTGGCCGCACCGGTCTTGAAGCGGGCCGAGCTGCTGATCTGCTCGGCGACGAGACGCGGCACCTTGTAGCGGTCACCGATGATCTGGCGTTCCGCGCGGTCGGCCGAGAGCGCGGCGGCCATCTCGACGAACTTGGCGAAGGACTCGCCCTCGGCCATGTCGCGTTCGTAGCGGCTGCGCAGTTCATCGACGGTCGCGGGCTCGCCCTGCGCGACCCGCAGGCTGTCCGGGCGCCGGCCACGGATCAGCGGCTGCGCGATCGCCGCCGGTCGTCGCGGGTTGGACAGCACCAGCAGGTCACCGAGCGTCACCCGGCGCTCTCCCTGCCGTACCGCCGGCAGCCAAACCGGACGAACCGGGACGAGCATGGTCTCCCCAGAGAGCCCGTCGAGGTCGACGTCGTCGAGGCGTTGCACCGGTGCGCCGGGATGAGCGTTGTCGGCCCACTCGGTCACCGCAGTCATCTCACACGACGTGCGGGTTTCCGCCAACACCACCACTGGATCGGCCACGGTCATCACCCTCGCATCACTCTCGTCCGGTCCGCGTCAAAGCGGACCTGCCGGGCGTCGCCGCCTCGTGCGGGCGCTCCCGGCAGGGTCATTGTGACCCGGCGAGGGGGACCGATGGGCGGGTTTCGGCAGGGCGGGCAAAGGTGACGGCCACAGGAGTGAACTCGGTAGGCTGCACGCGGATCTAGACGTGGTCGAGCAGCATCCGCACGGCGACGAACGCGGTGACTGCCAGCAGCGCTGTCCAGAAGCCGATGCCGAACGATCGGGTCCGTGCGCGCTGGACCACTCCGATCGCAATGATGACGTAGAGCGCCCACAGGATCGGAGCGATCAGACCACCGACCAGGAATGCCGAACCGGTCGCGGCTCCGGCGATGGCTTGAGTCTGTGGCTTCACGGAAGGACCGGCACCGCCCATACGTACGGAGCGGCCCAGAGCAAGGCCGCAGGCGAGCCCGATCATCAGCGACGACGAGCGCCCATGCCAGTGCAACCGACTGTTGAGCAGCAGACGCACCAGTACGACGGATGCCGCCGCGCAGAGCAAGACCAGTGCGGCGGCCGGCCTGCTCATCATCTGATGAGCTGTCCCGTGGATTGCAACACCGAGTGCGAATCCGCCGCTGACGCTGGTTGCCGCGCCGACGACCAGGGCCGTGCTGGAATTGGAGCGGGTGGTCGGACTGGAGGCCCCTTTTCGAATGACCGGTCACCTCCAAATTGATCCGTGTGCGTGGATGATCATCACGCTAATGGAAGCCCTGCGGCAAGAAATGAGGCGGCAGCCAAGAATGCTGACCAGAGTCCAATGCTGACGGGCCGGGTACGCGATGAAATGGTCAGGCTGAGAGCGACGAAGACATAGAGAGTCCACAACTCCGGGCCGAGGACCCCGAAAACTATCAGGAATGCGGCACCGACAATGGCGCCGAGGGCTGCGGTGATCCGGTCTTTCACACAGACCACGCCTTCAGCCCCACGATGACCATCACCACGGCGACGATGGGGCCGGCGATCAATCCCATCACGAGCGACGAAAGCAGTTCGTGCCTGGCGAATTGGCGATGAAAGGTGACACGCAGGGCAAGGATCACGCTCGACATCGCGACGAGTGCAGCAACGACGATCACAGTCGACAACCGCTCGGTCAGCCACATGAAGCACGCGAGCGCAGAGGTGAAGCGCGTGCTGGTTGGACCGGGTTAACGGCTACCGAACCTAACGGCTTTGGTGCGCCCGCGCCATTCTCGATCCACAAGGGCCACAACAGATAAAGGGTTAGTAAAGAACTGGGCTGGACACGGTAAAACCGCAGCGTCAGGACACCCCGACAACCTCGCCCATCCGCGCCGGCGATTTCAGGCCGCTCCCGGTGAGCACGACGACGGTGATCTGGTCGGATCGGATGTCGCCGGTGTCGATGAAGTGGTCGAGTGCGGCGGCGGCAACAGCGCTGGTCGGTTCGGCGTAGAGCCCACGTCCGGCGAGCGCCCGGACCGCCGCGTGGATGCTGTCCTCCGATACGGCCACGGCCCCACCGTCGGACCGGGTGATCGCCGCGGCCACCTCTGGCAGACGCACCGGCCGGGCTATCGAAGCGCCTTCGGCGATGGTGGGTCGACGTTGCGCATCGTCGGGGCCGGTGACGCCGTTGACCAACTCGGCGATGGTGGCCCAATCCGCCGGCTGTCCGACGAACAGTCGCGGCCGACGATCGATCGCCCCGGTAGCCAGCAGTTCGGTCGCCGCCAGATCGCAACCGAGCGCGACGCTGCCGGCCCCGGCGACCAGAACGATGTTGTCGGGTACGCGGAAGCCGAGATCCTCCCAGATCTCGTACCCGATGGTCTTGGTGCCCTGGATGAACATCGGATGCCAGTTGTGACTCGCATACGGAATGAACGCGGACTGCCGGATGGCCTCGTCGCCGACGTCGTCGCGGGTACCTCCGACGAGCTCGATCTCCGCGCCGTAGGCACGCGCCTGCAGGATCTTGGCGGGTGACGTCGCCGCCGGCACCAGGATCTTCGCGTCCATCCCGGCGGCGGCCGCATAACCGGCGACGGCGCTGCCGCCATTGCCCGACGAATCCTCCAGCACCCGGGTGACACCCTGGGACTGCAGATGCGAGATCATCACCGACACCCCGCGATCCTTGAAACTGCCGGTGGGATTGAACCATTCGAGCTTGAAGCGCACCCGATGCCCACGCCAGTCGAGTGCCGGCATCGGTGTGCAACCCTCGCCGAGACTGATTCGGTGCTCGGCGTCGACGGGAAGAGCCGCGCGGTACCGCCACAGCGACCGCTCGGCTGAATCGATCGGATCCGGCGTCGGCCCGGTCATCGCGCTCACCGACAGCGGCGATCCGTCATCGCCGCGCCAGCGCCAGTCGTCGATCGGGTACCGGCGTCCGCTGCGCTCGTACAGATAAGGCTCACCGTCCACCCGATCGTGTCTACCACCGCAGCGGATCACCGCGCGACACCGCACGAGGTCACGCACGCGCGACCGAACTATTGACCGGTCGCCGCCGCCGGTGGAGACTCACGCAGGTGAGAACGAGACGATGGATGGTAGTGCCGGGAGTTCTTCTGGCACTGGCGATAACGGCTCTTTTCGGGCAATCCGGACCCGCGTCGGCCGCGCCGCCGGCGGCATACACGGTGCTGGTCGACCGAATGCCACAGCGGGGCGGGGTGATCCTGCTCGCACCGACGGACATCCGCAACAATCCGGCAGTACCGCGCGCCGCCGACCCCGACGCCCTCGCGCCGGCCGAGTTGCAGGTCCGGGCGTGGAACGGAAAGCTCCTCGCGCGGCGGGTGATGCCGACCGGGCAGGAGGCGGGCAAATTCGCCATCCAGACCTACCGTGGGCAGCGTGTCCACCAGGTGTGGACACGCTACCGTGGGCAGCGTGTCCACACCTGGTGGCAGGGCGCCAGCCTGCCCGGTCACGGTGCCGGCTCATACATCATCGCCGACAAGAACTTTCGCGTCCTGCGCCGGCTGCACACCCCGGCCGGAACCTCGGGAGACCTACACGAGTTCCGGATCCTCCCCGACGGTCACCGGGCGGCGGTCACCAGCTATGTGCACACCACCTCGGTGGTGCGTGGGGTCCGAGTCCCGGTCATCGACTCGCGCTTCTACATTCTCGACATCGACACCGATGCAGCACAATTCGGGTGGAGCTCACTACGGCACGTGCCGGTGGACGCGACCACCACCCCGCTGCCGATCCCCGGCGAGGGGCTCGACTACTTCCACATCAACAGCGTCTTTCCCGACGGTGCGGGCAATTACCTGATCTCGTCGCGCAACACTTCGGCGCTGTATCTGATCGACGGACGAACCGGCAACGTGCGCGCGACGATCGGGGGAGTGCATTCGAGCCTTCGGGTTCCCGACGCCGCGCGCTTCGCCAACCAGCATGACGCGGAACTGCGACCCGACGGGACCATCCGTCTCTTCGACAACAACGCCTCGGTCCCGGTGCTCGGCGGGCCGTCGTCGATCCTCACCCTGCGTCCGGACTGGCAGCATGGGAGGGTGCGGGTGGTGTCCCGCGTCACGTCTCCCGATCGGCTCACCGCCTGGGCCATGGGCAATGCCCAAGCCCTCGCTGACGGTTCGGTGTTCGGCGGCTGGGGGACCACCGGGCACATCAGTGCGTTCAGTGCGCACGGAACGCTGATCTATGACGCGAAGCTGTCCGGCATGCTGACCACCTACCGGGCCTTCTACTACTCGACGGGACTCTGACCTCGAGGCACCGCAAGGATCTCGGACCGGGGTCTCAGGCCGGACTGCGCTGCATCTGCTGGGTGGCGCGATACCGCGACGGTGCGACGCCATAGGTGGCGATGAACGACTGTCGCAGAGCCTCTGCGGTGCCGAAACCGCAGCGGCGGGCGACCGCGGCGATGGTGAGGTCGGTTTCGACGAGCAGGGTGGCCGCCGACTCCGCCCGGATGCGTCGCACGAATTTGCCTGGGCTGAGCCCGATCTCGTCGTTGAACATTCGAGTGAGGTGTCGCTCGCTCAAGCCGGCCCGGTGGGCGAGGATCGCGGTGGACAGATCCGCGTCGAGGTGGGCGGTGATGTGATCGATGACGTGGCGCACCGGTGAGTGGGTGGGTGCAGGCGCGGTGGTGAACACACTCATCTGCGCCTGGTTGCCGGGCCGCTGCAGGTAGGTGACCAGGTCCCGCGCGACGTCGCGAGCCAGTGCCGGACCGGCGTCGGCCTCGATGAAGGACAGCGTGAGGTCGATGGCGGAGGTGACTCCGGCCGACGTGTAGGTGTCTCCGTCGCGGATGAAGATCGGCACTGGGTCAAAGGTGACGGCCGGGAAACGTCGGGTCAGATAGGCGGCGTGGCGCCAGTGGGTCGCCGCCCGCCTATTGTCCAGGAGTCCGGCGCCGGCGAGGATTCCGGCACCGGTGCACACCGAGGCGACACGACGGGACAACCGCCCGAGGCGTCCGACGTGGGCCAGGAGATGATCGTCGGCCATGGCGTCGACGTAGCCGATACCGCCGCTGACCACGAGGGTGTCGATGGGGCCGCGAACTCGCTCGAGCGCGATCTCGGCATTCACGACCAACCCGGTGCCGGTGTGGATGGCGTTTCCGCCCGGTGAGGCCAGTCGCGGTTGGTACAGCGCGCGGCCGTGCAGATGGTTCGCGATCTGCAGCGCCGATACCACACACGCGATGTCGAGGAGTTCAGCGGCCGGATAGCCGACGATTAGGACCCGCCGAGGTGTCGTCGGCTCGGCGAGGAGCGGTGCGGTGTCCATGACCTCAGTATCCGACGACCCGGGCATGTCTGTCAGCCATGTTTCCCAATAATTCGGACATGACCGTTCCGAGGTATGGAACGGGATGCGGCAGGCGCGCCATCGTCGGACCATGACATCGCAACCCCGAGTCCGACGCGCTCTCCGCTACGCCCTCATTGCCGTGGGCACGGTGCTGCTCCTGGCAGGGGCGCTGGGAATCGAAGTGGCGGCAAGCATTCCGTCCATGCGGCATGCCGCGGCCGAGATGTATCCACCGCCCGAGGCGGCACCGCCCGAAGCCGCGGCATCGGCAGGCGCGCTCGCCTATGACCCGCGCAAGCCGACGGTGGCCGTCGTCATGGGGGAGGGCGGCGCGAATGTCGCCGACACCCTGGCGCCGTATGAAGTGTTCGCGCGGACCGGTGGCTTCAACACGTATCTGGTTGCGCCGTCGGCGCGCCCGGTCACGCTGGGGGGTGGTCTGACTGTGGTCCCCCAGCACAGCTTTGCCAGTCTGGCGGCGACCGTCCCCGACGGACCCGCGATCATCGTGGTGCCCCAACTCCACGGCCACCGCGGACCGGTGACCGCTTGGTTGACCGCGCAGTACCGGGACAACACGCACGCGACCTTCATGAGCGTGTGCGTGGGCGCGGAATACCTCGCCGAGACACACATTCTGGACGGAAAGAGCGCAACATCGCACTGGCTCAAGCTCATCGGGCTGCGCCGCGGGTATCCCGGCATCACCTGGGTGGCCGGCAAACGCTTCGTCGAAGACGGACGTGTGATCAGCACCGCGGGGGTCCTCTCCGGCATCGACGGCGCGTTGCGGCTCACCGAACGGTTCCTGGGCGCCGACGCCGCGACCGTCGTCGCCGACGAGATCCGTTGGCCCGGTTACCGTCCCGGTGCCGGTCTCGATATCCCTGTCTTCTCACCCGGGCCCGCGGATCTGCCCGCGGTGCTCAGTGCCGCGTTCGGATGGAACCGGCCCGAGATGGGGGTGCTGGTGACCTCCGGCGTCGGGGAGATCGAACTCGCGTCGGCCTACCGCCCCTACACTGAGCTTTCGTATCTCGCCATGCCGCAGACACTTTCGTCAACGGGACAATCGGTCACCACCGTTCACGGCGTGACCGTCATCCCGCGCGGTCGGATGGGTGTGCGGGACGTCGACCGGGTGGTGGTACCCGGCCGGGTAGCCGCCGACGAACACGTCGCCGACGCCGTGCGACGCGACGGTACCGACGTCGACTATCTGCACACCCGAGACGAGTTCGCCTTCGACGGTGCGATCCGCGACATCGCCACCCACTACGACCGCGCCACCGCCCGATGGGTCGCAAAGAGCCTGCAGTACCCGACGGATGCCGCCGACGCGGGTACATCGGCGTGGCCGTGGTCCCTCACCGCCATCGCACTCGGCTTCCTACTCCTTATCGTCGGTGCGCTGGTGGGTCTGTGCCTCCTGATCCGCGCGGCAATCCGCGCGGTCCTACGTCGTCGGCGCGTGCGTCAGGACCCGCCGGAGGATCAGCCCGCTGAGAGTTCCGCGGAACGCATCCGCCTGTTGACCTGACCACCCGCATAATCGACCATCGAAGGACGGTGGCCTCTGGCCCGATTGCTCGCCGACTCCAACGACGGCGGTATCGCCGGCCGCTGGTGCAAGGTACCGCGGGTGCGTGGGGTCTCCCACGCCGAGGAGCCGGGTGACGCACAGTTCGGTCGGCTCGTGCTGCAGACGCTCACCACCGGATGCCCCGGGCGGGTTGTCACCACACGCTGAACAGGGGTAGCCGGTCACATGCGCGCGTACCGGGCCATCACGAAGGAGTAGAAACCGTAAGTGGCGATTCCGATCGCGGCGACCACGAGCAGGATCTGCCCGGCGGGCAGTCCGGCCAATGTCTTGACCGCGCCGTCGATTCCGGTCGCCTTCGACGGGTCAGCGCGGATGGCGGCGACGATCACCAGAATTCCCGCGCCCGCCAGCACCGCACCCTTGGCGACGTATCCGACGACGCCGGCCACCACCACCAGCCGGCTGGGTGAACCCTTGAGGTCGTCGATGAAGCGGCGCGTCGCACCCTTGAAGATGTGGTAGCCGCCGACGGCCAGGATCACCAGTCCCGCCACCACGAGCACGAACTTCCCGCCACCGGACTGCATCAACCGAGCGCTGAGTCCGGCGTTCTGTTGCCCGCTGGATTTGCCCTGACCCAGGGCGAACTGGGCGGTGGAGAAGGCGAACGCCACATACACCGCGACCAAACCGAGGGCCTTTGCCCGGTCGGTCCACCCGGAATCCTCGTCGCCGGCCTCACTCGGATGCGGCCCGACGATCGCCTCGGTGAGGCGCCACAACGCGAGCGCCGCGAACACGACCGCCGCCACCCACAACGCGATCCGGCCACCGGCGGAGTCGGCGAAAATGGCCAGCGCTCCGGACTGGTCGGCATTCCCCGCGTCGCCGAAGGCGAGTCGGAGGATGATGTAGGCGATCAGCAGGTGTACGCAACCACTGGCGAACTGTCCGGCCCGCGCGGCCCGCTCGAACCACGTGCTGTCGGCTGCCTTCTCCACCAGTTCCGACACCCGACACCCCTGTCATCATCGTGTTTGCCGACCTCACTCCAGTGGACCATTGTCGACGGCGAATGTCTGCCGAGCGCCGAATCTCGCAGCAGTGCCTGATCTCGTAGCAGTACGCCGCTCGTATAGTGGTGGCCTCAGCAACTCCCGCATCGACGAAAGAGTCAACTCATGGAGGCCACGGTCACCCCCGAAGCCGAGCGGGCCATCACCGACATCGCCGGGCGCCACGGACTGTCGCGCGACGCGGTCCTTGCAATGCTGTTCGCCGTGAACAACGGTGGTGGCACGATGGCGCAGTTCTCCATCCCCGAACTCGGCGGTTCCGGCCAGTGGATGCGTGGCGGGATGACCATGGTCGGCAACATGTTCGACAACGCACTCAAAGCGCGCGTCGACGCCCTGTGCAACGAACTCTCGCAACTGTTGGCCACCACGGCGGTGTTCCCGCCGGTGCCCGCGGCGTCGGGGCAGGTCGGTGGTTTCACCTCCGGCAACTGGTGGCCCGCCGACCTCGGTGTCCCCAGCGCGACCGGGGCCCAGAACGGTGCACGCTATGCGATCTTCCCGGCCACCCGCCGGCTCGTCGTCGAATCGGGCGGTATGACAAGGGTTTTCGATACCGGTGAACATCAGATCGGCGGTGTGCAACAGCAGCAGGGCGGCGCGTCGGGCTCCCTGAATTTCACCAGCCAGTTCGGGACCTTCGACGTCTCCGCCCTGACCGAACTCGACGGCCATACAGTGGCCCAGACCCCGGTGGCGGCGCCCGCGCCCAAACATCGCGCCGAGTCCGAGCCTCTGTATGCCCCCGAACCCCAGCCCATGGCGCAACCCCAGCCCGTGCCGGCGGCCCCGGCCGCACAACCGGCGGCGGCTCCCGCGTCCGATGCCGACGCCATCGTCGCCGCAATCGAGTCGCTTGCGGGTCTGCACCAGCGCGGCATCCTGTCCGACGAGGAGTTCACCGCCAAGAAGGCCGAGTTGCTCGGACGGCTGTGAGCAGCCCCGCGCGTGGGCGTCACATCATGGCGTGAGTGATCCCCCGGCGGCACGCCAGCCGATTAGTCCGCCGCTCATGTTCACTGCATCGAAACCGTTCTCCACCAACAGATTTGCCACACCAGCGGAGCGGATTCCACCGGTGCAGAAGGCGATCAGGAGGCGATCGTCGGGGAGTTCGACACACCGTTGCGGCAGAACCTCGAGCGGTAGGTGGACCGCCGACGGGATGCGTACCCGATTCCATTCGAAGTCGCGCCGGACGTCGACGACGAGCGCTCCCTGTGCGACGAGCTCGAGGGCGTCGGCGGCAGGGATCGTCGGTGGACGGCGTAGGTAGTGACGAACCTTCATAACCTTCAGTTTAACTGAAGGTTGGGTCGTCGGACACGGCGCGCTCCATGTGGTCGCGCAACACAGCGACGAGGTCGGGGTCGCGAGCGACAAACTCGGTGTCGAGGCGGACGACCACCTCGGCGGCCTTCGCAAGAACGGACTCGCCGCGGGGCGTTACCCGTAGCTGCGACGCCGAACCCGCATGGGCGGTCCCATCGTCGACGAGGCCGTCCCGCACGAACGCACTCACCGCGGTGTGCGCGCTTTGCACCGAGATGCGCGAGCGACGGGCCAACTCGCTGAACGAGATTCCCGGCGTCGCCCTGATATGGCCGAGCAGACCGTACTTCCGGGTGGTCAGACCCAGGGGCGTGAGGCCGTCGGCCAACGACGCCTCCCACACCCGACTCAGCGTCAACAGCATGATCGTGGGCGAGAACGGTGGCGGACTCGACATGCAGGCAGGCTACCGCGGTGTCCAACGCCGGCTCGGCTCGGCGACCGTCAGCGGGGCGTTCGTCAGATTGTTGCGGTTCGTCAGTTGAGCGAGGAGGCCCGCTCGAGCACGACGACCGGGATCTGGCGGTCGGTCTTCTTCTGGTACTCGTCGTAATCGGGCCACACCTCGGTCATCTTGGCCCACATCGCCGGCTTCTCGTCATCGGTGGCGACCCGCGCACGCACCGGGATGCGCTGATCCTTGACCTGCACCTCGACGTCGGGGTTCTCTTCGAGATTCAGGAACCAGGCCGGCGGTGCGTCGGTGCCACCCTTGGAGGCCACCACCATGAAGGCATCCTCCCCCCAGGGGCGGAAGATGAGCGCGTGCTTGCGCTCGGCCCCGGATTTACGGCCCTTGGTGAACAGAATCAGGATCTGGGTACCGTTCCAGTGGAAACCCTCGTCGCCGTCGGTCTCGAGGTACCGCTCGACATGTGCATCGCCGTGGAGGTTGTCGATTGAAGCCATACCTGCACCATGCCACCAATTCGGGCTGCCCATTCGCCAGTTCGTGTTCCCTATCCGTCAGGAGTCGTCGATGACCACCGTTCCGTCCTTCCCGGCCTACCGCGCCCCGGCCGCCAAGCAGCCTGCCGAACTCGTCACGCTCGGACCCGACGACCTCGGCGAGGGGGACCTGACGGTGCGGGTTCGCTACTCGTCGCTCAATTACAAGGACGGCCTGGCCGTGCTCGGCAAACCGGGCGTGGTCCGGCAGTTCCCGCTGACCTGCGGCATCGATCTGGCAGGCGAAGTCGTCGACGCCGCTACGGATTCCGGGTTCACGGCGGGTGATGCGGTGGTGCTCACCGGCGCCGGCCTGTCGGAGACCCGTGACGGCGGGTTCGCCGGGTACGCGCGCGTCGACGCCACGCCGGTGGTGCCGGCACCGTCGAGCCTGGGGCTGTGGGGTTCGATGGCGGTCGGTACCGCGGGTCTCACCGCGATGCTCTGCGTGCTGCGGCTCGAACAGGCCGGCGTCACGCCCGAACAGGGGCCCGTCCTGGTCACCGGCGCCACCGGAGGCGTCGGGAGTTTCGCGGTGCTGCTGCTGTCGCGGCTGGGCTACGAGGTCCACGCCTCCACCGGCAGCGCCGACGAACATCAGTACCTGCGTGATCTCGGCGCCACCGAGATCATCGAGCGTGACACCCTCACCGGCGAGCCTCGGCCGTTGGCGAAGGAACGCTGGGCCGGTGCCGTCGACAGCGTGGGCGGGGCGACACTGGCCAACGTGCTGCCGCAGATCCGCTACTCCGGGGCCGTCGCCTCCTGCGGACTCGCCGGTGGTGCCGGACTGTCGACCACGGTGATGCCGTTCATCCTGCGCAACGTCGCGCTGCTGGGCGTCGACTCGGTCAACGCACCCATCGAGCTGCGCCGGGCGGCATGGTCGCGGCTCGATGATGCGCTGAGCGTCGATGACCTGCGTGCGATCGCGGTGACGGCCGGCTTCGACGACGTGCCCGCGCTGGCCGAGAAGATTCTGGCCGGTCAGATCCGCGGGCGCGTGGTGATCGAGGTGGCCCCGGAGTGACCGACCAACCAGTCAGGGGTGCGCCGGCAGCAGTTCGGTGCGCGCCGCGTCGACGATGATCTGTGTGACTGCGTCCAGAAGCGGGGAACTGAGTTTCCAGTACTGCCAGAACAGTGGCACGTCGACGTCGGCGTCGAGGAAGCGGACGACGCGTCCGGTGGTCAGGGCGTCGGTGATCTGGGCGGTGGGCACCAGACCCCAGCCCATGCCCAGTTCGACGGCGCGGTGGTATTCGCCGGACGCCGGGATGTACACGGTGGGCGGTTCGGAGATGTGAGACGAGAACCGGCCCAACGCTTCTCGCTGGATGTGGTCGTTACGGTCGTAGGACACCATCGGTGCACGCGACAGGCTGTCCTCGTCGGCTCCGTCGGGCATCCAGGTGTCCAGAAAATGCGGCGTCGCGACCGGCAGATAGCGCATCGAACCGAGCGGCACCACAGTGCAGCCGCGAATCGCGACCGGGTCAGAGGTGATGGCGCCCAACACTTCTCCCGATCGGAGAAAGTCACTGTTGCGGGATTCGTCGTCGCGCAGCACCTCGACGACGACGGGGTGCTCGCGGTGGATGCGGGCCAGCGCCGGTAGCAGCCAGGTGGCCAGGGAGTCGGAGTTGCCGGCGATGGGCAGGTGGATCAGCCGCGGCGGTGACCCGGTCCCGTCGTCGCCGACGAGTTCCAGCCGGGCCTCGGCGCTGAGCAGTTCCCACTGTTCGGCGAGTCGGACGAGGACCTCGCCGTCGCTGGTGGGGGTGGCGGGTTTGGTGCGATGCACCAGGACACGCCCGACCGAGACCTCCATGGCCTTGATTCGCTGGCTGACCGCGGACGGCGTGACGTGGAGTTCGGCGGCGGCCGCCTCGAAGGTGCCGTACTCGAGGACCGCACGTAACGTGCGCAAACCGTCGAGGGAGATGTCCACGCACAGAGTGTATGGGTCACGCGGCGATGAATGAGGGGTCTCGACTCCCCGAGCAAAGCCGGCGAATCAGCCATGACGGCGCTCTGGGCACGTAGGGTTGGGAAGTACTTGCAGCAGCGTCGAGTGCCGTCTTCCAACTATGGCGAGAGGGGCTCAGTCGTGATCATTCTCGGAATCATCTGCTTGATCCTCGGATTTATCTTCAGCATCCCGATCCTCTGGACGATCGGCATCATCCTCGTGGTGATCGGTGTCATCCTGGCGATTCTCGGGGCCACCGGCCGTGCTGTCGGCGGTCGAGCGCACTACTACTGACGGCGTCAGTCCGTCAGTCCGTCGGCGCCGACCACACCTCGGCGCGGTCGAGTCCGGCCGCCCGACCCTTGGCGGCGACGACAAGCGCCAGCTTGCGCGACGCCTCGTCGATCATCTCGTCGTCGAGCATCGCCGCACCTCGGCCGCCACCCGCGGCCGAGGTGTGCCAGGCGTAGGCGTCGAGAATGTTCTCGGCGTGGTCGTAGTCCTGCTGACTCGGTGTGAAGATCTCGTTGGTCGGTTCGATCTGATCGGGATGCAGCACCCACTTGCCATCGAAGCCGAGCGCCGCGACCTGCGTTGCGCTGCGCCGTAATCCGTCGAGATCGCGGATCTGGGCCCACGGCCCGTCGATCGCCTGCAGGTTGTTTGCGCGGCAGGCCATCAGGATCGACATGTGGATGTGATGGAACGCGTCGGCGATCTCATAGCCCGGGGGCTGCGCGCCGACGACCAGCGAGCGCATGTTGATGCTCGCCATGAAGTCGCCCGGCCCGAAGATGAGGGTCTCCAGACGCGGTGAGGCCTGGGCGATCTCGTAGATCTTGATGAGCCCGGCCGCGTCCTCGATCTGGGCCTCGATGCCGATCCGGCCCACCGGCAATCCTTCGGTCCGCTCGATCTGGGTCAGCAGAAGATCGAGCGCAGCAACCTGATTCGGGTCGTTCACCTTGGGCAGGATGATCGCGTCGACCTCCTGTCCCACCCCGCTGACCACTTCGATCACATCCGTGTAGGTCCACGGTGTGGTCCAGTCGTTCACGCGCACGGCGCGGATCTTCGCCTGCCAGTCGCCGTCGGCGAGCGCGGCGACGATGTTCTTGCGTCCCTCCGGCTTCTTCTCCGGTGCGCATGCGTCTTCGAGGTCGAGAAAGAACTCGTCGGTGCCCAGGGTGCGTGCCTTGTCGATCATCTTGGTGCTCGACGCCGGGACGGCGAGGGTGGTTCGACGAGGGCGCAGTTCGTGGGTCACAGGTCACTCCTGGGGTGAGCGGGGTTGTGCGTTCGACGCTACTGCGGTCCGGTCGCGGCCATCGGGCCGGGTAGTCTGGTGACTCGTCGCCCGCCGCGGGGCACCTCACGACGCACCACCAGGGAACCGATCGATGTCACCGAACCAGCAGCCCGGCTGTTGAACGATGACCTCCGATATGCGCGCCGACGGTGCCCGACTCTCGAATCGTCCCTGGTCGGAACTGCTGCCCTGGCTCTCCGAGTACCGCACCGGACCTCCCATCCTCGCCGACGACGAGATCTTCGTGAATGTGTGGATGGATTCGTCGCCGGCGCAGACGCTGACGGCGAGCAACACCGGCGCATTCCGACGACGAATCTCCGAACGGTATGTGCGGGACCGATCCAAGCGGGTCCTGCGTGATGATTTCCCCACTGTCGCGGGTGATCTGCCGGTCACCGCCCTCGACGTAGCGCAACCGGTGCGCGCGGCGCTGCATGCCACCGGGATCGACACGCTCACCGAAGTCCTCGACCGCACCTGCACCGCGCTGCTGGGTCTGCCGCGTATCGGAACCACGACGGTCGGTGAGCTGGTCGGTGCCCTCGTGATGGCCGTCGCCGCACCGATTCCGATGATCGCGGACGGTCTCGAGGCGGTCGCGGATGTCATCGGATCGCTCGATGCGCGTGATCGGCTCATCCTGGAGGATCGTATCCTCGCGTTGCGACCGCGCCGGCAGTCCGAACTGGCCGCGATGCTGGGCATCTCCCGAGAGCGGGTCGCCCAGATCGAGCGTCAACTGCGCGCCCGGTTGCGCGAAAACGTCGACACCACAGCGCATCTTCGTGGGTTGCACGATGAGATGGTGGGGCTGGCGACGCCGGTGATCGCCATCGAGGATCTGATCGATGAGCTCCCGTCCACCGGTATGGTGCTGCCCGGCTCCGACATCCCGGTGTGGTGGGTCGTCGCGGCCGCGTCGACGCGTGTGGAGATCGTCGACGAGTGGCTCGTGTGCGGGGATACTGGCCCGACTGACGCACCCGTTTGAGACTCGGGGTCTCCCGTGTCGGCGGGCCCTGCAACGCCGCAAGATCCGCCAGCGCCGCCACCACATGGGCCAGCACCCGCGTCGACTGCGCATCACCGCCGGTGGCCTTGGCCTCCAGACGGTCGAGGAAGTCGAAGAACTCCTCAGGCATGTCGACGATCACACCGACCATCATTCCCCAGAAGCTCGGTGACGAATCGCTTGATGCTGCCAGACCGCGCTTGCACCGAAGCCCACGTGAATGGCTGTTTCCCGTAACGGGTTTCGAGCGTCCTCGGGGCATCCGGGCCCACCCCGAGAATGTCGGCAAGTGCACTCGGGATGCCGAACCCCGAGCCCTTGAGGTGCGCTGTCGTGATGGTCGTCGACCAATGCACGGTGTCACCCTCTCGGTACAGGCCCCGGGTGCGGGTCGGGGTTCTGCGTGATCGCTGGGGGCGATCGCGTCGGGACACGATGTCGTTCTCGGTCCGGAACTCACCCGCGGCCGCGTAGGCGCGGATGCTCGTCTCGGTGACGTCGTAGCGGGACCGTATCGTCTCGATGACCTCGCTCAATGCCACGCTGCCGCCGGCCTCGTCGACGATCTGCGCGATCTGCCGGTGTACCGGCAGATACGGTGGCCCTCCCCATCGCGCGAGGCCATACCGGGCGCGGTCTGTCTTGACGATACGGTTGTCGGAGACCAGCGCGTTGCGCACACTCGACGCCGCCCGACGTTCCGCGCCCATCGCGGCGACGATGTCATCCAGGCTCAAGGGCCGGTCGGCGATGGACAGAACTGCGGCCACCAGGTCGGCGGTGGACGACGCCGAGGTGACGACGTATTCGCCGAGTACGGTGAAACCCGTTCGGCGAAGCCATTGTTGCGTGCGATCGGGTGACATGCCGAGTCGTGCGGCGACATCGCCGACCGAGGCCGTTCCCTCCGGCGAACTCGCCGCATCCACGTCGCCCGTGGTGAGGGTTTCACCGTCACGCGGACCAACGAGCACGCGCAGATCTCACCCTCCTTGGCGGCCAACGGTGCGTCGCGTACCGCATGGGTGTCGGCGGACATCACGCTGCGCGCGCCGAAACTCGAGCCGGCCAAGGGTGGGCCCGAGCAGGACCCAGCCGGTGAGGACGCCATGCCGGGCAGTAACGGCACCATCAACAGCGGTGCGGCAGCGACTCTTTCGTCCGGATACATCGTCGGCTGCCAGGTGAACATCGAAGGCCTCAAGGGCGGGCTCTCCGGCGCACTGACACCGTCGGCGCCGACGGTCACCGGAACGGTCGACGTCCCGCTGTCGGCCGGCGAGGTGAAGTTCGTTCTGCTGGTATCGAAGAACGCCGAGAAGGCCGGCACCTATTACGTCGGCTACGACCGTACCCAGCTCGCAGTGCAGAACTGTGGCGGATACGCACAGGCACGCGCGTTCACCACGGTTGAGACCACCGGAAAGGTGCACCAGAAGGTGAGTCTCTACGGCAAGCCCTTCTCCATCGGCTGATCCGTACTCGCCGTCCCATTCCCACCGTCTGACAAGAGGTTTCGATGACCCTGCGCAATCCCCTGACCATCCGCCCGCGGTCGCGGCGAATCCGCGCCGCGCTGGCCGCATCGGCTGCGGCAGTGACTCTTCCGATGATCGTGGGTACACCAGCCCACGCGGACACCACCGTCACGCTGCCGAGCCAGAACATCGTGAAGACGTTGAAGGACGGCACCAAACTCACCATCAGCCGCACCGCGGAGAAGGCACGGATCAGTCCGTCGATGGGCGGCACACCGTTGCATCGCAACGCCTGGGTATCGGCGCGCTATCACGTGAAGACCTCGGACAAGAAGGCGCGCTTCAAGATCGGGGCCGGATACATCGTCGGCTGCCAGCTGACGCTGGGTGCCAAGGCCAACGGCACCGGCTCCGGTACCGCGGCCGAATACAACCCGGAAAGTGCCACTGCCACTGGACAAGTCGGTGGTGGCGTCACGATCGGACCGGGCCAGACCGCGAACTACGTCGTCAACGACTACGGGTATGCCGACGACTTCGGCGCGGCGGCCCACACCAGTGCGATCAGCTTCGCCAACGGCGAGGGGACCCTGCTGTACAAGAATCAGACCATGATGATCAACGGCTGTGCGGGTTACGCGCAGGCCCGGTCCTATGTCAAGGTCGGCGCGCAGACCGATTACCTCATGCAGGTGGTGTTCCTCTACGGCAAGCCGTTCAGTCTCGGGTGAGCTCGTCGGCGTCCGAGGTGGCGACCCGTCGGGAACGCCACCAGCGGAAGAGGTAGTAGAGCCCGGCCGTCACCGCGATCGCCGCCGCGAGATAGAACAGCACGGTGGTGGCCAGCGCGGCCCCGGCGAAGTAGCCGACCAGCAAAACGGTCGTCGCCCAGCTGGTCGCGCCGATGACGTCGGCGACGACGAAGCGGGTCAGGTGCATCCGCGTCGTACCCGCGACCGGCGGGACCACGGTGCGGACGTAACCGATCCAGCGGCCGGAGGCGACGGCGATCATGCCGTCGGCGTTGATGCGCTCGGCGGCGTGCGCCCAGCGTTCCTCGCCGAACCGGCGGCCGATCCGCGACGACATCAGACGGTGCCCGGACGTGCGGCCCACCCGATATCCGGTGAGATCGCCGGCGACGGCGGCCACACAGACCGCGACGATCAGTGCGGCGATCTGCGTCGATCCGACGGCCGCGGCGACGCCGGCCGCCAGCAGGACCGCCTCACTGGGGAGGATGAGGCCGAGGATCAGCGTCGCCGTCTCGGCGAAGACGACTCCGCACGCCACCAGATAAACGGCCCACGACGGCACCGAGCCGACGACATCGACGAGCCAGTCGGCGAATGCGTGCACTCCCCAACCATAGGGGTGCCGCGCGCGGCACCGATTTCGGAGAACCGCCGGCCGGTGTGACATCATCGCCCTACATTGGCATCAGACAACGCGCGTTCTCTGAAAACGAGGGGTGGCCGACCATGGCTTCTGTCAGCAACGCTCTGGAGATGGTGTCCGACGCCGTCGGCGCGGCCCGGGTACTGCACCGCTCCGGTGCGATCGACGTGACGAAACCGGGCGAGCTGCTCAAGGCGGTCAAACGCTCCAAGGTCATCGGACCGGCGTCGACGGTCATCGTCCACGGCGCCGAGGAGTACCCGGATGCGCCGTGTGTGACCGATGAGCGCGGGACCGTGACCTTCGGGGAGATGGACCGGCAGAGCAACGCGCTGGCCAATTCGCTGCTCGCGGCCGGAGTGCAACCCGGATCGGTGATCGGCGTGCTGGCCCGGGACCACCGCGGCCTGATCATGGCGCTGTCGGCCGCCGGCCGCGCCGGCTACCGGCTCGCGATGATGAACACCGGGTTCGGCAAGACCCAGTTCGTGGAGGTCGCCGAGCGCGAGAAGGTCCGCGCGATGCTCTACGACGAGGAGTTCACCGATCTCCTCGAAGGCCTGCCCGACATGCCGCGCATCCTCACCTGGGTCGACGGCGATCGTCCGGTCCCCGACGGTGTCGACACGCTCGACGACGTGATCGCCACCGGTGACACCTCGATGCCGCCGACCCCGGAATCCTTCGGCGGTTTCGTGATCCTGACCAGCGGAACCACCGGACTGCCCAAGGGGGCGCAGCGTTCCAAGGTGTCACCGTTCACCAGCGCCCTGCTGCTGGACCGGGTGCCGCTGCCGCAGCGTGGCTCGATGGTGATCGTCTCGCCGATCTTCCACTCCACCGGCTTCGCCGTCTGGGGCGTCGGGACCGCGCTGGGCAACCAGACAGTGGTGATGCGGCGCTTCGACGCCGAGAAGACCCTCGCCGCGCTCGCCGAGCATCGTGCCGAGGTGCTGGTGGCCGTACCGACCATGCTGCACCGGATGCTCGCGCTGGGTCCGGAAGTTCTTGCCAAATACGATGTCTCGGCACTGAAGATCATCGTCATCGCCGGCTCCGCACTGTCGCCGACACTGTCGGAGCGAGTGCAGGACGCCTTCGGCGACGTGCTCTACAACATGTACGGTTCCACCGAGGTCGCCATCGCGGCGATCGCGCAGCCCCACGAGCTGCGGCAGGCCCCCGGGACCGTCGGACGTCCGCCGATCACCAGTCGCCTTGCCCTGTTCGACGAGAACGACCAGCGCATCACCGGCACCAACGTGCGCGGCCGCCTCTTCGTCCGTAACGGTGCTCCCTTCGAGGGGTACACCGACGGTCGCAACAAGCAGATCATCGACGGCTACATGTCCAGCGGTGACATGGCCCGCGTCGACGAGAACGGACTGTGGTTCATCGAGGGCCGCGACGACGACATGATCGTCTCCGGCGGCGAGAACGTCTATCCCCTCGAGGTGGAGAATCTCCTCGCCGAACACCCCGACGTCGCCGACGTGGCGGTGGTCGGCGTCGACGACGAAGAGTTCGGACATCGGTTGCGCGCCTTCATTGTTGCCCAGCCCGAGGCGAACCCCGCCGTCGAAGATCTCAAGCAGCATGTGAAGTCACATCTCGCCCGCTACAAGGTCCCGCGCGACATCGTCTTCGTCGACGAACTCCCGCGCAACCCCACCGGCAAACTCGTGCGACGGGAGCTTCCGACGGGACCGCTGGACTGATCGGCCGCCGGGGTCGATCCTCCTGCTGGTTGCTTCCGCGGGTGTCGCCCCTTCTTCTGCTGGTTGAGTAGCCGGAGCGCTGGCGGAGGCGTATCGAAACCACCAGTGCGTCAACGATGTCCGCATCCGCCTCGCGGCTCATCCAGCCCGTCGGCCGTGGCCATCTCGCTCAACGACGTGCTCAGGCGAGAGGTCAAGTCGCCGAAGCAATTGCGCATTCGCCGCGACCACCAGCGTCGAGACCGACATGAGGATGGCGCCTACGCTCATCGGGAGGATGAAGCCGATCGGCGCGAGGACGCCGGCCGCCAGCGGCACCGATACGAGGTTGTAACCGGCTGCCCACCAGAGGTTCTGCTTCATTTTCCGGAACGCGGCGTGTGAGAGTTCGATCAAAGACAGCACCGAACGGGGGTCCGAGGACGCCAGGATGACGCCCGCCGACGCGATGGCGACATCGGTTCCCGCGCCGATCGCGATGCCGACGTCGGCCCGCGCGAGTCCGGGTGCGTCGTTGACACCATCGCCGACCATCGCGACCCGTCGGCCTTCCTGCTGGAGTTCGGCGACCTTGGCTTCCTTGTCCGCCGGCCGGACCCCCGCGTAGACGCGGTCGATGCCCAGCTCGGCGGCCACCGACTCGGCCACGGCTTCGGCATCGCCGGTGATCATGACCACCTCGACACCCCGGTCGTGCAGGGCGTCGATCGCCTCGCGGGATTCCGGCCGAACGGCGTCGGCGAGCTCGAGCGCACCGATCACCTCGTCGCCATCGAGGACGTGCAGGATGGTGGCGCCGTCGCCGCGCCAGCTCTCGGCGATGGGTAGCTCGGGGACATCGCGCTCGGTGAGCAGGTGTGGTCCGCCGACGCGGATCGTTCGTCCGGCCACGGTCGCGGTGACGCCCACAGCGGGTGAGGACGAGAAGCCGGCCGCGGCCGGGACGTCGAGATCGCGCTCGGTCGCGGCCCGGGTGATGGCCTGTGCGAGTGGATGTTCGCTGTCGGCCTCGGCGGCAGCGGCGACGGCGAGCACCTCGTCGGCGTTGTGACCGGCCGTGCCTTCGACGGCGATGACCGTCGGGGCGCCCTCGGTGAGGGTGCCGGTCTTGTCGAAGAGCACCGTGTCCACGGTTCGCATGGTCTCCAATGCGAGCCGGTCCTTGATCAGTACGCCGCCTCGGGCGGCGCGTTCGGTTGCGATGGCGACCACGAGCGGGATGGCGAGGCCGAGGGCGTGCGGGCAGGCGATGACCAGCACTGTGATGGCCCGGATCACCGCGTCGTCGGGCATGCCGACGACGGTCCAGACGATGGCCGTGATGACGGCGGCGCTCAAGGCGAACCAGAACAACCAGCCTGCGGCGACATCGGCGATCCGTTGTGCCCGAGTGGAACTGGTCTGTGCGTCGGAGACCAGGCGCGCGATGCCGGCCAGCGCGGTGTCGTCGCCGGTGGCCGTCACCCGCACTCGAAGGCCGGAGTCGGTGGCGACCGTACCGGCCACCACCCGATCGCCAGGACCCCGGTGCACGGCCCGGGATTCGCCGGTCACCATCGACTCGTCGACACCCGATGACCCCTCGATGATGGTTCCGTCGGCCGGCACCGCTGCGCCCGGACGGACGACGACCACGTCATCCACCCTCAGATCGCTCGGCGCCACCACCTCGACGCGATCGCCGTCGACGCGTTCCGCGGTGTCGGGGAGCAGTGTGGCCAGCGAATCCAGCGCTGACGTGGTGCGGGCCAGCGACCGCATCTCGATCCAGTGGCCGAGCAGCATGATGACCACCAGCAGGGCCAGTTCCCACCAGAAATCGAGCTCATCGGCGAGAACGTCGAGCGTGGCGCCCCAGGAGGCGAGGAAGGCGACGGTGATCGCAAGGGCGATCAGCAGCATCATGCCCGGTTGGCGGCGCCGGATCTCATCGACGGCACCGGTCAGGAACGGGCGCCCGCCCCACACGTACATGACGGTGCCCAGGATCGGCGAGACCCAGGGCAGCCACCCGAGCGCTGGTAGGTGATAGCCGACGAGGTGCGCGAACATTTCGCTGGTCAGCACGACGGGCACCGCGAGCGCCGTCATGATCCAGAACAGTCGCCGGAAGACGGCGACGTGATCGGCATGCCCGGCGTGGCCGCCATGGTCCGAATGTGTCATGTGATCGGGAGAACCCGCAGGTCCGGCAGTCGTTTCGATGTCGGTATGTCCCTCGGGATGTGTGTGGTGAGGTATGGACATGACTCCACCATATACCCTAGGGGGGTATCTGGCCACCACGGTTCGACGCCGTCGGACGTGCTGTTGCGCGTTGATCGTGCGCCCAAATCCGTTGATCGTGCGCCCGAACGCGTTCAGTGGGTATTGCCGGGCGCGGGTCGGTGCACGGTGGACGTGTTCACCTGCACGATCAACGTCGGGGCGGGTCAGCTCAGGGCGTCGAGGAGGAGATGCAGCGCGGCCGTGGTCGCGAGTGCCCGCACGGTCGTCCGGTCGCCGGGGAATCGGCGAGTGAATGTCGCGGTCGGCCGGCCTGCGACAGCGATCCCGAAACAGACCGTGCCAACCGGCTTTTCCGGACTTCCACCGTCAGGTCCGGCGATTCCGGTGGTCGAGACCGCGGTGTCGGTGTCGAGTCGACGGAGTGCGCCGTCGGCCATTGCGGCGGCCACCGGCTCGCTGACGGCGCCGTGCTCGGCGATCATCTCCGCCGGGACGTCGAGTAACCCGGTCTTCACGTCATTGGCGTAGGAGACCACCCCGCCCATCACATACGCCGAGGATCCGGCCCGGTCGGTGAGGCGGGCCGCGACGAGACCGCCGGTGCAGGACTCGGCGGTCGCGATCCGACGGCCGGTCAGCGCGCCGGCGACGAGATCGCCGAGCGTCGAGCCATCGGTCGAGAAGATCTGGCGGCCATGAGCGGCCCGCAGGACATCGGACAGCTCGGAGTACGCGGGCTGCGCAGCGGTCTCGAACCGGGTGACGATCTCCACCTCACCGCCACGCATGCACGTGGTGATCTCCAGGTCGTCGAAGACGTCGACGCTGTTCTGGGCGTCGCGCAGGGTGGCGGCGAGCTCGGCCTCGCGCAGGCCATAGGCGCGGATGGTCTCCTGCCGATAATCGCCGCGCCCGGACAGGGCGTCGACGACGGCGGGGAAGGCGAGGGCGTCGCGCCACATGCCCTGTAGTTCGCGTGGCGGCCCGGGCAGGATCAGGATCGCCGGGACCCGGCCGTCGCGTGCACCGGCCCCGATCGCGACGCCCGGCGCGGTACCCACCGGTGGAATGGGTTGCGCACCTTCGGGTACCAGGGCCTGCTTGTGGATTCCGGCGCGTGTCGCGGCCTCATCGGACACCGCACCCGACCGCTTCTGCCAGTCGCGGACGCGCTCACCGATACGGGCCTCGAGCGCGGGATCGGCGTGCAGAGCGAGGCCGGCGAAATCGGCGACCACCGCGACGGTGAGGTCGTCGGCGGTCGGACCGAGACCCCCGGTCGTGACGATGAGGTCCACACCCTGCGCGGTGAGAAAATCGAGCTGGGCGGTCAGGTCGTCGGGCCGGTCGCCGCAGATGGTGATGTGTGCGACGTCGACGCCGAGTTCGAGCAGCCGGGCCGAAACCCACGGCCCGTTCTTATCGGTGATCCGGCCGGACAACACCTCGGTACCGGTGACGATGATTCCCGCGCGCGCACTCACAGCGTCGAGGGTAGTCCCCGCGTCCGGCGTGGCGTGATGGGCGAACCCCGGACAACGGCGCGTGATCTCACCGATCATGGAAGACGTGCCAGGGAAGGGCGGACGATGAACGGACGAACGATTGCGGTGTCGGCGCTGGGGCAGTTCAAGCGCGCGCGGGTGGCCTACCTCAAGCTGCGAGGCCAGACCCCGGACAGCGTCGCCGAACAGCGCGTGGCCAGCGGGCAGGCGTGGGAAGAGTTCTGCGACACGCTCAAATCGGCGGGGGCCGCCATGGTCTTCCCCGGTACGCCGACCGATCCGCTCACCCAGGCCGAGGGCTACCGCTACCTGAGCCGGCTGACCAGGGCCGGCCTCGAGGCGTTTGTGGAATGCGCCGATCCGCACGCACCGGTCCTGCGTCGGATGGTGCACGAGACGGTGAAGCTGGGGTCCGACAACCCGGACAACTACTACATGAACGCCAACATCGACGGCACCCTCGAGTACCGCATCTCCGGAACACGCGGCACCGTGGATTACCTCGGCTTCGGCACCCAGGAGGGCAACTACGGCGAGGGCGGTCAGATGCCGACCACCGGATACGTGGAGGCGGACGATCTCGAGATCGCACCCGACGGCACCTTCGAGCTAATCCTCAGTGCCACCGAGCATCCCGGCAACTGGCTGCCGATGACACCGGAGACGGGGCTGGTGATCGTCCGGCAGACCTTCGCCGATCGCACCACCGAGGTGCCCGCGGACCTACACATCGAGGTGCTCGGCGGGAATGCGGCGCCGAAACCGCTGACCGCTGCACCCTGGACGCGGGCCTCGGGCGGGCGAGCCTGTTGGTGGCCGGCGCGTCGATGCTCTTCGCAAAGTGGGCCAGAGACTTTCAGCAGCACACCAACGAGTTGCCGATGTTCGATCCGGAACGTTCCACCAAGGCCGGTGGCGATCCGAACATCATCTACTACCAGAGCTATTGGCGGCTCGGTCCCGACGAGGCGCTCGTGATCGACAGCGAGATACCCGAATGTGACGGCTGGAACTTTCAGCTCGACAATCACTGGCTCGAGTCGCTCGACTACCGCTACCACACCGTCCACGTCAACAAGCACACCGCGCGGTATCGGCCAGACGGCTCGGTCCGGATCGTCGTCGCTCACCGCGACCCGGGACTGCCCAACTGGATCGAGACCACCGGGCATGACTGTGGCGCAATGTCATTCCGGTGAGTCGGGCGCAGGACCATCCACAGCCACGTACCCGGGTGGTGCGATTCGACGAACTCGCGGATCTGGAATGACAAGTGCGGAAAACGGATTCGTCCCGTATCGGAGACGTGCCGTCGCGCTGACCAATCGGGTGGGTGCGACGTTGTCGCAGCGCGGGATCGCCCCCGACCTGAGCGCGGACCGGCTACGACGCGGCGCCGTCCGAGCCACCGGTCTACCGTGGGCCGCAGATCTGCAGACCGACGAGGCGCTGGAGGTGCTGTGTGGTTCCATCATCGACGAGGCGAATCTCAGTACCTTTGGTGCACTGGTCATCCGGGCGCGAATGCACGCATCCTGTCGACGCGTCTGCGCGTCGGCCAGCTCCTCCATGATCATCCAGAGATCACCGATCTGCCGATCGAACCGCCGATCGTGATCGCCGGACTGCAGCGCAGCGGTACGACCATGTTGCACAGGCTCATCGCCGCCGACCCCGACATGCGATCGGTGGGGTCGTGGGAGGTCCTGCACCTCCTCCCGAAACACCTCGAACGGGCCGGCAAGCCAACGCTGCGTATCGCGCAGACCAGAATGGCCGAACTCGCGCTGCGATACTTGAACCCACAGTTCTTCGCCATCCACGCCGTCGAGGCGGACGGCCCGGAGGAAGATGTTCTGCTGCAGGAGTATTCGTTGCTGTCGCAGGTTCCCGAGGCGATGCTGAGCGTTCCGTCGTACGCGGACTGGCTGAGCAGGCAGGATATGCACGGATCGTACGCTTATCTGAAGACGCTGCTGCAGATCTTGCAGTCGCAGAATCCGCGCCGCCTCTGGGTTTTGAAAACACCAGCGCACCTCGAACATCTGGATACCTTGCTCGACGTGTTCCCCGGCGCCGTCATCGTGCAAACTCATCGCGATCCGCTGCGCACCACGGCGTCGTTCTCCAGCATGCTCGCACACGGGCACTCGATGTTCTCCGATCACGTCGACGCACCGGCGGTGGCCCGGCATTGGCTGAAACGCAATGCCGACATGGTGAATCGTGCGCTCGACGTTCGTGCTGCTCGGCCCGACGTCTTTGTCGATGTGCGCTACGAGGACCTCGTCGAAGACCCGCTGAGCCAGGTCGAACAAATCTATGCGGCAGCAGGTTTCGATCTGACCGACGACAGTCCCGTCGCGGCTGAGCGCGAGCGCATCCGGGACGGCAGTGACCTCGTACTCGGCAATCTCATTGGTCTGCGTGTCGATGGCGTACACGGTGTTCGACGCCCGGCTGCCCACATAGACGCATCGGCCGTCGGGACTGATGACCGGCACCGTCGACGGTCGTGGGACCGAGTAGAAGTCGACGATGGTGTTGGATTCGGTGTCGATTGCGACGACGCCCTCCATGTCGGAGTCGACCACGTACAGTTGGTCGCCCGTCGGGCTCAGCACCAGTGAACTGGGAGCGAAAACAATGATGTTCTGTGTCACCGTCGCGGTCCCGGCGTCGATCACCGACACCGTGTTGTCGTCCTCGTTGGCAACGTAAACGGTGGAACCGTCCGGGCTCACCGCCACCGATACCGGTCGTGTACCCACCGGGATGGTGGTGACAACCGAATTGGTGCTCGTGTCGATCACCGAGACCGTGTTGTCGTTGTAGTTGGTGGCGTAGACGCGCGAGCCGTCCGGGCTGATTGCCACGGCGGTGGGATTGCTGGCCACGGCGATCTGCTGCGTCACTGTGTGGGTGGTGGTGTCGACCAACAGGACGGTGTTGGAGTCGTTGCCGCTGGCGATGTAGAGGTATCGACCGTCAGGCGACGACGCCATCCCCTGGGACTTGGCCGGATCGTAACTGGAGTCGAGGTTGCCGAGCCCTACCGACCAGGAACTCGGAGCTGTGCTGCCGGTGATGGTGGACGACGCCGTGGGTGCCTGGTTGTGGGCGGTGATGGGGACGGTGATGGTGGTGGTGTTGCCGGTTTGTGTTGTGGCGCTGTGGGTGTGGGCGTCGGTGGCGGTGATGGTGAAGGTGTCTGTGGTGGGCAGGGTGGGGTCGGCGGCGAGTTGGTGGGCGTAGTCGGGGTTGGGGGTGTAGGTGTAGGTGATCCGTCCCGGTGTTTCCGGAGGGTTCGTCTCAAGGGAGAATGAAACCTATGGCAGTGGCAGGATCGAAGCGATACTCGGATGAGTTGAAGCGCGACGCGGTGGACATGGTCGAGCAGTTGGTGGCTCAGGGGTCCACCGAGTGGGCGGCGATGGGCAAGACTGCGGATTTGCTCGGAGTCGGCTCGGCGGAGACGGTTCGCCAGTGGGTGCGCAAGGCGCCGTCGGGCGCCGCCAGCGCGCCAGCCAAGGCCGATAGCGAGGAGATTCGACGACTCAAGCGCGAGGTGGCCGAGCTCAAACGAGCGAACGGGATCCTGAAGGCGGCGTCGGCTTTCTTCGCGGCCGAGATCGACCGGCCACACCGCTAATTGTGGAGTTCATCCGCACTCACCAGGGACACCAGGTGGGTGCGGATGGCCTTGTCTGGGGCGTCGATTCGATGTGCGCCGTGCTCTGCGAGCATGGTATCCACATCGCCCCGTCCACTTACTATGATCACATCAACCGCGGGCCGAGCGCCCGCATGTTCGCCGATGCGCAGGTCATCGATGCGATCTTCGCTTTGCGCCGGAAGCGACCGCTGATGCGGGTTCTGGGTTCACGCAAGACATGGATAGTATTGCGCAGCAGTGGTATTGATGTTGCTCGATGCACTGTTGAACGAGTGATGCGGGAGATGGGATGGCATGGCGCGAGTAAGAAGAAGCGAGTGCGTACGACCATCCCTGATGCGGCAGCGTCGCGGCCGGCGGATCTGGTCGACAGACAGTTCTATGCTGCGGCACCAAATCGGTTGTGGGTAGCCGATTTTACCTACTGCCGCACCAAGTCGGGGTGGGCGTACACGGCGTTCGTCATCGATGTGTTCGCCCGCAAGATTGTCGGCTGGAAAGTGGCCTCGGAAATGACAGTGAACCTGGTTACCGATGCCATCAACAACGCGATAGACAACCGAAAGCGTTGCGGTGTAGTTGATTTAACGAGACTCATACACCATTCAGACGCGGGATCGCAGTACACAGCGATTGTGTTCGGGCAGCGGTTGGCCGAGGAAGGCATCGCGGCTTCTATTGGCAGCGTTGGGGATAGCTACGACAACGCGCTCGCGGAGTCGGTGAACTCTGACTACAAGAACGAACTCGTCGACAACCAGCCGCGATTTCACGGCGCGACCGAACTGTCACTGGGCACGGCCGAATGGGTGGCGTTCTACAACCGTGAACGCCCACACAGTTACTGCGACGACCTCACCCCCGACCACGCTGAGCGACTCCATTACGATCACATGCGCACCCTCAATCCGGAGGGGGCACTCACAACCTGAGCTCTCCGGAAAAGCCGGGGTGGATCAGTTCGACGGTGCTCTCGGGTGTGGGCGTGGTCTCGGTCGTCGTGCTCTCGTTGGTTGCGGTCGATTCGGCACCCGCTGAACCGTCTGTGGCTGATTCGTTGGTTGCCGACTCATCTGTGCCGGAATTGTTGTCGGCATCGACCGGGCCGGAGTTGTCGGTGCCGGTGTCGTCGGTGCTGGAATCGTTGCCGCTGGAGTTGTCATCGCTGGAGTTGTCGGAGGACGAGTCGGTGGTGCTGCCAGCTGTCGAATCGTCGGAACCGGCATCGTTGTCAGAGCCGTTCGAGCCGGAGTCACTCGATCCGGAGTGGTCTGAATCGCTGGAACTGCTTGAGCTGCTGGACCTGTCGGAGCTGTTGGAACTGTCGGAGCCGCTGGGGTCGGCGTAGGCGATGCCGGGGTAGGCGCCGAACCAGAGTGCGGCGCTGGCGCCGAGGGCTGCGGCGAGTGCTTTGATCCGGTGGGTGGTGGCGTGTGTGTGCATCGCTGGACCTCGGCGTCGGGGGTGGTGACTTTGACGCTATGGGTGACGCCGGTAGTGGCTCTAGCCCCGTCTTTTCGGGGCATCGTTCGGAGGGCTAACGGAATGTGGGTGTCGCAGTCGGGGTGCGGTGGATCTGGTGGCGTGTGCGGTGGGGTCGTCCTCGGTGATCTCCGTGGGCATGTTGCCGTCGGTGGGGTGCGGGGGTGACCGTTGTGGACGTGATCGTTGGGGTGGCTTCGGGTGGGTGGGTGGTTGCGGACTTTGTTGTCTTGCTTGTGGTTTCGACGCGCCTCTCGCCTAGCGGCTCGAGTCGGCTCAACCAGCAGTGTGGGCGGCTCGTGGCGGCTCAACCAGCAGTGAGGGCGGCTCGTGGCGGCTCAACCAGCATGGGGGCTTGTGGTGTTGTCTGGGACGGTCGGTCAGTCTTTCCGGTGACGGCCGTCGTCGGCAAGTACCGTCTCGCCGGCCACGATCTCGTCGAATTCGGCGTCGAGATCAGAGGTGGTGGTCGAGGGGAGTGCGCGGTCGGCGGCCTCCTCGTCGGCCCGCTCCTCCAGGGCGCTGCGGGTCTTGAGTGCGACCTCCTTGATGAACAGGATCGCGACCAGGCTCAGCGCGGCCATGACGGCTGCCACCAGGAAGATCCGTGCCGTTCCGTCGCCGTAGGCGCCGCGCACGATGTCGGCGATGGGGCCGGGGAGTTCGTTGAGATTCGACAGCCCCGCACCGGAACCACCGGTCTCCGCGGTGATCCCGACGGCCTGCAGTCCCGACGCGATCAGGTCGGTCACGTGGTTGGAGAGCACCGCACCCAGCACCGAGACACCTGCCGCGCCACCGAGGGAGCGGAAGAACGTGACCGTCGAGGTCGCCGCACCCAGGTTGTCGGGGGAGACGTTGTTCTGCACCGCGAGCACCAGGTTCTGCATCGTCATACCCATGCCGACACCGAGGACGAATAGGTAGCAGCCCAGCAGCACCATGTTGGTGTCCGCGTCGATGGTCGACAGCAATCCGAAGCCGACGGTCATGGCGGTCGCACCGGCCACCAGGAATCCCTTCCACCGGCCGTACCGGGTGATCAGCGAGCCGGAGACGGTTGCCGAGAGCATCGACCCGATGATCATCGGCAGGGTCAGCAGACCGGCCGCGGTCGGCGAATAGCCGCGGGCGATCTGGAAGTACTGACCCAGGAACACCGCGCCTCCGAACAGCGCGACACCGACGGCGATGCTCGCCACGGTGGCCAGCGCCGTGGTCCGATCCCGGAACAGGCGCAACGGGATGATCGGATCGGCGACCCGGGATTCGACGACCAGCGCGACGACCAGCAGGATCACACCGAGGGCCACCAGACCGAACGACATCGCCGAGGTCCAGTCGAAGTTCTTGCCCGCCAGGGTCACCCAGATGAGCAGCGTGCTCACGCCGGCAGCGATCAGCACGGCGCCGAGGTAGTCGATGTGCACGCCGGCCTTACGCACCACGGGAAGGTTCAGCGTGCGCTGGATGACGAGCAGCGCGATGACGGCCAGCGGGACACACACGTAGAAGGTCCAGCGCCACCCCAGCCACGACGTGTCGACGATGACGCCACCGATCAGCGGTCCGGCGACAGTCGCCAGGGACATCACCGCGGCGATGGGCCCCTGGTAGCGCCCGCGCTCACGTGGGCTGAACATCGAGGCGATCACGATGACGACCAGCGCCTGCAGACCACCCAGACCCAGACCCTGGATGACGCGGAAACCGATCAGCATGCCCACGGACTGGGAGATCCCGGCCAGAATCGACCCGAGAGTGAACAATGCCAGCGACAGCTGGACCAGCAGCTTCTTGCTGATCAGGTCGGAGAGCTTGCCCCAGATCGGGGTGGTGGCGGTCGAGGCCAGCAGCGTGGCAGTGACCACCCAGGTGTACTGGTCCTGCGTGCCGTGCAGGTCGGTGATGATCGTCGGCAACGCGTTGGACACGATCGTCGAGGACAAGAAGGCGACGAACATGCCGAGCAGGAGGCCGACGAGGGCCTCGATGCGTTGCCGATGCGTCATCGGCGTCCCGGCGTCGGCAGGATTCCCGGCTGCCGAGCTCGGGTTGGTGGCACTCGTAGGTGCACTCATGGACAAACCTCCAGGTCTTCGCGGAGCAGCGCGCCACGAAACGAGGCGTGCAGTACGGGGTTACGACGTGCCGGGAGCAAGCGGCCGTCAGGCTGTCGCGTCGAGACGGACGCGACTACTAGTTGATGAACGCAACTATAACCATGATGGTTGCAACTCGCAACTATATCCGTGTATTCCGTCCGCCCGCCCGCACCGGGGTGGTGTCCGTCACGACCCGATGCCGGAACTGGGGCCGACCTCAGTCCGACGCGTCGGAGAGCCGGCGCAGCAGCGTGGTCAGGGTGCGGATGTCCTCCGGGTCCCACTGGGACAGCCGGGTGCGCCAGTCGGCGACGGCGGCGGCTACCACGGCGTCGACGCGGCGACGGCCGTCGGCCGTGAGGGAGACCCGCCGCGCGCGGGCGTCGGCGGGGTCGGGATGGCGTTCGACGAGATCGACCCGCACCAACGCGTCGATCTGCCGGGTGACGGTGGATTTGTCCAGCGCCAGTCTCGTGACGAGCTCGGACATGCCCAGTGAATCGTTGCGGTACAGCACGGTGAGCAGCGGATAACAGGACGGATCGAGACGGGGGTCGATGGCGTGAGTGCGATCCCGGGTCCGGATTCGGCCGCGGCGCCAGAAATCGGCGAGCTCGGTTTCGAGTTCGGTGATCGGATCGGAGCCCACCCTGTTGTCCCTTCGTATCGGCCGCCGACTCCGGCCGCGTGCCCCACAGGGTAGCGATCGGGTAGCGCGGCAGTTCAGGACGGCGGGCCGGTGGTGGTTCGCACCACGAGTTCGGGGACCAGCGTGGAGGACATGCGTTCGGTGCGGCCACCGTCGAGGCGGCTGACGACGTCGGCGATGGCACGATCGGCTTGTGCGCGGGGTTGCTGACTGACGGTGGTGAGGTCGACATTGGCCAGTCGGGCGAGAGTGCTGTCGTCGTAGCCGGTGACCGAGACATCGGCGGGCACCCCGACACCTGCTCGTCGGAGGGTGTCGAGGACGCCGACCGCGATCCGGTCGTTGGCACACACCACGGCGGTCGGTAGCGTCCCGGAGCGGATCTCGTGCGCGGCGCGGATGCCGGCCTCCTCGGTGAAATCGCCACCCTCCACGACAGTGCCGTCGAGTCCGTGGCGTCGGATGGCCCGCAGGAATCCGGTGCGCCGATCCGCCGCGATGGTGCCCGCGCCACCGGCCACATGGGTGATCCCGCGGTGGCCGAGCCCGACGAGATGGTCCACGACCAGCGCGATCCCCTTGGCGTCGTTGGTACGGATCACGTCCACCGACGGCGACGATATCCGGCGACCGATGACGACGGTGGGGACACGCTCGCCGAGTGCCGCGATGGTACGGGAGTCCAGTTCTGATCCGACGAGAAGCATTGCTTCACAACGAAAGTCGAGAAGAGTTTCGGCGACCCGGGATTCGCCGTGGCTGGGCGTGACCGCACCCACCACGATCTCGTACCCGGCGAGATCTGCTGCGGCAACGAGATATTCGGCTATCTCGGCGTGAAAATTGTTGCTGATCTGGACCACCACCCCGATCAGGTGTGACCGGCGGGCGGTCATGAGTGCGGCGGTGCGGTTCATCCGATAGCCGAGCTCGTCGGCGGCCTGTTCGACCTGCCGTCGGGTCTCCTCGCCGACGCCGGGGGCCTTGCGGAAGACCAGGGACACGGTCGCCTTGGACACTCCGACCCGGTCCGCGACGTCTTGCATCGTCGGGCGACGTGCAGCCTTGGTCACTGGTCTCCTTCGGTTGGGGGTTGACAGCGCCGTGTGGGCTGCCTCATAGTCATCACATCGTACACAACTAGACCGGTTTAGTAGACCGGGCTAGCAACCCCGTGGCAGCGGACGGAAACCAAGAGAGCGAGAGTGAAGTGACCACTGAAACCGCCAAGCGCGACTCGATCGGTGTCGCCGTGATCGGTGGCGGGATGGCCGGCCGCGCGCATGCGGCCGGATATCGCACCGCCGGAACGTTGTTCGGTCTTGAGCACCCCGATGTCCGGCTCGTCGCCATCGCCGACGCCAATCCCGCCGTCGCCGACGACAACGTCCGCCGCTACGGCTATGAGCGCGCCGAATACGACTGGCGGGCGATCGCCGAGGCCGACGACATCGATGCCGTGAGTGTCGTGGTGGCCAACCATCTGCACCGCGAGATGGTCGAGGGACTGCTCGCCGCCGGCAAACATGTGCTGTGCGAGAAGCCGCTCGCCGGGTCTCTCGCCGACGCCGAGGCAATGCTGGAGGCCGCCTGCGCTGCCGACCAGGTGGCTGCGGTCGGGTACACCTACCGCCGGGCTCCTGCCGTCGAGCAGATCCGACGGGAACTCGCCGCGGGCAGCGTGGGCGACCTGGTCCATTTCAACGGGCACTACTGGTGTGACTACGCGCTGGACCCGACCTCGCCGATCACCTGGCGCTATCAGGGCGGGCCGGGCACCGGTGCCCTGGCCGACGTCGGTAGCCATCTGATCGACCTCGCCGAGTTCGTCTGCGGACCCATCGCCGAGATCTCCGGTGCGCGCTTCCACACGGTGATCACCGAACGCCCCATCCCGATCGGAACCACCTACGGCCACACCAAGGGCGCGGTCAGCGACCAGAAGGCGCCTGTGGAGAACGAGGACATCGCGACCTTCACCGCCACCTTCGCCGGCGGTGCCGCGGCCACTTTCTCCGCGTCACGCGTCGCGCACAGCCTGCCGGACGGACTCGGGTTCGAGTTGTTCGGCACCGGCGGGTCGGCGTCGTGGGAACTCGCCCGCATCGCCGAGTTCCAGCTGGCCACCGATGACGTCCGGGCCGACCTCAACGGTCCCCGGCGGATCACCATCGGGCCCGACCATCCCTACATCCGCGGCGGACTGCCGATGGACGCCGGCGGCGTCGGCCACGGCAAGGCCGAGCTGTTCGCCTATCAGGCGCGCGCCTTCCTCGACCAGATCGCGGGCATCGACGTGCTCGGCCCGCTCCCCGGCTTCGACACCGGACTGCACAGCATGCGTGTGGTCGCCGCGATCGCTGAATCCGCTGCCGGTGGCGGTGCCACCGTCAAGGTCCTCTGAATCATCGGTCCCTGAAAACCTCTACACAATAAGGACATTCTCATGAAGCTCGGTGTCTACACCGCCATCCTGCACGACCGCTCACTGCCCGAGGCGCTCGAGGTGATCGGTTCCCTCGGCCTGACCGGGGCCGAGATCAACGCCGGCGGGTTCCTCGGTACCCCGCACCTGCCGGTGGCCGAACTCCTCTCCGGCGACGTCTCGGCCAAGGACTACCTGGCCACCTTCGAGGGCACCGGCGTCGAGATCGCGGGCCTCAACTGCAACGGCAACCCCCTGCACCCGGACGCCGAAGTGGGGCCGGAGGACGCCGACGACCTGCGCAACGCGATCCGCGTCGCCGGATTGCTCGGTGTCGATCGTGTGGTCACGATGTCCGGTCTGCCGCAGGCGCATCCGGGTGGCCAGTGGCCGGCTTGGCACGTGAACACCTGGGACTCAGGCTATCTCGACTCCCTTGACTACCAGTGGGACGAGGTCGCGGTTCCGTTCTGGACCGAGATCGACGCGCTGGCAAAGGAGAACGGAGTCAAGGTCGCCATCGAGATGCACCCGCAGAACCTGGTCTTCAATCCGCCGACGATGAAGCGTCTCGTGGAGAAGACCGGTGCCACCAATGTGGGTGCCGAGATGGATCCGTCGCACCTGTTCTGGCAGGGCATCGACCCGGTGGCGGCCGTCGAGTGGCTCGGCCCGCTGGTCTTCCATGCCGCCGCCAAGGACACCCGGATCAACGAGAACTGCAAGATCTACGGTGTGCTCGACGATCGATTCACTCGTATCCCGTTGTCGGAGAACCCGACAAGCCTCGGGGGCAAGCACGTCGTGAACAAGTGGCCGGAGGATTCGGCATGGGACTTCGTGGCCGTCGGCCGCGGTCACGACGTCGATTTCTGGGCCCGCTTCCTGCGCGCGTTGGAGCAGGTCGATCCGAACATGGCCGTCAACATCGAGCACGAGGACGTCGAACTCGGACAGATCGAGGGTCTGCAGAAGGCCGCCGAGACCCTCAAGGCCGCAAACTCGGCACTGGTCGGTTGACCGTCGAAACATCTGCGTAGAAGAGAGAATCACATGACGTCCACCTCCGTTCGGGGTCGCCGGGTACTGGCGGCGGCAGCCACCGTCGCCGCGCTCGCACTGGCCACCGCATGCTCAAGCACCGGCGGCAAACCCGACGACTCCGACGGGGGTATGGGGGCCGGGCAGGCGAACACGCCGCGCTTCACCGTCGCGATGGTCACTCACGGACCCCCTGGGGACACGTTCTGGGACCTGATCCGCAAGGGCGCCGAAACCGCAGCCGCCAAGGACAACATCGATCTGCGGTACTCGTCGGAGCTGCAGGGTCCTGACCAGTCCAACCTGCTGCAGAACGCGATCGACAGCGACGTCGATGCCATTGCGGTGACTCTGGCCAAGCCCGAAGCCATGGCGCCCGCGGTGCGCCGCGCCGTCGACGCCGGAATCCCGGTCGTCGCGTTCAACGCCGGCATCGACAACTGGAAGGCGTTGGGTGTCACCGCCTACTTCGGGCAGGACGAGCAGATCTCCGGAGAGGCCGCAGGACGTCGGCTCAAGCAAGACGGTGCGTCACGGGTGCTGTGCGTGATCCAGGATCAGGGTAACGTTGCTCTCGAATCACGCTGCGCCGGAGTCAAATCCGGGATGGGCGGTGCGGGTGTGGAGAATCTGAACGTCAACGGAACCGACATGCCGAGCGTACAGGCGACCATCGCGGCCAAGCTCCAGCAGGATCCGGGAAACGACCACGTCATCGCACTCGGCGCGCCGATCGCCCTCACCGCCGTGCAGTCCGTCGGCTCGTCGGGCAGCAAGGCAAAGGACGCCACCTTCGACACCAACGCCGCACTGGTGGACGCCATCAAGTCGGGTCAGGTGCAATGGGCAGTGGATCAGCAGCCGTTCCTGCAGGGCTACCTCGCGGTCGACCAGCTATGGCTGTATCTCAACAACCGCAACGTGATCGGCGGCGGCATGCCCACGCTCACCGGGCCGGCCTTCATCGACAAGAGCAACATCGACGCCATCTCCGAGTACGCGAAGAACGGAACACGCTGATGAAGATCGCCCTTGATCCCACGCCCTTTCACCACAGTCACGATCTGCTCGATCTTCCTGCCATGGTGGCCGAATTGGGTTACGACCACCTGCAATTGACTCGCGCACCGCGACTTCATCCCGTTCTACAACCACCCCCGCGCCGACGACGATCTGGTGCGGAGGTTCCGGAAGGCGTGTGCCGCTGCGGGCGTCGATGTCGCCTCGGTGTTGCCGGTGCTGCGATGGTCGGCACCCGACGAGGATGCCCGAGAAGCCGCGGTGCGCAACTGGAAACGCGTCATCGAGATCACCGTCGACCTCGGGGTGAACGTGATCAACACCGAGTTCTCGGGTCGTCCGGAGCGGGCCGAGGAGTCCGAGCGCGCCTTCTTCCGGTCGATGGAAGAGTTGTTGCCGATCATCGAACGTGAGGGACTCGACGTCCGGATCGACCCCCACCCAGACGATTTCGTGGAGGACGGGCTCGAGGCGATACGCATCATCCGTGGCGTCAACTCACCCAACATCGGGATGGTCTACGTCGCGTGCCACACCTTTCACATGGGCGGCAACATGTCCGAGATCATGGCCGCGGCCGGGGACCGGCTCCGGCTGGTGCACGTGGCGGATTCGATGGATCACCGTCGTTCACACGGCCTGCGCTACATCACGAATCCGCCCGGGAATCCGGTCCGCGTCCATCAGCACCTGAAGATCGGCGACGGCGACGTGGACTGGGACGAGTTCTTCGGCGGACTCGGCCGGCTCGGCTTCTTCGAGCGCGACGACACCGTGATGGTGTCGTCGGTGTTCGGGGAGGACGAGAACGCCGCCGAGGTGTCGCGCTACCAGCGCACGACGATGCAGCAGTACCTGGACAAGTACCGCGGGACCCAGCGCTAGCCCGCAATTCAATCGTGTACGATCAATTAGGAGACGAGGTGCCCCGACGGGTGTGAGGTGAGAACGGTGCAGGTCACTACGATGGGCAGTGGACACGAATTGACCGGACACGAATTGACCGGACGCCGATCGGGAAATGAGCCGATGACCGCAGACGAGCGACCCAAGGGCCCACGGGGGCTGCAGTACGTCAAGTACGCCTACGGCGCCAAACTGCCCGACTCGATGCGCGAGTGGGTGCTCAACGATCTCGCCGGCCCGGGTGCCGCGGTACGAATGGTCGCCCGATGGGCCGTACCCTGCGTGATCATCCTCGTGCCGATGCTGTTCGTCCCCGCGGATTTGATCATCCGGCTGAACATGACGATCCCGATTCTCATCCCGTACATCTTCTTCTCGATCGCTCTCAACAAGGTGTACCGGCGCCACCGGCTGAGCCAGCACGGCTTCAATCCGGACCTGGTGAACAAGCTCGAGCGCGAGAAGAACGCCGACGTGTACGACGAGTATTACCGCAAGTATCGCGGCGGCCGGCGCTGACGCGGGAGGCGATCAGTACAGGTAGTCCTCGCCGCTGGCGCGCACGGTGACGTCGGACAAGCTGATACCCCACGGCTGATCGATCACGTGGACGACGGCGTTCGCCAGGTCGTCGGGGGTGATCAGCCAGTACTTGACCGAGTCGACGTCGGTCAGTTCGGCCGGCATCGTCCCCTTCACCAGGTCGGCGACGTGCTCCCGGTAGGAACCCGTTCGCTGGCCGACGATGCCCATGATGGCGCGGTCGTTGACGATCCAACTCGCGAGATTGGTGCCCGCGACGCCGGTCGGTTTCACTGTGGTCACTTTGATCCGGCCCTTGGCCTCGATGCGCAGCGAGTCCGAGAGGGTGGTCACCGCCGCCTTGGTGGCCGAGTAGACGCCGGAACCCTCGAAGCCGCCGTTGCCGTAGATCGACGAGATGTTGACCACCTGCCCGCGTCCCTGCGCGATCATCTGGTCGTACACCGCAGAGATGCCGTTGACGACACCCTTGATGTTGATGTCGATCGCCTTGTGCCACTTCTCCCATGCCCGCTCGTGGTCGGCGAAGTAGGCCAGCGGCATCACGCCCGCATTGTTGACGACGACGTCGATGGCGCCGAAGCGCTCCACGGCCAACGCCGCGGCGGCCTTCATCTGCGCCATGTCGGTGACGTCGGCGACCTGATGAATGGCCGAATCGCCCTTGGCGAGAATGCCTTCGGCGGTTTCGGCGACACCGTCGGCGTTGATGTCGACGCCCAGACGTGCGCGCCGCCGGCGGGACACTTCTCGGCGATCAGCTTGCCGAAGCCGCCGCCGGCCCCGGTGACGATGATGACCTTGCCCTGCAGGTACTGAGACCTCTGGTCCGCTGACATGATTCCCCTGATCCCCGTGCTCGGATGAGGAATCGAGCGTAACAGTGCCGCCCGAACGATCGCTCGGGCGGCACCAGCTCACGAGTGGACCGTGACTTCGCCCAACCCGACGTCCGGATCGGCCAGCTTTGCGGTGTCCACGCGGTTGCCCGAGGCGATGAGTTCCTTGATGGTGTCGAGCTGATCCCATATGTTGACCTGCATGCCGGCCCGGATGTGATCGTCGTCGTCGAGCCAGAACACCACGAACTCCCGGCCCTCGACGTCGCCGCGGAACACCACGTGGTCGTTGCCGGAGGCGAGCCCCGCGTACTCCATGCCCAGGTCGTACTGATCGGTGAAGAAGTAGGGCAGGTTGGTGTATTCGGCGTTGCCACCCAGCGCGTTGGTCACCGCGATCGCGGGCTGGTTGAGGGCGTTGGCCCAATGCTCCGTGCGCACCCGACGTCCCAGGACCGGGTGTTCGGCATTGGCGATGTCGCCGACGGCGTAGATGTCGGGATCGCTGCTGCGCAACCCCGACGTGACCAGCACGCCGCCGTCGCCGATGTCCAGGCCGGCCGACTCGGCGACCTCCAGATTGGGGATAGCGCCCGCGGCGACCAGCACGAGGTCGGCGTCGATCCTCTGCCCGTTGTCCAGACGCAGCCCTCGGGCGCGTCCGTCGTCGACGACGATCTCCTGCACGCCGACACCGGTGTGCAGGTCGACGCCGTGAGCGCGATGCAGATCGGCGAACACCGCACCGACCTCGGCGCCGAGCGCACCGATCAGCGGTTGCTCGGCCGCTTCCACGACGGCCACCTCGGCGCCTCGTTCGCGGGCGCTCGCGGCCACCTCCAGCCCGATCCAGCCGCCGCCGACGATGGCGATGCGCACACCGTCGGAGATGGCCTCGCTCAGCGCGACTGCGTCGTCGTAGGTGCGGAGATGATGGACCCCGCCGGCGTCGGCTCCCGGCAGATCCAGATGGCGTGACCTCGAACCCGTTGCCAGGATGAGCTTTTCGTACGACAACGAGCTTCCGTCGGGCAGTGACACGCTGTGCCCGGCCGCGTCGATCTTCTCGATGGCGGTGCCCGGCCGGAGGTCGACGCGCTGGTCCCGATACCAGTCGCCGTCATGAACGGTGAACTCGCTCAACGACTTCGAACCGGCCAGGTAGTCCTTGGACAACGGGGGACGCTCGTAGGGCAGGTGATCTTCGGCGCCGAAGAGTACGACGTCACCGTCGAAGTCTTGTTCTCGCAGGGCTTGCGCGGCCTTGGCGCCGGCGAGCCCGCCACCGATGATGGCGATGGTTGGCATGGTGCCTCCCTGGCAGTCGCTGTGCATGTGCTCTGGTCTGCTCGTGGCCCACTCTACGCGTGCGCGATGCCGGGGGACCGCGGATCGGCCGGCCACAAACTGGGTTTGTGACCCCACAACATCTGGACGGCTTCCGCTCGGCCGCGGGTCGGGGCATGGTCGGTCTATGACAGTGCTCGTCGACACACCACCGCGTGGCAGCACGCGGCAAACCCCGGAAAACGTTGGGGCCCAGTCTATTGCGCACATCACGCCCAACTGGTTCGGCGCGGTGATGGGAACCGGCATCGTCGCGACCGCGGCGACCACCCTTCCCGTGGGGGCCGCTGTCCTGCGCCCGTTCGCCATCGCGGTGTGGGTGGTGGCCGTGCTCATGCTGCTGGTGCTGACAATCGCCTTCGCCGGTCACTGGTTCCAGCACACCGACCACGCCCGCGCCTATGCGCGGCATCCGGTCATGGGCCACTTCTACGGTGCGCCGGCAATGGCTCTGCTGACGGTCGGCGCCGCGACCCTGCTGGTGGGCGGCGACGTCATCGGCGAGTATCCGGCCGTCTGGACCGACGGGCTGCTCTGGTGCGCAGGCACCACGATCGGCGTCGCCACCAGCGTGTGGCTGCCGTACTCGATGATGACGCGCCCGGCCGGCGATCGGGGTGTCGCGATGCCGTGCTGGCTGATGTCAGTGGTGCCGCCGATGGTGTCGGCGACCACCGGAGCGCTACTGATCGGCCACCTGCCGACGGGACAGGTGCGGCTGACGATGTTGTGCGCGTGCTACGGACTTTTCGGACTCGGCCTGATCCTCGGCATGATCACCATGACCCTCGTGTACGCCCGCGCCGTGCACGACGGTCCGCCGGCCGGTGCCGCCGCCCCGACCTTCTGGATCACCCTGGGCCTGATCGGCCAGTCCATCACCGCCGCCAACCTCCTCGGTGGCGCCGCGGCAGGGGTGTTCGACGGCGACCAAGCCGGTATCGCGCTGGGGTTGCGGGTCTTCGGCATCGGATACGGCATGGTGATGGCCGGCTTCGGGACCGCGATGTTCGCGCTGGCCGTGGCGGTCACGGTGCGTGCCGTCCGTCGGCGGATGCCGTTCGCGCTCACCTGGTGGAGCTTCACGTTCCCGGTGGGCACCTGCGTCACCGGCCTCGCCGCGCTCGGCAAGGGCCTCGATGCGCGCGGGGTCGAGGCGGCATCGGTGGTGCTCTTCGTGGCACTCGTCGCCGCGTGGGGCCTGGTCGCCGCGATGACGGTGGCCCGGCGGCGAGAGCTCCTGGCGCCCTGACCCGCGTCGGATCTTCCGGTGGGGACCACTGAGCATGCGCGTGTAACAACGCCCGAACCCGGGACCTCGGTTCTACAGTTGTGCGGTAACCCGAAAGGTGCCGGACACGCCGGGGCGTGCCGGCTGATCGCGGTCCGTCGTGCGCGGCTCGCAGTGAGGGGACCAGGAGATGTCCACATCAGGCATGACCCCGATCGAATCGTCCGGCCAGAAGAGCATTCGGGAACTCACCCTGCGGGGCGTGGTCCTCGGTGGCCTCATCACCCTGGTGTTCACCGCCGCCAACGTCTACCTCGGCCTGCGGGTCGGCCTCACCTTTGCCACCGCGATCCCCGCCGCCGTCATCTCGATGGCGATCCTGCGCTACTTCGCCGACCACTCGGTGGTGGAGAACAACATCGTGCAGACCATCGCGTCGGCGGCGGGTACCTTGTCAGCGATCGTGTTCATCCTGCCCGGCCTGGTCATGGTGGGGTGGTGGAGCGGCTTTCCCTACTGGGTGACCGTGGCGGTGTGCGCGATCGGCGGCGTCCTTGGCGTCATGTACTCGATTCCGCTGCGCCGTGCGCTGGTCACCGGCTCCGACCTCCCGTATCCGGAAGGTGTTGCGGCGGCTGAGGTTCTGAAGGTCGGCGATTCGAGTGGCGGAGCCCGCGAGAATCGTGCGGGCCTGCACGTGATCATCGCCGGGTCCATCATGTCGGCGGTGTTCTCGCTGCTGACCAAACTCAAGGTGGTCAGCGACAGCGTGTCCGGTGCGATCAAGATCGGCACCGGCGGAACGCTTTTCAATGCGGGTCTGCTGATGTCGCTGATCGGTATCGGTCACCTCGTCGGTGTGTCGGTGGGCGTGGCGATGCTCGTCGGTCTCCTTATCTCCTTCGGGGTTCTGCTGCCGGTTCTCAGCCAGGGCAAACTCGAACCCGCAGACTCCTTCTACGACTCGGTCGACTCCTTCTTCGGCGGCGATGTCCGCCTGGTCGGTGCCGGCGCCATCGCCATCGCCGCGCTGTGGGCGCTGGCCAAGATCATCGTGCCCATCATCCGTGGCATCAAATCCGCTCTGGCGTCGACGAAGTCGCGTCGAGAAGGGGTGAGTGTCGACGTCACCGAGCGCGATCTGCCGATGAACATCGTGGGCACCACGATCCTCGTCCTGCTGATCCCGATCGGTTTCATGTTGTGGGACTTCGTGCACGGCACCGTGCTCGGCGGCAGCGCCGGCGGCATCATCGCCGTCAGCGTGGTGTTCATCTTCGTCATCGGTCTCGCGGTTGCCGCGGTCTGCGGTTACATGGCCGGTCTGATCGGCTCGTCCAACAGTCCGATCTCGGGTGTCGGCATCCTGGTGGTGCTCATCGCCGCGATTCTCATCAAGTTGACCTACAGCGGTGCCGACGCCGATCAGACGTCCGCACTCGTGGCCTACACCCTGTTCACCGCCGCCATCGTGTTCGGCGTGGCGACCATCTCCAACGACAACCTGCAAGACCTCAAGACCGGTCAGCTGGTCGGTGCCACACCGTGGAAACAGCAGGTGGCCTTGATCATCGGCGTGTTCTTCGGGTCGATCGTGATCCCGCCGATCCTCGGGCTGATGTATGAGGCGTTCGGTTTCAAAGGCGCACCGGGCGCCACCGCGGACTCCCTGGCGGCACCGCAGGCGAGTCTGCTGTCCACCCTCGCGAAGGGTGTGCTCGGCGACGACCTCAACTGGTGGCTCATCGGACTCGGTGCACTGATCGGCGTCGTAGTGATCGTCATCGACGAATCCATGGGCCGGATCACACGCTTTCGGCTGCCGCCGCTGGCCGTCGGAATGGGCATGTATCTGCCGATGTCGGTGACCTTGGTGATCCCCATCGGCGCCTTCCTCGGTCACTTCTACAACCGCTGGGCCGAACACAGCGGCGGCAATGTGGAACACAAGAAGCGGATGGGCACCCTGGTGGCCACCGGTCTCATCGTCGGCGAGGCGCTCTTCGGAGTGGTGTTCGCCGGCATCGTGGCCGCCACCGGTGACGACTCGGTGCTCGCCGTCGTGGGTGACGGCTTCGAGAAGTGGGCGCAGGCGCTCGGCGTGATCGTGTTCGTCGCGGCGATCGCCTGGCTCTACAACTGGACCCGAAAGGTCGCCACCCACAGCGGATCGCCGGACCTGACGAAGAGCTGAATCAGCCTGTGGGATGGCCACATTCGGACCGCGCGGTCGACGATGCCCGCGCGGTCCGCGCGGTCCGTGCGGGCGACGAACTGGGCGAGAAGTGCCCGCCGCGGGCAGGTCAGTGCGCTGCGTTCTGCTTCGCGAACTCGGTGACCAGGGTGGCGTTGAACGCCGGCAGGTCGTCGGGGTTACGACTCGAGATGAGCGTGTTGGGGCCTTCGCGGCAGACCACGACCTCCTCGTCGACCCAGTTGCCGCCGGCGTTGACGATGTCGGTGCGCACGCTCGGCCAGGAGGTGATCGTGCGGCCGCGCAGGACGTCGGCCTCCACCAGCGACCACGGCCCGTGACAGATGACCGCGACCGGCTTCCCGGCATCGAAGAAGGCCTTGATCAGCGCGACGGCGGAGTCGACGGTGCGCAGGTAATCCGGGTTGGCGACGCCGCCGGGCAGGACGAGCGCGTCGAAGTCGTCGACCTTGGCGTCGTCGGTGGTGACATCCACCGGGAAGGTGTCGGCCTTGTCGAGGTGATTGAAGGCCTGCACGGTTCCGGAATCGGTGGAGACCAGGCGCGGTGTGCCGCCGGTTGCCTCGACCGACTTCCACGGCTCGGTGAGTTCGACCTGCTCGATGCCCTCCGGCGCGACCAGGAAGGCGACGGTGGTGTTCTTCAGTTCTTCAGCCATGTCTGACTTCCCTTCGTCTGCGATGCGCGCTGGCGCATGCGATGAATCGGGCGACCGTGGCTTGATCGCGGGCCCGTGCGGCGAGGGATGACTTCACCTCGGCGTACCGGGCACAACTCCCACGGTACGCCGAAATGAGATCGTGTCCACCGCCGTTCTCGTAGCGTGGAGTGATGAAACGTAATTCGGATGTGGCGGTCATCGGCGCCGGGATCGTCGGTCTCGCGGCCGCCCACGAGTTGTCCGTCCGAGGGCTCTCGGTGACGGTGTTCGAGACCGGTGTGCCCGGTTTCGGGCAGTCGGCCGGTCAGTCCCGGATCTTCCGGCATGCGCACGACGACCCCCGAATGGTCGACCTCGCGGTGCGGGCCAGGGTCAGATGGTTGCAGTGGGAGGACGAGTTCGGAACCGAATTGCTCTCGCGCGACGGTGGTCTCGCCCTCGGACCATCGGCGATCCGACGGCTGGAGCATCTGTCCGCACACCCGGAGGTCGACGCGCGCGCAGTGGACTCGGCCGAACTCGCCCGGCTTGCGCCCGTCCTCGCCGACTACCGGGGCGACGCCGTCTTCGACGCCACCGCCGGATCGATCCGCACCCGCGCCGCGATCGAGGCGATGTCGGCGCGGTACGCCGATTACATCGTCGGCGAACAGGTCATCGCGGTGCGTGACCTCGGAGGCTGCGTCCAAATACGTTGTCCCACCGGTGTCTACGAGCACGGCGCGTTGGTTGTTGCGGCTGGCCGCGGCACCGCTGCGCTGGCGAGCGGACTGGGACTGGATCTGCCGATCGAACTGGGCGCGCACGTGCGGGTGTCCTTCGCCGCCCGCACGCCACAGGAGACGATGCCGACTCTGCAGGACGGCAGCGATCATTTCGGGTTCAGCGGCATCTACGCCGCGGCCTATCCGGACCGGACGGGATACGGCCTGGGACTGTCTGATTCGGTGCCGGCGCAACCGGATGGGACCATCCGTGATGCGGCGACGCTCGGTGAACTCGCCGATCGGGCAGTACAATACGTGTCGGTCGCGCTGCCCGGTCTGGACCCGACGCCCCGCGACATCGTGCACTGCTGGGTCACCACACTGCCGTGGGGCGACGACGGGGTCGCCATCTTCTCGACCGGTTCCACCTACGTGGTGGCCGGGCACAACCTGTTCAAACACGCGCCGGTGCTGGGCGAAGCACTCGCGCAATCGGTGGTCGCCGGGTCGGTGGTCGAGGGATTCAGCGCCGACGACCGGCTGGGGGCGTCGGGCTGAGTCCGAGACCGCATGACGACCTCATCGGGTCTCTTGATATTGCGAATGGTGTTCTCTCACCGATGGTTTCGACACGGCTCGACTCGCTGGCGCTCGCCGTGCCGGCTCAACCAGCAGGAAGGGGTCGGGCGTGACCGGCAGGGACGGCTCAAGCAACAGAAAAGGGGACGGCCGAACCAGGAGGGAAGGGACTCGGCGATTCAAGCGGCCGTGACCCGCACCTCGTGCCGGTCGGCCAATTCGACGGTGACGATGGCCGAACCGGCGTCGTGGGCGATGATCTCTGACTCGACACCACCGTCGACCCGATAGCTGGCACGGGGGCGTAAACGCCCGAGCCGCAACGGCGTACGGACCGCGCCGGCGCCGGGGCGGAGGACCAACTCGAGGCCGGTGCTGTCGCTGAGGGCCTTGGCCACCAGCACGTCGGGGTAGGCGGCCTCGTCGAGTGTCGGGCCGGTGCGCCAGGCCTCGGGCACCCGGCCGGTGATCAGGCCCTGCAGGCTGTCGCGGCCGACGAACTGCGAGAAGGCGTAGGCGCAGTTGACCCAGGTCGAGACACCGGCCAGCCGGTGTGCTCCCTCCGGGGACCGCTCGAAACCGGTTTCGGAGCGGATGTGTGCGGAAACACCCTGCGCCACTTCGTCGTCGCCCATCTCCTTGGCCGCGCACAAGACGTTGACCCAGGCCCAGGCGACGCCGAGGTGGTAGGAACCGACATCCAGATGGTCGATCGGGCCGGTGCGCAATGCCACGTCGCCGTTGCGGATCCGGAGACGGTTGGTGCGCAGGGATTCCCAGGTTTCGGCGGCCATGTCGGGCATGATGCCGTTGAGCCAGTATGTCATCACGGCGTCGTTGGCGAGCATGGGTGGCATCATGAGGCCCAGCGGTCCGCGGCCGAACAGGAAGCGCCCGTTGCGGAGTCGGTAGCCGTTGTGGTTGAGGGAATCGCGGGTCTTGTCGAGTAGGTCGTCGGTGAGATCGGTCTGATGCAGACGGTCGTAACCTGTCAGCCCGGCCAGCGCGATGGTGTTGCACATCGGGTAGATCAGGTGCGGCTCACACGGATACATCGTCTGCGAACTCGCCCGCATGTTGGTCTCGATGGCCTGTGCGATGCGGGTGAATCCGTAGTCGTAGGTCTGCCGACGGCTCCACACCAGGGGCAGGGAGCCGTCGTCGTCGAAGCCGCGGTCGTCGTTCATCGTCTCGTACATGGCGAGCATCGCGGCGAAGAACCCGGTGTACATGACGTTGGCGAACACCATCGGATCGGGATTCCAGCGCAGGTAGCCGGCGAGCCGCTCGGTGGCCCAGTAGCCCCACACCCGCTTGTCGCACATCTTGCGGATGAGGTTGGCCTGCGCCTCGGCGAGGTAGCCGCCGAAGGCGGGGGTACGCGTGTACTGCGCCAGCGACAGCGCGTAGCAGGCGTAACTCAGCTGGTAGCGCAGTGCGCTGCCGCCGATCTGCTCGAGCCTGGTGAAACCGGTGAAGTCATCAACCGGCTGCAGTGCCAGATCGAACAGGTAACGCTGCGATGCCACTGCTTACGCGGATCTACGGCGTTGTTCCTGGCACTCCAGCCGAATCACGGTGCGACCGAGAGCCAATCGGCAAACCCGGACGGATCATGGCGGCCGAGGGCGCCGTGTTCGAAGAGACCCCAGCCCTCGCGGGTGGTGCCGTCGGCCTCGTGGCACACCGCCCGTCCGACGTGATCGATCACCCCGAACGCGCTGCGGCCGGTCACCGCCGGATCGGTCATGTCGTAGGTGAGGCGCTCGGTGAACTTCTCGCCGCGCCACACGCCGTGCGTCCAGTCCGGGTCGCCACCGTAGCCGCCGCCGACGTGGATGGGCACCGCGAGCCGAGATTCGACGTCGAGGTGCAGCGGCCGACCGTCGGACGTGGTGGTGTCGATGGTGGCGCCGGTGGGGATGCGCGTGCCCGACGCGTAGTGGACGTCGATGCGCGGCCAGCCCAGCTGCTCGATCCGGCCGTCGGCCCACACCCGCACGCAGTCGTTGAGGGAGCGATAGCCCGACGGGTCCTCCTGCACGATCAGCACGAGCTGGAAGTCGTCGAAGGCCATCGGGATGTACAGCCACCACATGCCCTCGAACGGCGGATCGGCCGGCCGCCCGGCCGGCTCGGGTTCGCCGACCGGGCGGATACCCCAGGAGCGGTCGCGGGTCCCGATCCAGCGCCCGGGGTCCACGTCGATCCGCTCGCCGTCGACGGTGATCGATCCGCTCCAGGTGCCGACCTGCGCGAAACGCTGGGCGTTGAGCGTCACCTTGGCGCCCGTGCGCATCAGGTGAGGCTGCTCCAGGATCGGGTCGAACAGGCCGTTCCAGGTGAGATCGACTGCGATGCCCTCGGTTTCGTCGAGCGTGACGTGCAGCGACCGGAGGGGGTCGTCGACCTCGATCCGATAGTTCCCGACGTGCTGATGCAGACGATCGGAGTCGATGGCGTCACTGCAGTGCACGGCGGTCTGGGTGCCCTCGCCACCGTCGTCGCCGCGTCGCCGGATGAGGACGAAGGCGTCCTTCACGCCGAGATTCGGGTAGTACCCGATCCCGGTGATGAGGAAGATGTTGCCGCTGCGGTCGTGCGCGTTGAGATAGGCGCGGTCGTAGAAGTTGCGATCGGAGTCGCCGGGCCAGGCAATCGGTTGGGGCAGTTGATGAACGGGGAACTCGTCGAGCGGGCCGAGTGCGGACGCGGGCATGTCAGTTTCCTCCGGTCTCGGCGTCGTCGAGCAGACGCTTGAGCAGCGAACCGTGATAGAACAGGGTGCCGTCCACGTCGTCGGGCGGGGGCATCTCGCCGAAGTGCACCCGCCGGGCGCCGGTACGCATGAACACGCAGCACCACTGCACGCCGGCGAAGACGTAGAACCAGCGCAGATCGCCGAGTTCGATACCGGTGAGGTCGCGGTAGGTGGCGCGAACATCGTCCTCGCGCAGCACATCCGGCAGGCCGGGCAGCCCGCCGAGTCCGGCGAGTTCCTGGAAGACCATGTGGGCGAAGATGATCCAGGAGACGTCCAGCTCGCGGGGGCCGAGAGTGGCCATTTCCCAGTCGAGCACCGCCGCGGGGTGGAAGTCCTGGTACATGACGTTGCCGATGCGGGCGTCACCCCAGGTCAGTACCGGGTCGGTGGCCGCGACGTCGGCCGGGAAGTTGCGCTCGAGCCACGCGAGGGCCTGCTCGACGAGTGGTGACGCACCGATACCCTCGACCGAGTACTCGTACCAGCGCCGCAACCCCGCAAGATTGCGGGCGAGCATGGTGTCGCCGGGCGGCAGGGCGGCGGTGAGGAAGTCGAAGGTGACCTCCGGCTGCGGGATCGAGTGGATCGCCGCGATGACGCCCAGCGTCGAATCCTGTACAGCGCGACGGTTCTCCGGGTCGGCGTCGGCGAACCAGTTGTCGCCGAAGGTGTAGGGCATGACGTCGGGTGGTACCTCGCCGGTCCGGCGGTCCATCACGAAGAACGGTGTGCCGAGGACGGTTCCGGTGGGTTCGAGGAGGCGTACCGGTGGCACGGGTATCTCGGTCAGTTCGCCGACCAGTCGCATGACCTCGTACTGGTGATCCATCCGGTAAACCGGGAAGACCGGTACGTCGTCGGCGGCCGGTGCCATCCGCATCACCCAGTCGACGGTCTCGTCGGCCCACCACACCTGCAGCGGAATGGTTTCCGACGACATGCCGTTCGCGTCGATGCCGCCCTCGACCGAGACGTGCGGCGGAGTCGGGCGCGGCATCGCGGTCGCCAGCCACCGCTCGAGGGCCACCGGGACCGACTCCTTGTCGCGACTGGATCGTTGCAGGCCGTCGACGTGCCCGACGGTGGGTTCGGTGGTTGCCATGCTGCTCGCCCTCTCGAAATACGCTACTCAGAGTATCGATACCACAGATACGCTACGTTGGGTTGCGTTATGGGAGAGACAATCGACGACCTCGCGTCCACGGCGGATCCCGGCCCCGGAGTCGGCCGGCCCCGGGACCCGCGCATCGACTCCGCGGTCCTCGAGGCGGCGTCGGAGCTGCTGGTCGAGATCGGCTACAACCGGGTGACGATGGCCGCGATCGCCGAGCGGGCCGGCACCACCAAGACCGCGTTGTACCGCCGGTGGTCGGGTAAGGCTGAACTCGTGCACGAAGCCGCGTTCGCCACGATCACCGCACTCCCGGAGAGCACCGACGACGTGGCCGCCGACATCCGGGCGATGGTCGTCGTCGCCCGCGATCTGTTCGCCAGCCCGGTCGCCCACGCCGCGCTGCCCGGGCTGCTCGCCGAGATGAGTGCCGATCCGCCGCTCGCCACCCGCGTGCACGGCAGATTCGCCGAGGCATTCGGCGCGGTGGGGCGGCGGCTGCAACGGGCGGTGGACACCGGCGACGTGCGCGCCGACGTCGACACCGACCGTCTCGTCGAGGTACTCGGCGGCTCGGCGATGCTCAGTGTGCTCCTCTATCCCGACGCGGTGCGTGCCGACGGCTGGGTGGATCAGATGACGGCACTGGTCCTGCACGGTGTGCTGGCCGGTGGAGACGGTGCCGCTCGCGGGTGAACCGCGAGCGGCGATCCGCTCGGCGACGGCTGACGGCGGGCCGGAACTGTAAGAATAGGGTGATGCGCAACAGCAGACCTCACATCGTGGTGATCGGAGCGGGCTTCGGCGGACTGCACTGCGTGCGGCGCCTCAAACGGGCGCCGGTGGACGTCACGGTGGTGGACCGTGGGACCAGCCACCTGTTCCAGCCGCTGCTCTACCAGTGCGCGACCGGTCTGCTGTCCGAAGGGGCGATCTCCAGCCCGGTGCGCCACCTGCTGCGCCGTCAACGCAACACCGACGTGGTTCTCGGGGAGGCGACCGCGGTGGATGCCGGCACCCAGACGGTGACGATCGCCCGCATCGACGGAACGACCTTCACCCTGCGTTACGACCATCTGGTGGTGGCCACCGGGATGCGCACGTCGTATCACGGCAACGATGAGATCGCCTCGCATGCAACGGGTATGAAGACGCTCGACGACGCGCTGGCGATCCGCCGCAAGATCATCGCGGCCTTCGAGATGGCCGAATCGGCCTCCGATGCCGACGAGCAACGCTCGTGGCTGACCTTTGCCGTCGCCGGTGGCGGCCCCACGGGAGTGGAACTCGCCGGACAGATTCGTGAACTCGCCACCCTCGCACTCGAGCGGGAATTCCGCACCGTGGACCCCGAGCGGGCCCGGGTTCTCTTGCTGCACGGCGGGGATCGGGTGTTGCCCGACTTCGACTCACGACTCTCGGCCGACGCACAGCGCACCCTGGACCGTCTCGGTGTGGAGACCCATCTGGGGGTGCATGTGACGGCCGTTGAAGCCGACTATGTGGAGACCACGACCAAGAGCACCCACGAGGTGACGCGATATCCGGCTCGCACGACCCTGTGGACCACCGGCGTGGAGGCGGTGCCGTTCGCGCGGGCCCTCGCCACGGCGCTCGGCGAGGAGCAGGATCGCGGTGGCCGCATCCCCGTGCAGCCCGACCTGTCCGTCGCCGGTCACGACAACGTGTGGGTCGTCGGGGACATGAGTTCGCTCGACGATCTGCCCGGCGTCGCCGAGGTGGCCATGCAGGGTGGTCGTCATGTGGGTGCCGTGATTGCCGGACTGGTTGCCGGACAAGGAGATCGGACGCCATTCGACTATCGCGATCTGGGCAGTGCCGCCTACATCGCGCGGCGGAACGCCGTGGTGCAGGCCGGCCGGTTGCGTCTGTCCGGCTACGTCGGATGGCTGGCCTGGGGAGCGATCCACATCGCGTTCCTGGCCGGTGTGCGCAACCGGATGGGGACGGTGCTGACGTGGTCGGCGTCGTTGCTCACCGACAGCCGACGCGAACGCGCCATCACCTACGGCGATCCGGAAACCGCGCGTCAGCCCTACCTGCGACCCGGCGCCGATGACCAGGCGGGATGACCTCTGAGGTAGTAGACCTCAGGCCACCTATCGCTCCTATCACGGCAACACCGGTGCCGCCGTCGTCGCCACCGGCGACTGGCGACGAGTCCCGAACGAGTTCGCCCGCGGCCACGTCCACTTCCACGGCCCCTACCTCTACCGGTCCGAGTTCTGGGCGACCACGCCGGAGGAGGAATCCGCCCGCGCGCTGAGGCATCTGGAACGGACCATCGTGGCCGAGGGTCCCGAGTCGGTCGCGGCGATCCTCCTCGAATCGGTGCCCGGAACCGCGGGGGTCCTCGTCCCACCGCCCGGCTACCTTGCCGGAGTGCGGTCGATCGCCGACCGGTATGGCATCCTGCTCATCCTCGACGAGGTGATGGCGGGCTTCGGCAGGACCGGTCGGTGGTTCGCCTTCGAAGGCCACGACGTGGTGCCCGACCTGATCACCTTCGCGAAGGGCGTGAACTCGGGCTACGTACCGATCGGCGGTGTGATCATCTCCGACGCCGTCGCGGAGACGTTCGCGCACCGGGTGTTTCCCGGCGGACTCACCTACAGTGGACATCCGCTGGCCGCCGCCTCGGTGGTCGCGACCCTCGACGCCATGGCGGCAGAGGGGATCGTCGAGAACGCGTCGCGCGTCGGCGCCGACGCCATCGGTCCCGGACTGGCGGCGTTGGCCGACGAACTGCCGATCATCGGCGAGGTCCGCGGCACGGGCGTCTTCTGGGCCGTCGAGCTCGTCGCCGACCGGGCGACCAGGGCTCCGGTGTCCGCCGACGTGATGCGGGTCGTCAAGGCACGACTGGCCGAGCGCGGACTGCTGGCATTCGTCGCCGACAACCGGATCCACGTGGTACCGCCGTGCGTCGTGACCGCCGACGAGGTCGCCGAGGCGATGACCATCTATCGGGCGGTGCTGTCCGAGGTGGCCGCATGAGCGGCCGCCGCATCACGATCGCGGTCCGGGCATCGGACCGCACGACGGAGGGATGAGGCTGATGGGCGACGTTCTCGATCACTACGTGGACGGCAAACCGTGGTCGGGCACCTCGGACCGGTTGTCACCGGTCTATGACCCGGCGCGCGGCGTGGTCACCAAGGAGGTGCGGCTCGCCTCGCCCGCCGACGTCTCCACCGCGGTCACCGCCGCCACCGCCGCGCTCACCGAGTGGTCCCGTACCTCCATCGCGGCCCGCCAGAACGTGATGTTCCGGTTCCGGGAGCTCCTGACCGCTCGCCGCGACGAACTCGCGGCCATTCTCACCGCTGAACACGGCAAGGTCTTGGCGGACGCAGCGGGTGAGATCGCCCGGGGACTCGAGGTGGTCGACCTGGCGTTGAGCATGCCGCACCTGGCGAAGGGCGAGTTCAGCCAGAACGCGTCCACCGGGGTGGACGTGTACACGGTGACCGAGCCGGTGGGCGTCGTCGCGATCATCACACCGTTCAACTTCCCGGCGATGGTCCCGCTCTGGTTCTTCCCACTCGCCGTCGCCGCGGGGAACACCGTCGTCCTCAAGCCCAGCGAGAAGGACCCGTCGGCGTCGAACTGGCTGGCCGAGTTGATGGTCGAGGCCGGACTGCCACCCGGTGTCCTGAACGTGGTGCACGGCGACAAGGACGCCGTCGACGCGCTGCTCACGCATCCGGACGTCGCCGCCGTGTCCTTCGTCGGTTCGACGCCGATCGCCAAGCACGTCTACACCGTCGCCACCGGCGAGGGGAAACGGGTCCAGGCGCTGGGCGGAGCGAAGAACCACATGCTCGTCCTCCCGGACGCCGACCTCGATCTGGCCGCCGACGCCGCGATCAACGCGGGTTTCGGCAGCGCGGGCGAACGGTGCATGGCGGTCTCGGTCGTGATGGCGGTGGAGTCGATCGCCGACCAACTGGTGAGCCGGATCCGGGATCGGATGGGCGGTTTGCGGATCGGCGACGGCCGCACCGGCAACGACATGGGTCCGCTGATCACCGGCGCCCACCGCGACCGGGTCGGCGACTACATCGACGTCGCGGGCCGCGACGGTGCCACCGTCGTCGTGGACGGTCGGTCGGTGTCCGCCGACGGCGATCCCGCCGGTTTCTGGCTCGGCCCGACCCTGCTCGACGACGTGCCGTTGACGTCGGCGGCGTACCGCGACGAGATCTTCGGGCCGGTGCTGTCGGTGGTGCGCGTCGACGGCTTCGCGGAGGCGATCGCCATCATCAACTCCTCGCCGTACGGAAACGGCACCGCCATCTTCACCAACGACGGTGGCGCGGCGCGGCGGTTCCAGCAGGAGGTCCAGGTCGGCATGATCGGCATCAACGTGCCGATCCCGGTTCCGGTCGCCTACCACAGCTTCGGCGGCTGGAAGGCGTCCCTGTTCGGCGACTCGAAGGCGTACGGCAAGGCCGGATACGCGTTCTACACCCGGGAGAAGGCGGTCACATCGCGGTGGCTCGACCCTTCGCACGGCGGGATCAATCTCGGCTTCCCGCAGAACACTTGACCCTTCTCATCCCTCGGAGGATGTATGTCCGACCCCACCGCACCCGAACCGACGACCAGGCTGCTGAACGCCGACCTGGCACCGACCACCGACGCCCAACGGACGTGGCGGTCCTGGGATCTGTTCTGCCTGTGGATGACCTCGGCCCACAGCCTGGGCAGCTACAGCTTCGCGATCGGCATGCTGGCCCTGGGACTCTCGGGCTGGCAGACGATGCTGGCGCTGTTCGTCGGTGTCCTCGGCCTGTGGCTCGGGTCGAACCTGATCGGGGTCGCGGGCCAGAAGGTCGGTGTCCCGTTCCCGGTCTTCGCCCGCGCGACGTTCGGCATCTTCGGGGCCAACATCCCGGCGCTGCTCCGCGGCCTGGTCGCGGTGTTCTGGTATGGCATCCAGACCTACCTGGCGTCGCTGGCGGTCATCGCGCTGATCGTCCGTATCTGGCCGTCCACCGAATCCTGGACCACCGGCGGCTTTCTCGGCCAGAGTCCGCTCGGCTGGATCGTGTTCATGGCGTTGTGGACAGCACAGTTGCTGGTACTCAGCTACGGCATGGAGATCGTCCGCAAGGTGTCGGACTTCGCGGGCCCGGTGGTGTGGATCGGCATGATCGCGCTGGCGATCTGGATTCTGGCGAAAGCGGACTGGTCGATCGACTGGAACGCGCGGGTCGGTGCGGTGCTGTCCCTCCCGAGCACGATCGCCGCGTTCGTCGCGGTCGCGTTCCTGATGATCGCCTACATGGCGGGACCGCTGGTCAACTACAGCGACTTCGCGCGTTTCGCCCCGTCGAAGAAGGCGATCAAACGCGGCAACGCCCTGGGCATCCCGGTGAACGAGACCGCGTTCGTGGTGCTGTCGATCATCATCTCGTTGAGCGCACTCAAGGTGTTCGGGGACGGCACCCTCGACCCGGTCCACCTGGTGTCGAAGATCGAGTCCGACGTCCTCGTGGTGATCGCCGCGCTGCTGTTCGCCCTGGCCACCATCGGCATCAACATCGTGTTGAACTTCGTCTCACCGTCCTACGACATCAGCAACGTGGCACCGAAGTACATCTCGTTCCGGACCGGCGGCATCATCACCGCGGTCCTATCGATCGTGGTGCTGCCGTGGAAGGTGTGGGGGAGTGAGGTCGCCATCGTCTACTTCCTGGGCGGGGTCGGCTCGCTGATGGGTCCGGTGTTCGGCATCCTCATCGTCGACTACTACCTGCTGCGCAGGCAGAACACCCGCATCGCCGACCTCTACTCGGTGCGGGAGGACGGGACGTACTTCTTCACCCGCGGGGTGAATCCGGCGGCGCTCGCCGCGTTGGTGATCTCCGGTGTCGTCGCGGCGATCGTGGCGCTACTGCCCGACGACCAGACCATCACAGCGCTGAGCTGGCCGATCGGAGCGCTGCTCGGCGGCGGACTGATGCTGCTGTTCAGCCGGATCCGACCGGCGGCGCCGCGGACCCGACCGGTTGCGGAACCGGAGGAACCGGCTGCCGTGTGAGCTGGGAGCTCGCCGGTCAGAGCCGGGGCGCAAGCCGCAGGGTGGTGGCGGCGGCTTCATCGGACACCATCCGACCGACCGAGCCCGACCCGTGGCCGTACTTGGCGGTGTAGGCGCCGTCCACCGCGGCCAGTGTCTCGGTGTCACCGCCGACGTCGTCGACCCGGACGTCCAGGTCGGTGCCGTTCAGGCGGAGTCGGGCGCGTCCTGATCGGACGGCACGGCCGTACCAGCCGGTGTCCCGCCGGTACCAGGTGCGGACGTAGACCTCCCCGTCTGCGGTCACCGCCCAGATCGGCACGAACGCCGACGCGGTGCCGTCGCGTCGTGGCGTGGCGATCTGCACCTCGGTGGCGCCGTCGACGGCGGCCAGGAGATCGTCCGACCAGTCGGTGCTCATCCCTCCGACTCCAGGTGACGGCCGTCGCCGCGGACTCGGCTCGCATCGGCCCGGGCGTCGGCACCGCCCCGCCACAGGGTCCACAGATACCAGCCGTTCACCAGCAGCATGAGCCCGAAGGGAACGGCGAAGACGACGAGTTCCGGCGTCGACAACCGTGCCGTCCAACTGTATTCGTCCCGCGGCAGGGGGTCGAAGGTCATCCTGGCGGTGTCCGCGACCGCCACCACCCAGACAACGGACATCCACAGGATCCCGACCGTGGCGGCGATCCGCGCCGTCCGCGGCACCTGGTCGACGGCCGAGCCGCCGATGATCGTCACCCCGATCCCGGGGAGGTAGAAGATCAGGCCGAAGGCCATGCCCACCGCCCAGGTGGCGGTGACGTCCAGAGCCGACGACGGGTTGGCGACCTCGTTGAGCACCGCCATCGCGCCGAAGGTGAGCAAGAGGAACCCGACGGGTGTCAGCGCGACCCACCATGCTCGTCGCCGAACCCCTTGCACGTCGCCAGTGTTCCACGTCGCCACCGTCACGGGACCCGAATCGCCTCGGGTCCCGTGACGACCTTCGGCCACCGGGTCGCAAGCCGACCGCGTCGATTGGACATACCTGCTATTTTTTGGACATGCCTGCTCAAAAATCGGTGCCGATGCCCGACTCGTTCATCCGCACCGCACGGCGGGCCCAGCTGATCGAATGCGCGATCGACACGATCGCCGACCTCGGCGTCGACCAGGCATCGATGGTCCAGATCGCCGCGCGCGCCAACGTCAGTCGCGGTGTCGCGACCTATCACTTCACGAACCGGGACGAGCTCGTCGATGCCGTGATCGAGGAGGTGTACGCGACCGGCGAGAAGCAGGTGAAGCCCGGCGTCGTGGCGGCCCCGACGCCACGGGACGCACTGCTCGCCTTCGTCGCGGGCAGCGTCGACTTCTACGCGGCATTTCCGAAGCACATGGCTGCCCTGGTGGAGATCACCCATGCTGCGCGTCGGTCGCCGACACGGGCCCGCCGACGGCGGGCCAGGCACATTCGCGAGATGTCGGACGTGGCGGCGCTACTCCGCGCCGGACAGGACGCCGGGCAGTTCCGGGCGTTCGACTGCGAGATCGTGGCGACGATGATCCGCGCGATGCTGGATTCCGCAGCGCAAGCGGTGGCGCAGGACGGTGCGACCGAGGCGCTACGGGCCGAAATGGTGTCGGCCGCCGACGCTCTCACACGGAGTGCGCGGTGACCGGCGGCTCTCCCGTCACCAGGGCGGCGGGTGCCGTGGTCGTGGTGCTCGTGCTCGCACTCGCGGGGTGCGCTGGCGGCGCCACCACCGACGACGGCGCCGGTTCTGCGACCGGGTCCGATGCCGGCGCGCCCGCGCCGCTGACGGTCGACACCTCCAGCGGCACACTGCACGGTCTCGCCACCCCGCGGTCGCGACAGTTCCTCGGGGTTCGCTATGCGGCTGCGTTGACGCAACGGTGGACCCTGCCGCAGCCTCCGGCCAAGGCCGACGGCGTGGTCGACGCGACGCGATCCGCGCGACCGTGTGCGCAGGCAGGTGTGGCGCCGGGAGCGGACGCGACCGCGTCCACCACCGAGGACTGCCTGTTCGCCGATATCACGACCCCTCGACACATTCGCCCCGGCGCGAAGCTTCCGGTGATGGTCTGGTCACACGGCGGTGGCTACACGAGCGGGTCGGCAGCGGTATACGACGCGCAACGACTCGCGTCCGACGGGAACGTCATCGTCGTGACCGTGAACAAGCGACTCGGGGTCTTCGGCTATCTCGGGCTCCCGGGCCTCGCCGGCGGTGGCGACTTCGGGCTCGCCGACGTCGTCGCCGCCCTGAAGTGGAGCAAGGTCAACGCCGCGGCGTTCGGCGGCGACCCGGACAACATCACGCTGTTCGGCGAATCCGACGGAGCGATGAGCTCCAGTGCGCTCCTGACCTCGCCGCAGGCCGGCGACCTGTTCGACAAGCTCGCGCTCTCATCCGGCGGGACCTGTCAACTGAACTGGCCGCGGAACGGCCTGTTCGTCGGCATGCCCCCGACGACTCCGTACGCCTCGAGGGACGCCAGCGACGACCTCGGGATGAGTGAGGCGCGAAAGATCGGTTGCGCGGGATCTCCTCCAGCCGTTCTCGATTGCCTGCGCAGGGCACCGGTCTCGAAGCTGATGACGATCTTTCCGGTGTTCTCCGACGTGCTGGCGTATGGAACGCCGCTGCTGCCGGACGATCCGGCGGCCGCCCTGCGAGCGGGCAACGTCGCGCACGTCCCGGTGCTCTCCGGCAGCAATCAGAACGAACAGAACGCCTTCGTCGGGGGCGCGCTGAAGGCGAACCCGAATCTGATCACCGCGCAGACCTATCCGACGCTCGTGCGGGAGGCGTACGGGGCCGCCGCACCGCGGGTGCTCGACCGGTATCCGCCCACCGCGTTCGCGTCACCCGCGCTCGCGTTCGCAACCATGATCACCGACAGCTCGTGGGCGTGCCCGACCGTCGCCGGGAACGCTGCCCTGGTCCGGCATGGCAACCCGGTGTACGGCTACGAGTTCGCCGACCCGAACGCTCCAGACGTCAATGGCGCCGGGTCCCGTTCGGTGCCACAGGGCGCCGCGCACGCGACCGACCTCCCGTACCTGTTCGACCTGGGCGGTAAGTCATTGCTGCACAACGCCGATCAGCGTCGGTTGGCGGCAACGATGATCTCCTACTGGACGAGCTTCGCGCGTGACGGGAAGCCAACCGCGCCTGGGGCGCCGCGTTGGCAGAGACTGACCGGCCCAGACGGGCCGACGTTGCAGCTCGGTCCGACCATCAAGCCGGTCGACGTCGGTGCGGAGCATCACTGCGACTTCTGGGCGGGCATCTCGACGTAGCCGAGGCGACGGATCGTGACGTGCAGCCACCGCGGCCGCGGTGATCGCGCGGTGATCATCGTCGTGCTCGCCTCGGGCGTCAGTTGTTGACGAGCCCGCCGTCGACGACGAGGTTCTGCCCGGTGACGGCCCGCGACCACGGCGACGCGAAGAACAGGACGGCATCGGCGAACTGATGGGGCGTCGTGACCTCGCGTAGCGGGGTGGATGCCGCGATCGCGTCGAAGACCGCCTCCGGGGTGGCCGCGCTCGCGTCGGTGCTCCGCAACAGCCCGCCGCTGACCATGTTCACGGTGATGTGCCGTGGCCCGAGGTCGGCGGCGAAGGTCCGCGTCACCGACAGCAACGCAGCCTTCGCGGCGGTGTAATCGTGGTACGGCACCACCGGGTTCTGGAAGAGGTTGGTCCCGACGTTGATCACCCGCCCCGAGCCGGAGGCTTCCAGGTCGGGCAGCGCCGCCTGGATGACGTTGACCGCTCCCTGCACCGCGCCGGCGAACTGGTCGGCGAAGGCCCGGTAGTCGATGTCGTGCGCACCGGGCCGGCCGTCACCGTTGAAGGAGAAGTCGACGAGGGCGTTGTTCACCACGGTCGTGACCGGCGCGTCGAAGGTCTCCCGAGCCGCGGCGACCAGGGTGTCCACCTGGGATCGGTCGCGCACGTCGGCGCCCACCGCGACGGCACGACCCGGATGGTCCGCGACCAACTGCTCGGCCGCCCGGTCACTGCGGTGGTAGTTCACCACGACCCGGGCGCCTTCCCGGAGAAAGGCTTCGCTGATGCTGCGGCCGAGACCACGCGCACCGCCGGTGACGATGACGACCTGATCGGTGAGTGGGACCGCCACGGTCGCGCGGCTGGGTGCATCCTGTGACATCGTGTCGACGTTCCCTTCGCCAGTACTGACTGGAGCAGGTTCGATGGGTGTGATCTCAGCCGTCTGACGACGGCACCCCGGTTGACGAGCCGAGCGTAGCACCGGACGCGTCCGGTACTGCGGGGAACGCTCGCGAGCCGCTCACCAGCGCGACGATCGGCTCCGCAGGGCGCACCCGATGCATTGACGCGCGGCCGGCAGCACTTCGAGACGTTCCGGATCGATGGGCATCCCGCAGGTTTCGCAGCGCCCGTAGGAGCCTTTCCCGTGCCGTGCGAGCGCGGCGTCGATCTCCGCCAGCCGCACGCCGGTGTGCCGGAGTCTGGAGGTACCCACATCGCCGAGAGGGAGGGTACCGATGACCATGCGGCTCAACGAGGTTCAACGTTTCCGGCGCGTGCCTGCGGGTGTGGTTCCCACGGAGTCGAGTCCGCGCTGGCTGACACTGGTGCTGCGCTGCGATCGCGCGGGTTCGGCGTGGTTCATCGGGGCCGGATTCTTCTTCGCGCCGCTCCTGCTGATCCTCGATCCGTGGCCGGTCATGGTGATCATCGCGTGGACGGTGATCGCGCTGTCCGGCCTGTGGCTCGGCGTCCTGGGCGTGTTCATCGCGATCGGGCTCGGCCGGGTGCTGCGGGCCGGGGAGACCATCCCGGACAGCTACTGGTGGCAACTCCTCGGCCACTCCGGTCCGCCGCCGCACGCTCGGTGAGCGCGGTCGGCTGCGGAAGGTCGGCTACACCGGCGATGCCCACGAAATGCCTACGCGAGCAACCGCCAGAGACCGATGAGGCCGACGACCACGATGGTGGCCCGCAGGGCTGCGGGTGACAGGCGCCGACCGTAGCGGGCGCCGAGCACTCCGCCGAGAAGCGAGCCGGCGGCGATCAGTGCTGCGGCGGTCCAGTCGATCCGGTCGAAGGCGACGATCGTGTAGGCCAGCGCGGCAACGATATTCACGACCAGACTCAGCAGGTTCTTCGCCGCGTTCATGCGTTGCAGGTTGTCCGGCACGATGACGCCGAGCGCGCCGATCAGCAGAATGCCCTGCGCCGCAGTGAAATAGCCGCCGTAGACGCCGACTGCAAAGGTGGCCGCCACCATGGCGGCGATGCGGCCGGTGGTCAGCGGCAGTCGCTCTCCCCTGCGCAAGCCGGTTCGGGCGAACACCCAGCGCTGGATGCGCGGCTGCGCCACCACCAGGATCAGGGCGCCGACGAGCAGCACCGGCACGATCGCCTCGAAGACGGTTTCGGGTAGATGCAGCAGCAGCCAGCACCCGAGGAGTGCGCCGAACAACGACGCCGGGAGCTGCCAGCGCAGCTGCGGCCACTGCCCCTCCAGCTCGCGACGGTAGCCCCAGGTCCCCGACACGCCACCGGCCACCAGGCCGACCGCATTCGACATCGTCGCCGACACCGGCGGCACCCCGAAGGCAACCAATGTGGGGAAGGTGATCAACGTGCCGCTGCCGACGACGGCATTGATCGCGCCCGCACCCACACCGGCGACGGCGACGGCACACAATTCGAACGGTGTCACCGCTCCACCCTCGCACGGCGTGCTCGAGCCGCGTGAGTGTCGACCCGGCTGCCTGGGGTCGGTGAGTCCTGCTGATCTACAGTTCGGTCAGGATCGACGTACGTGAGTACACGCGCAGCGTCAGTGACCCGGCACTGGAGAGGCAGATGACGGAAGAACCCGCACGCCGTGGCCGAGGCCGTCCGCCGGGACCGCCGGTCGACCCTGATGCCCGACGCGAAATGCTGCTCGATGCAGCCGAGTCCTCGATCCGGAAGTCCGGCGCCGCAGTCGGTCTCGCCGAGGTCGCCAAAGCAGCCGGACTCACCCGGTCTGCCGTTTACGCTGCGTTCGCCGATCGCGAGGCCGTCGTGGATGCACTTGCGGCGCGCCACGCACAGCACATCGTCGAGCGTCTCACGACGGTGGTCGGTGGGACCGATGACCCGGCTGAGCAGACGCGTGCGGCCATCGACATCCTGGCCGCGTGGTTCGACGAGGAACCACAGCTGGCCCCACTGCTGACCGGCCGGCTCGATCAGCCGACGGGTGGCGACTCGGGCGCCATCGTCACGGCCGTCGGCGATATCCTCCGCGCCGGTTTCCGGGCTCGTGGCGAAGACGACGCCCCCGCCGACGCCTGGGCGTATGCCCTCGTCGGTGCGGTGGCGTCCGCAGTCGGCTGGTGGTCACGGACACGATCGATTTCGCGCGCGGCGCTGGTTGATCACCTTCATCTCCTGATCTGGTCGGGCTTCGAGGGAGCGGGCGGCGCCCGCCGGGCGTGATCCTTGACTCGGGAACGACAAATAGACACACTGTTTTTTATGACATCAGTGGATACGGTCACTCCCGAGCGCGCTGCGTCGATCACCGGCGCACGCAATTGGCACAGGGTCCGCGCCGAGCACCCCGGACCCGTGGACACGATGGCCGCCGGCTTGATGACCGGTGATGCGGTCGCCGACGCCGTCGTCGCCGAGATGGTCTCCGGTGCGGGATGGTCGTGGCAGCAGATCACCGCAGCGATCGATGACCCGACACGGGTCGCCCCGGAAGCCCCGGACGCGCTTCGGCGTTTCCTGGACCAGACGACCGGGTCCCCGTCGTGGTTCGACCCCGCACTGGCCCGCGCAGGCGCCGAAGCCTGGTGGCGTTTCGGCTCTCTGCAGTCCAGCACGCTCTACCAGTCGCTGATCTACGGATATCAGGCCCAGGGGTTCACCCGGCCACTGGTGGCGACCGGCCGACTGACCGAAGGCACGTGGGACCGGGTTGTCGCCACTGGCCGCTGGGTGACTCTCGCAACCGCCCCGGGGATGATGGAACCGGGTCACCCCGGATGGTCGTCGACCGTTCGAATCCGTTTGGTACACGCCCTGATCCGCCATCATCTGCACGCCGGTAGCCAGTGGGACGACGCTCAATGGGGTGTTCCGATCAACCAGACGTACTCGCAGATGACCATCACTGCGGGCTTCCTCGTGTTACCGCTTCGCGTCGCCAAGGACTTCGGAATTCACTACTCCCGCGCCGAACTCGAGGCGATCACCCACCTGTGGAGGTGGATCGGCTGGGTGATGGGGGTCGAGGATCACCGACTCCCCACCAACTTCGCCGAGGCGGTGCGGATCCACCAGATCGCACAGGATTTTCGAATGACGCCGCCAGCAGAATCCAAGCTGCTCGTGCGGGCTCTTCTCGACGACGGTTACCGAGCGAACCTCGGGCTTCCCGTCCCCCTCAACAATGCCGTCCACCGGTTGTCACGGCCGTTCCTGCGGCCACTCTTCGCTTCGCTCTCCACACGTTGGGTCGACGACGATGTGGCCGTCGCAATGGGATTGCGGCCTACTCCGCTGCACCACCTCGTCACCCTCGCCAGACCGGTGATTCGCTCCAGAGAGATGGCGCGCGGGATCGGGTTGCTCGGCTCAGAGAGCCGGATAGCCCATCGTGAGCTGCAACTGGTCACCTCCAGGCTGGGAATGGATCTCGATCGGATCGTCTCCAGCCGCTACGACGCCGCAGACAAGGGAGAACTGGAGACCGTCGCATGACCGCCACGTTCACCCTGACGCAAATCCTCGACTGCGGCCCGGAGATCGCGTGGCATCTACTCACCGATCCAGATCAGATGTGCCGGTGGTCGACAGCGCCCATCAGTCCGATCTCCCTCGGACCGCAGGAACGCCCCGACACGGTCGGCGCACTCCGCATGGTGACCCTGCCCGGTGGGCGGGTGAAGCTGCGGGAGGTTGTCGAGCACGCGGACTATCCGAGAGTTTTCAGATACCGGGTGTACGACGGCGGCCCCCTGTTGATGGACCATCGCGGCGAACAGCAGATCGTCGAGGTCTCCCGAGGTGTCGAAGTGCGCTGGACCGTCGAGATGACCCTCTTCCCACGACCGCTGTCACACGTGATGGCGCGCCAGGTCCGGCGGGAGGTGCAACGCTCACTCCTCGCGCTGGCGTCGATTGCGCCGGGGGCGAATATTCCTGCACGGCAAACCCTTCCGCTATCACGTTCCGGCCAGGACGTCAGTGACCTCGACGTCCTCGTGCAGGCCGCGCTCGCAGTTCGCGGGGTACAACGAGCGATCGCAGACGAACTCGCCGGCGCCGACGATCCGAAGCAGTGGTTCGCGCGCGTTTACCAGTATGTGACGGAGGCGATGATCGACGCCGCAACCGGACATCTCGACCTCGGTCTGACCAATCCCGATTGGGTGCTGGCGATCATCCCGGCCTTCCACGACTACTACGCCCGCAACCTCGACGCCTACCGACACGGCGGTGATGTCGAGAAACCATGGCAGATCGCTTGGTCCACATGTGAGATCGTCGATGCCGACACCCCCCATCGTCCGGTGATGAACGGCCTCCTGGCCGGTGTATCGGCCCACATCGACGCCGATCTCCCGCGTGCACTCGCGCAGCTGCACCTCGAACGCTATCCCCACCGCGACCTTCGCGAGTTCCGCCCCGACTATCTGCGGCTTGCCCCCGTCTTCACCATCGCATCCGACCGCTTGCTCGATGAGCTCCCCCGGAGCCACAAACCCTGGTGGTCCGGAATCGCGGGGCGGGTCAATTCTCAGATTCGTGACGTACTCCTGGCTCGTACGGGATATGACGTCGCCCGGCACCGGATGTCTGCCTTTGACCACGCGGTACACAGAGCGGCGAATCCGGAGCCCGTAAACTGACCGACCGCCACCCGAGACGATCTGTCCTAGTCTCGGGTGATGAGTGCAACCGACGATGTGGTCACCGAGATCCTGTCCACCTACGACACCATCACCGTGGTCGGCGCGAGCGCCAACCCCGCCAAGGCCGCCAACGAGGTGCCCGCCTACATGCAGCAGCACGGCTGGCGCATCATCCCGGTCAACCCGACAGCCACCGAGATCGTCGGCGAGAAGGTGTATCCCAGCCTCGCCGACGTTCCCGATCAGGTCGGTCTGGTCGACGTGTTCCGGCCCGGTCCCGAATGCGCCGAGGTGGCCCGGCAAGCCGTCGCCGCCGGCGCGAGCGCCCTCTGGCTACAGCTCGGCATCGTCTCCGACGAGGCGCGCGAGATCGCCGAATCGGCCGGCCTGCTCTACGTCGAAGACCGGTGCCTGATCATCGAGCAGCGTCGAACCGGGTTGCGCGCCCCCGCGGCGCCACGCTGAGCGTGGTCGACGGTGTTCCACTTCGACGACCCGCTCGACGACGGGCGACTCCCGCTGTTTCTGCTGTTCCTGGCCTTCGTCGTGACGTTTGTGATCACCCGGGCCATCACCCGGCTGATCCGTGCCGGTAAGGGTCCGTTCCGCGACAACGTCTCCGGTGGGCTCCACATCCATCACGCCGTGCCCGGCATCATCCTGACGATCGGCGGGGCCTTCGGCTCGGTGGCCGCGGCCGGGCGCTCACCGGCCGCAGAGATCAGCGCCATCCTCGTCGGCATCGGGGCGTCGCTGGTTCTCGACGAGTTCGCGTTGATCTTGCATCTCAAGGACGTGTACTGGTCGCGGGAGGGGCAGTTGTCGGTGCAGGTGGTCGCGCTGACCGTGGCCGCACTCGGGATGACGATGCTCGGCTTCGACCCGTGGAGTGATGCGACGGTGGCGCTCGGGCCCGTCGTGGTCACCGCGAATCTGCCGATCAACGTCGCGTGCCTGCTGATCTGCATCATGAAGGGCAAGTATTCGACGGCCGTCGTCGGCGCCTTCTTCCCGCCGCTGGCATGGGTGGGGGCCATCCGGCTGGCCCGCCCGCATTCGCCGTGGGCGCGGCGTCGCTACTCGCCGGAAAAGCACGAGGCCGCGCAGCGTCGTGCGGACAACTTCGACCACCGGTACGGACGTTGGGGCCTGACCGTCGAGGACTGGGTGGCCGGCCGGCCCACACAAACCGATTCGGCGCCGGAGGCATCACCGTCGGGTTCCTGAGCGTCGCCGCGCGACCGTGATTCGATAGTGCACGACCGAATCACTAGACTGGGTTGTGAAAACGTCTGGACGGAGGTGGGTACGGTGACCGAGGAATCGGCGGGTGTGCTTGCGCCAGAAGATAATCCGCTCCTTCTCGAACGTCAGGTCTGCTTTGCCCTCGCGGTGGCCAACAGATCGGTGCTGCGTATCTACCGGCGACTGCTCGAACCGCTGGGCCTCACCCATCCGCAGTATCTCGTCATGCTCGCCCTGTGGGAGACCGAGCCGCGGGCGGTGAAGGATATCGGCAGCGCGCTACAACTCGATTCGGCGACGCTCTCGCCTCTGCTCAAACGGCTCGAGACGAACGGACTGATCGCCCGGCGCCGACGCGGTGACGACGAGCGCAACGTCGACATCGAACTCACCGACGCGGGTCGTCGGCTTCGGGAACAGGCGCTCGGCATCCCGCCCGCCGTGGTCGCCGCGCTCGGGGTGGAGCGCAACGAGCTCGAGGAACTTCATTCGGTGCTCACCCGCGTCAACGCGGCGGCGCTACGGGCCGAGAACGGTCGCGGCTGACCGGAGGCCCCGGACTGTGACAAGGTCATGCTAGTGTCCCGTGTTGGAAATTCGTTGGCGCGAGTCCGGCGATCCAGGTGGATGCATCGCAAGGCGGCGGAGGACGCAGCTACTGGATGTACCTGCGACGACGCCAACGCAGCGAGGCGCCGCCTGGGCGTCGGAATCGTCAACGAATTTCCAACGCGGGACACTAGCTTCGCATGGTCGGGATGATCGGTCGTGGACCCCGCCGGTGTGCGAAGGGACGTGACGCGTGGGTGAGCAGGTCGGGGAACAGCACGAGGCGGCCGGGGTCGTCACCGAGGCCGACGACGTCGGCGCGCGGATCGCGGCGCGTTTGTCGCAACGACGGTCGGCGAACCTGACGGTCGCGTCGGCGCGAGTGCTCCCCGCGGGTGCCAGCCGGGCCACCTACCTCGTCGCTCTCTCCGGTGACACCGATGAGCAGATCATCGTTCGTGCCGTACCGTCGGCCCGGTCCGACGATGGTGGGCTGGCCGTCGAGGCTGACATCCTGACCGCGGCGGCCTCAGCCGGCGTGCCGGTCCCGGCGGTCCTCGACGCCGGGCTCGATCCGGCGACCAGCGTGCTGGGCTACCCCTACATCGTGATGAACTTCGTTGCCGGCGAATCGATTCCCCGTCGAATCCTTCGCGACGAGACCTACTCCGCGGCGCGTGGGCGGTTCGTCGAGCAGGCCGGTGGCATCCTGGCGCGCATCCACCAGATGGATCGGCATGCGGTGGGCCGGCTCTCGGAAATGCCGGACCCGCTCGGCGCACTCGCCGAGTTGTTCCCCCGGGAGTGGGCGCAGATGCCCGCCGGACTCGTCCTCGCCACCCGGTGGCTGGAACACAACCGGCCCGAGCCGTCACCGTCGTCGACCGTGGTACACGGCGACTTCCGGCTCGGCAATCTGCTGATCGACGCCGAAGGTGTTGCTGCCGTGCTGGATTGGGAACTCGCCCACGTAGGCGATCCCGTCGAGGACCTGGGCTGGCTGTGTGCCAAGGCCTGGCGGTTCTCCGCGCCCGACCCGGTTGCGGGGATGGGTGCGCGTGCCGACCTGCTCGACGCCTACGAGAAGGTGGCCGGCTGGCGCCCGACCGATCAGGCACTGCGCTGGTGGGAGTTGTACGCGACCGTCCGCTGGGGGCTGATCTGCGCGGTGCAGGCCAATCGGCACCTCGACGGCACCGAGCGGTCGGTGGAGCTCGCGGCCATCGGACGACGCAGTGCCGAACAGGAATTCGACGCGCTGCTCGACCTGGGTCTCGTCACGCCCGAGGCGGTGGCCGACCCGCTGCACACGATGTCGGCCGGACCGGAGGATCCCTATGGCCCACCGTCGGCGCCCGATCTGCTGGCGTCGGTGGCCGAGTTCCTGAGATCCGCTCCGGTCAACGAGAACATGGCCGCCCACATCAAGTTTCACACCCGGGTGGCGGCGAACGTCGTCGACGTCGTGCGCCGGCAGCTCCTGACCGCCCCGGAAGCCCTGCCCGCCAGCGCCTCTCGACTCCACGATCTCGGCGTCGCAGATCAGCGGGATCTGGTTGCCGGGCTTCGTGACGGCAGCATCGACGGTGACGACCCCGCCGTACGCGCGGCCGTCGTCGCCGATGTCCGTGCGCGCCTGCTGGTGGCGAATCCCCGCTACTTCGCCGTACCCCACCCGTAATCGCTCGATTCGAATCAGGAGTTCCACCAGTGGATTTCGCACTACCCGAGGACCTGCGCGCCTATCTCGACGAGCTCGACGCCTTCATCGAGGCCGAGATCGTCCCGCTCGAGCAGGCCGACGACAACATCCGGTTCTTCGATCATCGTCGCGAGGACGCCCGGACCGATTGGGAGCGCGGTGGACTGCCGAATGCGGAGTGGGAGGCGCTGCTCGGAGAGGCACGACGACGAGCCGACGCCGCCGGGCATTTCCGCTACCCGTTTCCCGCCGAGTACGGCGGACGCGACGGATCGAACCTCGCGATGGCCGTCATCCGTGAGCATCTCGCGTCACGCGGCCTGGGCCTGCACTGCGATCTGCAGAACGAGCACGCCATCGTCGGCAACAACATCGGCCTGCTCCTCATGCTCGAATACGGGACGCCCGAACAACAGCAGGAATGGGTCGAGGGCCTGGCCGCGGGCACCAAGTTCTTCGCCTTCGGCATCACCGAACCCGACCACGGATCCGACGCCACCTACATGGAGACCACCGCGGTCCGCGACGGTGACGAGTGGGTCATCAACGGTGAGAAGACCTGGAACACCGGCATTCACGTGGCCCACCGCGACATCATCTTCGCGCGGACCGACGGTGAACCGGGAAATGCACGCGGTATCACCGCATTCCTGGTCGATCCGCAAGCCGACGGGTTCACCGTCGAGGAATACCTGTGGACCTTCAACATGCCCACCGACCATGCGCACGTGACGTTGCGCGATGTGCGGGTGCCGCACTCGGCGATCTTCGGTGCCGAGGGCGCCGGCTTGCAGGTGGTACAGCATTTCTTCAACGAGAACCGGATTCGGCAGGCCGCGTCGAGCCTCGGTGCTGCCCAGTACTGCGTCGATCGCGCGGTGGCCTACGCCAACGAACGGGCACCGTTCGGCAAGAAGCTCTCCACCAATCAGGCCATCCAGTTCCCCCTCGTCGACCTGCACACCCGGTGCGCGATGATCCGGTCGCTGATCCGCGAGACCGCCTGGAAGATGGACACCTACGGGCCGTTCGCCGCGTCGGCGGAGGTGTCGATGTGCAACTACCAGGCCAACCGGTTGTGCTGCGACGCTGCCGACACCGCCATGCAGGTCTTCGGCGGCCGGGGATACTCCCGCCACGAGCCGTTCGAGCACATCTATCGGCACCACCGCCGCTATCGGATCACCGAGGGCGCCGACGAGATCCAGATGCGGCGCGTCGCCGGCTATCTGTTCGGGTTCATGGGAGGTGCCGCACCCAAGGGTGTGAACACACCGGGTGCTACCGGATCATGACGGCACGCGGGGTGAGACGGGGACCATCGCGTCTTCCGCGGCGCTAGGGTGAGGTATGCAGACGCCTGAGCAGGTCCCGATCGGACAGGAGGGCCGACGATGGTCGCCGTGATCGTCATCGCCGTCACCGTTGTCGTCGCACTGATCATCCTCGGCGGCGCCGCATGGTTCGCCTTCGACTCGGACAAGCGCATCCGGCGCTTCGCCCGGTCGACCGACCTGATCCCCGGTAAACCGAGCCGCGCACCGGACGAATGGGCGACGGCCAACTCGCGGGAAGCCTTGCTGCACAGGCGTATCCGCTACGCGATCGCCGACGTGCACAACAACCCGGCAATTCCCCGCGACCAGGATCTCGTCGCCGCGCGCGACCGACTCGACGACGCGGTCTTCGCACTCGACGACAAGCTGATCGCGGCGTCGCAGAGCACGGACGACGAGGTGAAGACCGAGGCGCTCAACGCCGCCGAATCGGCGATCTCGGTGCTCGAAGAACTGCCCAAGGAACTCTGGGAGGCGCCCAAGGACAAGCAGGCCGCCGACCTCGACCGGGTCGCATCGGTTCTGCGTCGCTGACGCCGCCGCGGAATGGCCGCCAACGCGTCGAGTGCGCTCGAACCCGATCCATCGCCGCGGCACCTGCTGGGCCTGCCGATCCTCGCCGCGGGCGCCGGAGTCGTGTCCGGATTCGTGGGTGGCGCGTTTCGCTGGTTGCTCGAGCGCCTCGATGCCTGGCGGGAGCACCTCGTCGTCTGGGCCGCGCAGACCGGGCACTTCGCCTGGTGTGTACCGATTCTCGTGGTGGCCGGCGGTGCCGCGATGGGGCGGCCATCACCCGGTGGGAGCCGTTGTCGGCGGGCAGCGGCATCCAGCACGTCGAAGCTGTTGAACGCGGCGAAGCCGCGCCACCTCTGCTGCGGGTGGTGCCGGCCCGCTTCGTCGGCGGCCTGGCATCCATCGGGCTCGGCGGTCTGGTTCTCGGTCGCGAAGGACCGACGGTCCACATGGCCGTGGCCATCGGCGCGAGCGTCGGGCGGCTGATGAGGGTCGGCGCCGACGATGTGCGGACTCTGCAGACCATGTTGTCCGGCGCCGGCCTCGCGGTGGCCTTCAATGGCTCTTCCTGATTCAGAGTGCGTGTAGGTGTTCTGCCAGGCCGCCGGAGTGGATGAGTGACCGCAAGATGTAGTGGTTGAGGTTGCGGAAGCCGAGCGCGATCCCGCGTAGGTGTTCCAGGCGGCCGTTGATCGCTTCGACGGGCCCGTTGGAGGCGCCGGTGTCGAAGTAGGCCAGGATCTCGGTCCGTCGAGCCCACAGCGAGCGGCCGAGTTGGGCGAGTTCGGCGAGTTCTTTTGGCACGCCGGTGTGGATGCGTTTGAGCAGCTTGTACATCGCGATCTTCCCGTCTCGCTTGTGCGGCTGGTCGTAGGCGTCGATCAGGTCCTGATAGACGGCGTAGGTGACCGCGACCGCCAGATGTTCCTCACGCGCTTGGAGGCCGTTGGTGATGCGGGTCTTCTGCTTGTCGGTCAACAAGCCGATTCGGGTGAGCAGAGGGCGGCGGATGCCGTAGAGCGGGTCCCCGCTACGGCCGCGGTGTCCGCACGTATCCTGTTGTACGCGTTGACGACACACCGTGAGCTTGTCGGCGGCCAAGTGCACGACATGAAACGGATCCATCACCGCACGCGCCTTGTCCAGGGTTTCAGCGGTCGCGGTGCGATACCCGGAGAAGCCGTCCATCGTCACCACCTTGATTCGGTCACGAAACGCAGGATCGCGCGCGGTCAGCCAATCCTTCAACGCCGCCTTGGAACGGCCGGCGACCATGTCCAACAAACGTGCCGGCCCGGTACCATCGACGATCGGTGTCAGGTCGACGAGCACGGTCACGAAACTCGAATCCCCCTTGCCGCGAACGTGTTTCCACTTGTGCTCATCCACCCCAAGGACTCGCACACCGTCCAGGCGGGCCGGTGCGGACGCCAACGAGCGGGCCGCGTCCAACGCAAGGTTGTTCACGGTGTTCCAACTCATCCCGATCGCAGCGGCGACCGCTGTCACCGACATCTTGTCGACGATCATCGCCCGCAGAATCCAGGTCGTGGTGCGCCGGGTGACCTGTGCCCGCGGCGCCACGATCGTCGAGATGTCGGCACGAAAGATCGTGGTGGGACAGTCCGGGTTGTCGCACAGATAGCGCGGCACCGAGATATGCAGCCGAGTCGGATGCCCCACGATCGGCAGATCAGCGACCTCACGATCGATGTGGTCACGCAGCCGACCCGGCAGCCCGCATCCGGGACATGTGTTCTTCGGTTCCAGGACCTCGCAGAACACGTGGGTGCGGTCCTCGCCGTCGAGGGCGGCACCGGTGATCGTCACCCCGAGCTCGATGGTGCGGCAAATGGTGTCGGCAATAGCGCTACGCTGCAACATGGGTCCTGTCGGTGTCGGGCTGATGGTGTGAGAGCTTTCATCCTCACACCGCAGGACCCGCCTACACCTCCAGCGACACCGCCCATCACCCCGCGATCTTGCTCACCCCTACATCTTGTGGTCGCAAGAACCTGTTCCACGCACCGTCAATCAGGAAGAGCCCCTTCAATGCCCCGATCAGTGGTGGCCTGGTTGTCTTCGAGGAGATCCGGCGGCGGGTGCGCGTCGTCGACGTACTCGCCGCGCTGGCCGCAGTGGCCTCCGCGGTCGGCTGCATGCGGCTGGTGCTGGGTGACCATCCGGACTTCACGGTGCCACCGGTGGATCGGCCGTCGCTGGCGATGGTGCCGATCTTCATGATCTTCGGTGCCTGCGTCGGCCTGATCGGGGTGGCCTACTCGCGCCTGACCGTCATCTGTCTTGACCTGGTGGGTGCACTGTCGTCGGTGCCGAGGGAGGTGAAAGCGGCCGGGATCGGGCTCGCGGTCGGTGGTGCGCTGCTGATCGACCCGCTGACCGTCGGCGGTGGGGACCGGCTCACCGAGATGGTGCTCGCCGGGCACGGATTGGCGCTGACGACGGTGGTGATCTACCTGGTTGTGCGTTTTGCCGCCGGGCCGATGTCCTACGCCGCGGGCACGCCCGGCGGACTGTTCGCGCCGATGCTCACACTCGGGGCGTTGCTCGGCCTGGTAGCCGGCCGCATCATCGGCGTCTTCGACGCCGGGCTGGGCGCGGAGCTCACCCCCGCGCTGGTCCTGGTGGGTCTCTCGACGCTGTTCGCGGCCGTCGTACAGGCTCCGTTCACCGGCATCGTGCTGGTCATCGAGATGACGGCCATCACCTCGGTGACCGTACCGATGCTGGTGGCCGGCGTGGGTGCGGTCACCGTGTCGGCACTGGTCCGCAACCCGCCGATCTACGACGTGCTCCGCCGGCGCATGCTGGATTCGACCTGACGGACAACCATGGTGAGCGCAACCCTGGCCGCGGCACCGCCGCGGAGGGATACTCGCGCGATGGGCACTATCGAGCACACCACGAGCCGATCCCACACACTGCCGACACTGGATCTGTCGACCGCGAGCGCCGACCCCGCGGCCTTTCAGGCGGCGATTCTCGACGTCACCCATCGGCTGGGATTCTTCTACCTCGTCGGGCACGGCATCGCGACCGAACGTCTCGACGGGATCATCGACCTCGCCCGACGCTTCTTCGCCCTGCCCGATGCGGACAAGAATGAGATCTCGCAGCTCAAGAGCCCGCAGTTTCGGGGCTACTCGCGACTCGGTGGCGAACTGACGAACGGGGCCGTTGACTGGCGCGAGCAGATAGACATCGGACCCGAGCGCCCGGTGATCGACGGTGCCGAGGGCTACTGGCGGCTCCAGGGACCCAACCTGTGGCCGTCGGCGCTGCCCGAACTGCGGCCCGCCTTCGAGGCATGGTCGACCGATCTCGCCGCAGTGGGACGGGAACTACTCGGGCACTGGGCCGCCGCGTTCGGTGCGCCCCCGACCGTTTTCGACGCCGCCTTCGATGATCGGCCGGCCACGCTGATCAAGGTCGTCCGGTATCCGGGACCGGATTCGGCGGAGGCCGCTGACGACGCCCGCCGGCAGGGGGTCGGCGCACACAAGGATTCCGGGGTGCTGACGCTGCTGCTCGTCGAACCCGGCACCGACGGGCTGCAGGTCGAAGGGCCCGACGGTGAGTGGATCGACGCGCCACCGGTCCCGGGGGCGTTCATCGTGAACATCGGCGAACTCCTCGAGGTCGCGACCGGCGGCTACCTCCGCGCCACGCGGCATCGCGTCCTCGCACCCCCGCCCGGACATGACCGGATCTCGATCCCGTACTTCCTCAATCCCGGCCTCGACGCCCAGATTCCGGTCTTGGACCTGCCCGCCGATCTCGCCGCCCGGTCGCGCGGCGTCGAACTCGATCCGGACAACCCGATCTTCAACACCTACGGGGAGAACGCGTGGAAATCCCGCACGCGTGCGCATCCGGATGTGGCGGAGCTGCATCACGGGATTCGTGCCGCCAACGTCCCCTCTGTTGGTTGAAGCTGCTTTCTTACTGTTGGTGAGTAGCCGGGGCGCCCGCGGCGTATCGAAGCCTCGGTGAGTCGATTCGGTGCGCGGGTCGGTTTCGTTCCGTGATCGGGGATACTGTTGGCTCGCTGGTGGTTTCGACACGCGGCGGCTCGTCCCTCGCCGACGCGGCTCAACCAGCAGTGGGGTTGGTGGCTCGTCGAGCGGTGGGGTGGTGGCTCAACGAGCAGTGGGGGGTGGTGGCTCAACCAGCAGTGGGTGGTGGCTCAACGAGCAGTGGGGTGGGGGCGGCGGCTCGACGCGGACGGCGGCGGGGGTTTGGTGCAGTCCGGCGGAAAGTGTCGTCAAATCCGGGGGCTACAGCGGCAGTTGGGATCAGCAGTGCGCCGGTACTAGAACGGCGCCCTAACGATTCGAGGATCATCGCATGACTGTTGTTGCCGCAGAGACGAGTACGGGAATCGGACCGGCAGTTCCGGTGCTCACCACGCCGGAAGCCGCGTTGGCGGCCGCCGATGCCATCGTCCCGGAGATCGCGCGTACCGCGGTGGAGCGGGAGGTGTCGGGGTCGTGGCCGGTGGCCGAGCTCGAGCTGGTCGCGGCATCCGGATTGCTGGGGATCTCGGTGCCGACTGTGGTGGGTGGCCCGGGACTGCCCCTGTCGGTGGTGGTGGAGGTGGTTCCCCAACCCGTACGCCGGCCCGGAGGCGATCCTGCGGGCCACCGCGCGCCTGGCCGAATGGATCCATGACGATGCTGAGCTGACCTTCCACCTCTGCTATGGCGATTCGAAGTTCGGGGCGTCGCCGTTCATGGGTGATCCACCCGACGCCGAGGCCGCGGCCCGCGGCGGCCGGCACATCCTGCCGCGCGACGCGTCGGCGATCGTCACGGTCGCCAACGGTCTGTCCCGGCATATCAGCCGCGATATCAACGCGATTCACGCCGCGACCGTCGCGGCATGGAACCGTCGTGCGCACTGGCGCCCGCTCGCCGACCTGGCGCTGGAACCGGGCACCGAGTTCTATCTCGGTCTGCTCCACGCCGAGGACGGCGCCGAGGGTGCGCGTGCCCGGGCGGCGCTCGCCGCTGAGTTCGTCCCGCATTTCGGCTACGCCACCGAATGTGGTCTGGGCCGTCACTCGCCCGAGCAGCTGCAGGCTGTGCTGGAGGCGTGGACCGGGCTCGCCGGTGACGAGGTGGGCAGCGTCGCACCAGCCGGTGACTCGACGGCGGTTTTGGCGGGGTAGCCGGGGAGGTCGTGCGTGACCACGGGTTCGGAGTCGTCCGGACGGTGCGGTGGCAACCACTAAGCCGTGGCGAGTTCGATCAGCTTGCTCACGGTCCGCAGGTTGCGTCCGGTGCCCTGGACGCCGAGCGCTTTCGCAATAGTCGCTGCGGTGAGCTTGGACTGGCCCGCTCCCTGGGCGTAGCGGATGTGCAGGTCATCGCCGATGACCTTCAGTTGGGCGTCGTCAAATGTGGTGGCCGCCAGCGCCTGTGACCGGTCTGACGTGGGCGTCCCGGTGAGGAAGTGGACGTAGGAGAACTTCTCGTCGACCACCTCGAAGGGGTGGCTCTCGAGAGCCTTCGCCAGCTGCTGTGGGGTGCGGCTGATGACCTCACGGAAGTAGCCGTAGCGTTGTTCGATTGCCTTCTCCAAGGCCCGGTCGAAGTCGGATGCCACACCTGGTGGAGTGCACAACAGGTTCCCCGACGCAATGTAGGTGGAGATGTCGGTGGCGCCGAGATCTGCTGCGATCGAGCGCAGTTCGGCCATCGGGAGCTTGGCTCCGCCCACGTTGACCGCCCGGATCAGGATCACTCGTCGCGTCATGAGGTCAGTGTGCCACTCGGTGAGGGGCCACTCGGTGGCTTCGGGTGGGGGTCAGATCACCGTCGGACGCGGTGGCGGGTCGGGCTCGGGCGGACGCGGTGAGGGGTCGGGCAGCGGCGGCTCCGGTGTCGGGATCGGCGGCTCCGACGGCGGTTCTGGGATGGGTGCGGGAGCCGGGATCGGGTCCGGCGGCGGCTGGGGCGGGGGGACAGGCTGGCTCATCGTCGAATCTCCTCTCGGTGCGGGCCGGGGCCGGGTGATCACCGGAGAGCAGCGCGAACACGCGGACGCACGGACAATCCGGCGGCACGGGCTCGGCCTACTCGTCCGACGCTACGCCGGAATGCCGCACGCGGCCATTAACGCAACTTCGACAGGTCGGTGCGGATGAGCATCACGTTGTAGTCGTCCCACCGCGACGCCACGAAGTACAGCATCTGACCGGTGGAGCGCGGGTGGATGTAGGGGGCGTAGAGGCCGGCTGATTGTCGGGCCGGGATGACCACGCGTTCGCCGCTCCACGGTCCGGCCGGGTTGGGCGCGGTGCGCAGCATGATGGTGCCGGCACGTTCGGTGAGCATCACGAACTTGCCCAGAAAGTTGTTGTAGGCCACCGACATCTCACTGACCGGAGCGCGCACGATGGGGACGGCGGCGAACGGGTCCGGTGACCATCGGTTGAGGGCGAAGTACTCGTAGCGGTTCAGATCGAGGATGTCGGCGGGGAGGACCCGCGAGATGAAGGCGGCACCCCGCCGACCGTTGGGCGTGCCGTACTGATAGATGTAGGAGCCGCTGCGCAGGAAGGCGCCCATCTGGAACCGGCCGTGGCCGCGCTGCACCTGCGGCACCCCGGGAATGCCGAGGTCGAGGTTGGCGCGGATGGTGTTGTTGTTCGTCGTCCACGTCTGACCGTTGTTGTGCGACACCGCGATTGCGGAGAAGTTGGTCTCCCAGGTGCCCGGCCCCGTCCAGCGGTGGATCGACATGTAGCTCATGAATTGCACGCCGCCCAACGAGATGCCGCCGGTCGGAATTCTGCCGACCTCGATGTTGCGGACCGCCACCGCGTTCATCATCGGCTGCGCGAACGTGGGGTGCTGTGGTGTCACCGACGCCCCGGACCGTACCGATCCGGGAATGGCGTCGGGAAAGGTGATGCCCTTGTCGAGGTCGGCATTGCCGTTGCTGCGCAGCATCGTGTTGTGCCGCCAGACCATCTGCCCGGCGCACTTGCCCCAGGTGTCACCGAAGGCCATCAGTACCTGGCCCGACCCGTTGTCCCACATCACGCCGACGTCGGTGGCGGTGATGGAGAAGCGTTTGTCGGTGTGGTTGGGGCTGCGTGGACCGGTCACCCACTCGACGGTCCGGCTCGGGCCCGTCAGTCGCGGCGGCGGCCCCTGGGGCTTCTTCCCGTCGGCGCGGTAGCTGCCGAAATCCATGCTGCCGAGGCCGAGCTGAGATGACCCGGAGCTACCGGTGCTGTCGACGTCGCCACCGTGGAAGCCGGTGGCCGCGCAGATGGATGCCTGTGCCTGTGGAGATGTGACCGCGAGACCGGGCACGACCAGGGCGCCGACCGTTGCGGCGACGATCGCCAAGCGTGCCGGCATGGGGCGCCGCAAGCGCCGCTGCAGTCGGAACATAGATCAGACCCCCTACGGCTGTGACAGTTGCTGCCAGTGTTGCAGGTGAGGCGACTCGCCCTCGTTGCTCGCGGTGACTTCGTCATCGACGCGTGACCGTTTCACGAGCAGGACGTGACCTTTGCTCTGCGGGGCTGAGGCTACTCCGTCAGGTCACGAACGGGTGGCGACTGCGAAGGTCCGCCGGAACGGCAGCACCGTGCCGAACTCCCGGGCCGGGAACTCCTCGCGCAGCCGAGCGCGCAGGTCGTCGGTGAAACGGACACGAAGGTCGTCGTCGAGGGCCTGGAGGAACGGTCGTGCGCCGGTGCCGGAGATCCAGTCGAAGACGGGATCGGGCCCGTGCAGGACGTGCAGGTAGGTGGTCTCCCAGGCGTTGACGTGCAGACCGCGGCCGGCGAAGAAGTCGAGATAGTCGTGCGGGGACACCGCCGGCAGGCGGCGGGCGTCGGCGAGATGCTCGCGGTAGGGCTCGGCGCGGGCGAGTTCGTCGAGGGTGCGATGGGTGGCCGACTCGGAGTTGTTGGGCACCTGGATCGCGAACGTCCCGCCGTCGGCGAGGTGGTCGAGCAGCCCGGCGATGACCTCGAACTGATCGGGAACCCACTGGAACGCGGCGTTGGAGATGAACAGGTCGGTCGGACGGGTGGGTGTCCAGACGCTGATGTCGGCGACGTCGTAGTTGGCGAGATGGTCGGTGTTCTCGCTGATCGCGGTGTTGATCATCTCGGCCGACGAGTCGATGCCCAGGATCTCGGCGTCTGGCCAGCGGGCACGGACATGTTTGGTGAGATGTCCCGGCCCACAGCCGAGGTCGACGATGGTTGCCGGGCGGGTCGGGATCTGCGCGATGAGGTCCAGGAACGGGCGAGCACGGTCATCGGCGAATTGGAGGTAGCGCGTCGGATCCCAGACAGGCATACCGTCGAGGATAGTCGGTCGGCGCGTCGTCGGCCCGACGGTAAGGTCGACACGTGACCGAATCTGACTCCGCAGGTGCCCCCGTTGTCGAGATCTCGACCGATGGGGCCTGTCTCGGCAATCCGGGACCGGGTGGTTGGGGTGCTGTGTTGCGGTACCGGGGAACCGAGAAACGCATCTCGGGCGGCGAACCGAACTCGACGAACAACAAGATGGAACTGACCGCGGCGATCGAGGGATTGGCTGCGCTCACCCGACCGTCGACGGTGATCCTCTACACCGATTCCACCTACGTACGTAACGGAATCACCAAGTGGGTCAAGGGTTGGCAGCGCAACGGGTGGAAAACCGCAGACAAGAAGCCGGTGAAGAACGCCGACCTGTGGCGTCGCCTCGTCGAGGAGGAGAAGGTGCACACCGTCGAGTGGCGGTGGGTCAAGGGGCACGCGGGCGATCAGTACAACGAGATCGCCGACGAACTCGCGACGACCGCGGCCCGGCAGATCGCCGACAGTGGAAAGGTGGCGGGCTGATGAATACTCCGAACGTCAACGGCCTCACGGTGGCCGTGGAGCCCGATCGCGACGAGCACATCGTGGCGGCGGTGGAGAAGGCCGGGGCCACGGTGACCGGTCTCGACGATGCTCGCGTCCTCGTGTGGATCGGTGGGCCCGACGGCTTTCCGGACCTCCCGGACACGGTCGAGTGGGTGGCGCTCAAGACCGCCGGCATCGAGGGATTCGTCAACGCGAAGGTGATCGACGATCGTCGCATCTGGACCAACGCGTCGGGCTTCTATGCCGAGAACGTCGCCGAACATGCGCTGGCCCTCCTTCTTTCGGGTCTGCGACAGATCAACACCGCGGTGCTGCGGCACTGGGACAAGGCCATCGATCCCGCGGTACGGACGCTGCGCGGGTCCACCGTCACCATCATCGGGGCCGGTGGTATCGGTGCCTCGCTGATCCCGCGGCTGCACGCGTGTGGCGCCCGCGTGATCGCGGTGAACAGGTCCGGCCGTGATGTTGACGGCGCCGAGAAGACGGTGCCCACCAGCGATCTCGCCTCGGTGTGGTCCGACACCGATCACGTCGTCGTCGCCGCGCCCGCGACGCCGGAAACCCATCACCTCATCGACGCCGATGTCTTTGCCGCACTGGGCGAACACAGCTGGGTGGTGAACGTGGCGCGCGGCCCGCTGATCGATCAGGCGGCGCTCTACGACGCCCTGAGCGCCGGTGAGATCGCCGGTGCCGCACTCGATGTCACCGATCCCGAGCCGCCCGCCGCCGACGACCCGCTGTGGTCGTTGCCGAACGTCATCATCACCCCGCACGTCGCGAATCCGTCGTCGGGGCTCACGCGGGAACTCGCGCCGTGGGTGGCCGAGAACATCCGACGATTCACCGCGGGTGAGGAATTGCTGTCCGTGGTGACCCCCGACCGCGCCTATTGACCCGGTCATGACCATCGGACCGATCGTCGTGATGGGCGTGTCCGGTTCCGGAAAGTCCACTGTCGGAACCGAACTCGCAGTCCGACTTGGTGTTCCCTTCGCCGACGCCGACGACCTGCACCCGGCGTCGAACGTGGCCAAGATGGCGGCCGGGGTACCCCTCGACGACACCGACCGGATGCCCTGGCTGGATCTCGTCGGCGCCTGGTTGGCGCGCAATCCCCGTGGTGTCATCAGCTGCTCGGCGCTGCGTCGCCGCTACCGGAACCAGCTTCGAGCACATGCACCGAGCACCTTCTTCGTGCATCTCGCCGGTGACCGCGAGGTCATCGCGCATCGTCAGTCTGCGCGGACCGGCCACTTCATGCCGGCGTCGCTGCTGGACTCGCAGTTCGCGTCGCTCGAACCGCTCGAACCCGACGAGCCGGGCGTCGTCGTCGACGTGGGACTGCCGGCCGAGCAAATCGTCGACGACGTGGTGAGGCGGGTCTTGCGTTAGAGCGCGCTCAAACGCCTAGCGTCGTGAGCGTGAGTACAGAACACCTGATGGCGCGGGCGCTCGAGGCGCTCGGCGAGATCGACGGCCCGATGTCGGTGGAGGTGATCCACCGACTGGTCGACATGCCGGCGGTCACCGAACCGCTGGGTGTCGCCGAGGCGGCGGAACTGCTCGACCTCTCGCCGCACACCCTGCGGTACTACGAGCGGATCGGGTTGGTGACCGTTCCCCGCGATTCGGTCGGCAACCGGGTCTACGACGACGCCGCGGTGCGACGGCTGGTCTTCTTGTCCCGAATGAGGCTGTCGGGGATGGCCATTCGTGATCTGCAGCACTACGTCGAACTCGTCGATCAGGGTGAGGGCACCGTTGCCGAACGGCTCGAGATGCTGCTCGAACACCGTGACACCGTCCGTCGTCAGATCGCCGAACTCACTCTGTCGCTGGCCGCGACGGAATACAAGATCGCCACCTACGGAGGAAGAACCCAACCATGACCGCATCACTCACGCACACCCGGCGCATCGGCGATATGGACGTCGCTCCCCTCGGACTCGGTTGTATGGGAATGAGTTTCGCCTATGGTCCGGCCGACGAGACCGAGGCGCTGGCGACGCTGAACCTGGCTCTGGACCGGGGCGTCAACCTGCTCGACACCGCGGACATGTACGGCGGAGGCGCCAACGAACGTCTGCTCGCGACCGTGCTGAAGGATCGTCGCGACGACATCGTGCTGGCGACCAAATTCGGCATCGTCACCGACCCGGACAGCGGCTACCCCTCCGGGGTCAACGGATCGCCCGAGTACGTGCGCTCCGCCGTCGAGGCCTCGCTGAGCCGGCTCGGCGTCGACGTCATCGATCTGTACTACCTGCACCGTGTGGACCCGGCCAGGCCGATCGAGGAGACCGTGCTCGAGATGAGCATGCTGGTCACGGAAGGAAAGGTTCGTCATCTGGGGTTGTCGGAGGCGAACGCGGAATCCCTACGACGGGCCGCCGCCGTGCACCCCATCGCCGCGCTGCAGTCGGAGTGGTCCATCTTCAGCCGCGACGTCGAGGCGTCGGATGTGCCGGCGGCACGTGAGATCGGGGCGACAATCGTGCCCTACAGCCCGCTTGGACGCGGCATGCTCACGGGCGCGGCAAAGGTCGCCGACGGTGCGGATTTTCGAAAGACATTGCCGCGGTGGCAGGGTGACAACCTTGACGCCAATCTGAAGCTGGTGGACGAGATCGGCGCGATCGCCGACGAGGTGGGTGCCACCGCTGGTCAGGTCGCCCTGGCCTGGGTGCTCGCGCGCGGCGACGACGTGGTCCCGATTCCCGGGACCAAGCGTCGGACATATCTCGAGGAGAACCTCGGGGCCGTCGACGTGGTGTTGTCGCCGGAGCAACTCGACCGGTTGTCGGCGCTGACACCGGCGGGTGATCGCACTCCGGACATGGCGTGGGTGGCGGGGCAGTCGGGCTGACCCATCGTTGTCGCGTTGACCGGGCGTCGGGAGCACGACGAACGGGTCATTTTCTAGAACACGTT